>NZ_AOHZ01000049.1 GCF_000337215.1 Natronolimnohabitans innermongolicus JCM 12255 | reverse complement strand
CAGGCTCAGAGATGTGTATAAGAGACAGGCGCCGAGATCAGCTTCGAAGTCGAGACGACCGGTGTGGCACCCGGCGAGCGGACGATCGGCGTCTTCACCGACGGTGACGGCGAACTCGAGTCGATCGACCTCGAGTTCCACACCACCCCCGACGTTTCCGTCGTCGCCGCGTCCGACGACGAAATCACGGCGGACGTCGCGATTCCCGCCGAAGGATTCGTCGCGATCGAAGACGACGACGGCGACGTGATCGGTGCAAGCGACGACATCGATCCCGGCGAGCATAGCAACGTCACCGTCGAACTCGACGATGACGTCGACGTCGCGGACGACGAGGAACTTACCGCCGTCCTCTACGAGGGCGAGTCGGACGACCGCGACGACGCGACGGCGCTCGAGGACGACGACGGCGAGCGCGTCGAATCGACGTTCACGATCGACGCGCTTCCGGACGACGTCGACGAGGATGCCGACGACGGGGATGAAAACGGAGACGAGACCGACGACGAAGACGACGCGGACGACTAGACGCGACCGCCGATCCTCGCTTCCAACCGACCGATTCTTACCCGACCCGACCCTACGGCCGAGCGATGGACGCGCCGCTGTGGACCGATACCCACGCCCCCGAGCTGGCCGAGTTGCCACAGGACGACGCCCGCGAGTACCTAACGCGGGCCGTCGACGAGCCGATCAACCTCCTCCTGCAGGGCCCGCCCGGCAGCGGCAAGACGGCGGCGGCGCGTGCACTCGCCCGCGAGGCACACGCGGACCCGGACAACGACCTGATCGAGATCAACGTCGCCGACTTCTTCGGCCGGACGAAGACGGAGATCAAGAACGATCCGCGCTTCGCACAGTTTCTCGTAGGGCGCTCGTCGTGGTCCAAGCGGGACATGATCAACCACGTCCTCAAAGAATCCGCGAGCTACGCCTCCGTCTCCGGCGAGTACAAGACGATCCTGCTCGACAACGCCGAAGACGTCCGCGAGGACTTCCAGCAGGCCCTGCGCCGGATCATGGAACAACACCACCGAACGACGCAGTTTATCATCGCCACCCGCCAGCCCACGAAGCTCATTCCGCCGATCCGCTCGCGGTGTTTCCCCGTCTCCGTGCGCGCTCCCGCCAGCGAGGAGATCGTGGGCGTCCTCGAGCGCATCGTCGAGGCAGAGGGCGTCGAGTACGACGCGGACGGCCTCGAGTTCGTCGCGGGCTACGCGGGCGGTAACCTCCGGCAGGCGATCCTGGCGGCCCAGACGACCGTCGAGGACGAGGGCGAACTCACGATGCAGGCGGCCTACGAGACCATCGGCGAGGTCGGCCTCGAGGACGAGATCGAGGAGCTGTTAGACGACGCCGAGGCGGGCGAGTTCACGGACGCCCGCAGCACCCTCGACGACCTGCTCGTCGACGAAGGACTCGACGGCGAGGAAGTTCTCGACTCGGTTCTGCGGCTCTCGCGCAAGCGATACCAGGGCGAGAAACTGGCGCGGATGCACCGACTCGCCGCAGATATCGAGTTCGAGATGCAGGAGGGGTCGAGCGATCGGATTCACGTCTCGCACCTGCTGGCCGAACTGGGCCGAGACGCGTAGCTGCCGGCCCGACCGCTTTTTTCCTGTCCCCCGTAGGAGGTGGTATGCCGACCGTCCTCGAGACGCACATCGAGAACCGATTTCGCGTTCAGCCGAACCACGCGAACAACAACGAGACGCTTCACGGCGGGAACCTGATGAAGTGGTTGGACGAGGTCGCCGCGATGTCGGCGATGCGTTTCGCCGGCGAAACCTGCGTCACCGCCCGCGTGAACGAACTCGACTTCGAGCGACCGATCGGGATCGGCGACACGGCGCTGGTCGAAGCGTTCGTTTACGACGCGGGTCGAACGAGCGTCCACGTCGGGCTCCGAGCCTGGCGCGAGGAGCCCCGAACCGGCGAGACGGAGAAAACGACCGAGTCCTCGTTTACGTTCGTCGCCATCGACGAGGACGGGAGCTCGGTTCCCGTCCCCGAGTTGACGGTCGAAACTGACCGCGGACGGGAGCTTCGAGAACGAATGCTCGAGGTCGAAGACGGTACCTGAGAACGAATCGCGATCGAGCGACGCTCGACGACACCGACGACACCGACGACACCGACGACACCGGCGCCCTCACGGCGGTCAGTCCCGGGCTACCGACTCCTCGTCGACTTCGCCGTCCTCGTCGTCGGCGTCCGCTTCGGGCGACTCCTCGAGTTTCCGCAGGCGAGCCTTCATGATCCGGGTGTTCTCGACGTTCTCGACGGTGATGCGGACGCCGTCGTAGGTGATCTCCTCGCCCTCCTCGACGAGCCGGCCCGCGCGGTTGAAGATGAAGCCGGCGATGGTCTCGAACTCCTCGCCCTCGGGGAGGTCGATCTCGAGGGATTCGTTGACGTCCTCGATGTTGACCTCGCCGCGGACGATGACGGTCCGCTCGTCGAGGGACTCGATCGGCTCTTCCTCGCCGGATTTGAGGATCTCGCCGACGATCTCTTCGATCATGTCCTCGACGGTCACCAGCCCCTCGGTGGTGCCGAACTCGTCGATGACGATCGCCATGTGCATCCGGTTTTCGCGCATCTCGGTCAGCAGTTCGTCGACGTTTTTCGACTCGGGGACGTGTAACGTCGGCTGAATGAGGTCCTCGAGTTCGAGGTCTTCGGCGTCGGTCTCGCCGTAGTTGAGATCACGGACGAGATCGCGGATGTGGACGACGCCCTGGACGTTGTCGAGACTGCCTTCGTAAACTGGCACGCGGGCGTGGCCACTCTGAATACAGGTCTCGATCGCCTCGTCGATGTCGGCGTCTTTGGGGACGGCGGTCATGTCGAGTCGAGGCGTCATCACCTCCTTGACGATGGTGTTGTTGAACCGAAAGATGCGCTGGAGCATCTCGTGTTCTTCCTCCTCTAAGACGCCCTCACGCTCGCCGGACTCGATCATTTCCTGGATCTCGTCGCGGGTAACGTAGGGAGACTCGATGGCGCCCGTCGAACCCGTGAGTTTGTTGACCTGCCGCGTGAGGTAGTCGAAGAGGACGATCAGCGGGTAGAGCAGGTACTCCGTGGCCTTCAGCGGCTTCGAGATACGGATCGCCCACGACTCGGTGTTCTCGACCGCGTAGGATTTGGGGACGCTCTCACCGAACAGAAGGACGATGGCCGTGATTCCGAACGTCGCCAGCAGGACGGCCTCGAGCCCGCCGAAATAGAGTCCGAGCAGCGCCGTCGCGATCGAGGACATCGCGATGTTGACGATGTTGTTACCGACCAGAATCGTCACCAGCAGCCGGTGGGGGTCGTCTTTGAGCGCCTTGACCAGCGCCGCGCCCGGCACCTCGTCTTCGACCATCCCCTCGATACGGTGTTTCGGGAGGTTGAACATCGCGATCTCCGAGGAGGAGAAGAAGCCGGAGAGCCCGATGAGGACGACGACGGCGAGGGTGCCGAGAATCGTCACCGTCGACTGCGCTAGCTCGAGCCCGACGACCGGGACTTCGTAGACGGCAAACACGACCTCGAGGGGCGGAGAGAACGCCATTGATGTCGAGCATAACGGCCGGATCGGTTAACCGTTTACCATTTTCCCGTTTCGTGCCGGATTCGCGGTCCAACCCGCCGGCGACGACACGTTTACCCGCTCGTTTCTCGAACACCGTCGTATGGGAGCATCCGCCAGCGACGCCGGTGGCGCACAGATCACGTTCTACCGGCTCCAGGGCTGTCCGTACTGCGAGCGCGTCACCCGACTGCTCGAGGCCTACGACCTCGCGTACCGATCGCGGTTCGTCGACGCGATGCACTCCGAGCGCGACGTCGTCAAACGCGTCGCGGGCGTCCGATCGGTGCCCGTCATCGTCGACGCGGAGACCGGCGCCACGATGGCCGAGAGTGCGAACATTGTCGACTACCTCGAGTCGACCTACGGAGACGGAACGGCCCCAGAGACGGACGCAACCGCGGCTGAAACCGGGGGTGAGGACTGATGCCGGACTTCGACGTCATCGACTTCGACGCCGCAGACTCCCCCGAACGGGGAGAGACGGCGCCCGACTTCACGCGACCGCTGGTCACCGACGAGTTCTGGGAGGACCGCAGCCTCTCCGACGTCGTTGCCGACGAGGGCCGGACGATCCTCGTGTTCACGTCGATGATCGGCGCCTACACCAGCAAGTACGTCTGGGACGAACTCGCCGAGCGCGACTGGTTCGACCGCGCCGACCGCATCGTCGGACTCTCGGCGGCGACGCCGTACGCCATCTCCGCGTTCCTCGACGACAACGACCACCCGTTCGCCGTCTTCGCCGACCCGGCGAACGACGTCGCCGGCGAGTACGGGATCGTTCACGACCTCGACGGAATGGAGGGGATCAGCGAACCACGCATGGCCGTTTTCGTCCTCGAGCCCGACCTGACCGTCGCTGACGCGTGGGTCGCCGACGAGTGGCCCGAGTTCCCGCCCTACGACGACCTCGAGGAACGGTTCGGACTCGAGGCGTAGTCGCACGGCGTCGTCGCCCTCGGAGCAGACGATACATTTTTTGCCGCGATGAGCCGAGTTGGAGCCGAATGAGCGAACTCGACCGTGCGGCGGCCGCGATCGAAGCGGGGGAACTCGTCGTCTACCCCACCGAAACCGTCTACGGCCTCGCCGGGGCCGCGCTCGACGCCGACGCCGTCGAACGAGTGTTCGAGGTGAAGGGACGGGACCGATCGAAGCCGATCTCCGTTGCCGTCCCGTCGGTGCCGTCGGCGCTGCAACACGTCCGCGCGACCGAGCGAGAACGTCGGTTCATGGCGACGTTCCTCCCCGGTCCCGTGACGGTCCTCTGTCGTCGCCGCGAGGACGTTCCGGACGCGCTCACCGCGGGCAACGACCGGGTCGGCGTTCGCGTTCCGGACCACGACCTCGCGCTGGCGCTCTGTGAGCGGGCCGGGACGCCGATCACGTCGACGAGCGCCAACGTTAGCGGCCGGGAGAGCGTTCGCCGCCTCGAGGATCTCGATCCCGAAATCCGCGACGCAGCCGCGGTCGTGCTAGACGGCGGTCGGACCGAGGGGACGGAGAGTACCGTCGTCGACGTCTCGACGGAGACGATCCACCGGCGCGGCGCACTGGCCGACGAGATCGAACGCTGGTTCACGACGCGGTGACGCCGCGTCTCTTCTTTTCGAGCGACTACCCTGACCCGCCGGTGACTCGCCCCGTACCGCTCGCGCGAAAGTCAGTCCGCCGCCTGGTCGTGATCCGCCGTTCCCTGTGGGTTGCCGCGAGCGCCGGACAGAAGATCGAGCGCCTGTCGCGGCAGCGATTCGACGAACCGAAGAATCGCTTTCGGACCGGTTACGGGTCCCGGTGCCCGGTAGAACGCGATCAGCGACCACATCGTCGCGACGCCGATGGAGCCCGCCGCAGAGAAGGTCATACCCATCGTCGCGTAGGTGAACGCGTAGATCGCCCCGATCGTCATCGACGGCACGCTCGAGCCGAGTGGCACACACGCACTCGAGTTTCGAACCGTCGGTGCGAGGAACGCGATCGAGAGGACGCTACCAGCCAGGAAGATGAAGTCTTGCCACACCATCGGTAAAACCCATTACTCGAACTCGAGTAAAAGTCTCTCGGTATCGGCTTGGCCTGACGATCGAAACGTCCGAATACGTTAGTTTCAGGCGCCATTAGCTGTGTTTTCCGTTCGCACGAATTTCCTCGATCACGCTGGATCGCCCCGTCAGTCGAGTCTCAGCAGCGACCGAAGCGTCCGCGTCCGGACGCCACATTGGGCGGCGAACTCGCAGGCGTCGCACTTGGCCCGGTTATCGATTCTGGCTGGCGGGCCATCGAGTTCACGCACCGTCCGCAGCGTCCGGCGATACCGGGCTTTTCGACGGGTCGTCAGGTCGACCGAGCGGATCTCGCCGTAGGCGGGATACTCGAGCCACGCCCGGGTGACCCGCTGTTGGTGTTCCCAGGCCAGCGCCTTCGCGGCCGCGACGGCGTGGACCGACTGCGCCTCCCAGACGCCTTCGTCGGGCGGTTCACCGGTCGAAATCAGGACGGGCTCGAGCGGATCCTCGAGGACCTTGTGAACGATCCCGCGACAGTGGCGACCGGTTGCGAGGACGCCTCTCGCTTCGGGCTCTCGGAACTGGTCCCACCGACCGCACTCGACGAGTCGATCGCGGGTCGCTCGCAGTCGGTCCCGGTACCGACCCGCGGCGACGGCGATCGGTTCGGACTCGAGGGCGCCAGCAGGCGACTCGAGCAATTCATCATATCGATACGCGAGCGCGCGTATCGACTCGACCGCCGGTGGCGGCTCCCGGTCGTACTCGTCGTCGGTTCGCTGGTAGTAACACTTCCGCGGGCAGTAGGCGGCCGTCCGCAGGTCGCTGAAAGGGACGCGAGCTCGAGACACGGACGGTCTGGCCGTCCCTTGGTATAAAAAGCCTCGTCCAAAAACGGAGGACGCGTAGCTATCCGCGAGTTGAATATCTGTGCTGTATGCCGTAGACGATTGTACCGAGCGCGAGCGAAGCGAGCGCTCGGCCTTTTTTCATCGAAGTTTTTGCTCGAGCGGTCGGCCTTCGGCCGACCCGAGAGGAAAAAGTTCGGTTCTTAGAACTCCACGTCCGTCTCCATGCCCTCCGTCGCGTCCTCGAGGCCGTCTTCGCGGACGTCGGTGGTCATGCGCTCGGAGAGTTCGGAGTCGGCGAGGACGCTGTCGAACTCGTCGCGGTAGCGGTCGTTTGCGGTCCGGGACTCGTCTTCGGCGGCGGCGATGCGGCGGTAGCGCCGAATCTGAGTTTCGTCGACGTCGTACTCGTCGGCGAGGGTGGCGTCGTCCTCCTCGCGGTTGCGGATCGCCGCGAGGTCGACCTCGTCGGCGTCGTCCTCGTCGACGAGGTGCAACGCCATTCGGGCTTCGAAGACGGTTTCGGGCTCGACGCCGAGCGCGTCGGCGATCTCGGCGTCGCTGTCGCCTTCGTAGAAGGACTTCGCGACCGTGATGAGCTCGTCGTCCGACAGCGAGACGTCGTCGAACCCGTACCGTTCGCGCATCTGCTGGACGACGCTCTCGAGGCGCTCTTCGGTCGACCGCTCGTCGCGCTCGAGCGACCCGCGGGTGTCTTCTTGCGATTCGGTGACGGTCTCTTCGCCGTCGGTGACGTCGGTGAAGATATCTCGGAGTTCCTCGGTTTTGTCGTTCATGAGTGGACACTCCCGACGGGCGGCTATTTAAGGCTGTTGCCGTGTAGCCTTGGTACGGATGCGGACACTATCGAGGTGTCACCGGGCTCGAAAACGCGCGAGAATCGTAACCTGCGTTCGACGTCGTAAGCGTTGCCATAGCCGAAAATCCCTTCGACGGCTCAGTCGATCATTCGAGTTCGCCGGGACGGACTGGGGACGTCTACTCATTCTTGATCCGTACTACGACGACGGCGAACGTGATTGTTGCCCAGTTCAAAATTTTTATTTATGTAATATTCAGATTAATGTATACGAATGGACGAAGTGTTTGTCGCTGGGCTCGGCGCACAAATAGTGCTACTCGTCGGTATCGTCGGAACGGTGGTCAGCGACTCGTTTTCCTTTTGGCCGCCGGGCGACAGAGACTGGCGCTTCTGGACGTACTGGACGGCGAGTACGATCTTCACCGGGTCGGTTCTGGTGCTCGCGGTTCTGAATAGCGGGACCCTCGCGATACCACTGTGGATCAGATACGCCGGCGGTGCCGTTCTCGCGTTCAGTGTGGTATTCACCGCGGTCTCGGCGTACTATATTCGAACCGCAACGCTCGGACTCGAGGGGCAGTTGTACACCGGCGGTGCGTACCGATACACGCGGAATCCACAGTACGTCGGGTTCATCGGGGTCGCAGTGGGACTGATAGCGACGGCGGCCGCGGAGCTACTCGTTCCGCTGTTGACGCTCTGTATTGCCTGGCTGTGGATCCACCCTCGTCCCGAGGAAACGTGGTTGGCAGAGCAGTACGGGGGCGAGTACGAGGAATACTGCGAAAACGTTCCCCGATTCGTCGACAGTCGGACCTTCCGTCGGCTTCTCGAGGACGTGCAAGACCGGAGCTGAGCCGAACGGTGATCGAGCCATCAATAATCATTAATAATATAAATGATTGATTTATATCTATAGCACATGGAAGGTATATCGAACCAAGCGGTCCTCAATGCAGCGTTCGTGCTACTCGTCGGGATTTACTTCGCCTGGTCGACTGAAACGGCATTCCTGACGGTGCGACGAATATCGAAAATGCTCCCGATCACGCTCGCGTGGGTTGCGTTGACCGGGGTTGGAATCGTGGTGGCGATGAAACCGATCGGTCCCGGGGGCATGGAATGGAGTAATCTCGTCGGAGTGATTATCGCGATGACGCTCGCACACTGGGGGCAATGGTTCATAAACGATATCACCGACAAAGAGATCGATAAGGAGTCCAACGCCGACAGGGCCACCACACAGGGACTCATTTCGGAACGTGAAGCGATTGCCGTCGGAGTGACGTTGATGGGATTCGCCGTCGCATATGGCGCCACCGTCAACTACCTCGGATTCCTGAGCACACTGGCGTGGGTTCTCGCCGCGATGGTATACACGGTCCCGCCGATTCGTCTAAAAAACGGAGCGATCTCGAGTCTCCTCTGTTTCGGTATCGGCGGATTCCTCTCCGTAATCCTCGGTAGTGCGGCCGTCGGAACCTCTCTATCGGCCGATGCGTGGCAAATAGCGACGGTGTTGGCGCTCGTAATTATCCTTACGATCTCGTACCAGGACCTCAAAGACGCAGAGCACGATGCGAAAGCCGGTGTCGATAATCTCGTCGTTCGCTACGGGAAAGACCGCCTCACCAGAATACTGGTCGTCGCGTTGCCGTCTACGTTCGTTCTTACCCCAATACTGTTCGGCGTCTACTACGTCGTCCCGTTTTTCGCCGTTCTCGGCGGGTTCGGGTCGTATATTCTCTGGTCGTGGGACGGGGGAGAGGCTACGGACCGCGCTGTCACGGTCATCAACGCAGTGTTTTTCGTTTCGTTTGCAGTCGCGTTCTATCTGTCGTAGCTCCGTCGTACGCGCGATCTCTATCTATCGATCTCTATCTATCGGTATTTTAGCGCGTTAATGCGCGAAACCGTTATCGGTCACGGACATGGACCCGAAGCTTGACCGGACCCGGATCGAGTGAAACCTTCCACGTGGGGTCGATAGACTCAGTGACGGGTTCGAATTCCATTCGGCGGACCATTGTCGCGAGTACGAGTTGTAATTCGGTCATGGCAAATCGCATGCCAATACAGTGACGCGGTCCACCTCCGAACGGGAAGTACGCGTACTCGGGCCTGTCACGGTTCCAATCGCCGTTCTGTTCCGCCTCCGGAAGCCACCGATCCGGACGGAACGATTCGGCATCGTGCCACCAGCGTTCGTCCAGATGAACAGAAGACAACGGTAACTGGAGGGTCGACTCCGGCGAAATTCGATATCCCCCGAGCGTGGTCGGTTCGTGGGGCTGACGGTGAATGAAGGGAAACGGTGGATACAGACGCATCGACTCGTTGATTACGGCTTCCGAGAGCGTCAGTGAACCGAGGTCGTCGATCGTCGGGTCGTGGTCTCCACAGACGGTATCGACTTCGCACGCGAGACGCCGCTGGGTCGCGGGATTATTGGCGATTAGCCAGCAGGAATACGTCAGTGCGGTTGCGCTCGTCTCGTGTCCGGCGACGAGAAACTGAACGAGTTGATCGGACACTGCGCTCGGCGAGAGCTTCGTGCCGTCGGGATACTCGGCCATCGCGAGCAGCGAAAGCAGATCGTCACTTTCCGTTTTCGACTCGCGATGGTCGTGGACGAGCGATTCAACGAGGGCGTCGAGGTCGGCCATCGCTCGATCGAATTTCCTTTCCGGTTTGCTCGGCAGCCACGACGGGAGTGCTGCTCGGACGCCGAGCATCTCGGCGTCGACGTACTCGCCGAGGGCATGAACCATCCGAACGACGACGTCCGCGCGCTCGTCGTCGAGATCGAGATCGAGCAGCGATCGGGTCAGCACACCCAGGGTGAGCATGGACAGTGCGTCTCGAACGTTCACGACCGTTCCGTCGGCCCACCCTTCGACTAGCCGGACCGTCTCATCGACCATGTCGGCCGCGTACGATTCGATCCGTTTCGGCGTGAACAGTGACTGCAGAAGACGCCGCTGCCGCTGCCAGTCACTACCCTCGGCGTAGAACACGCCGTCTGGGGCGACGATATCACCGAACTCACTCTCGAACTCTCCTTTCCAGAACTCGTCGTCACGGGAAACGAGAACAGCCTCGACGAGTTCGGGATTCGAGACCGCCACGAACTCGCGACCGAATGCCTCGTAGCTCGCGACGTCTCCGTACTCACCGATCGATCGGACGAAGTCGAGCGGATCACGGACGAACGATACCGTACTCCCGATGACCGGTAATCCGTCGGGACCGGGTGGTCGGTCAACAGCGTTTGCCGCAGGTTCCGTATTCTTCCTTGCGTGTGTTCTCGTCATCGGCAATTAGTTCGTCCCAAACCGATTTCTACTAACTATATAGTTATTTTGAGTTTTATATTACAGCATGGATGTATATGTTCCGGTGGGGCAATGCTGGCGTTCACTCCACGACGGAGCTGTGGGAGAGTCTACTCCGACCGTCGTCTCGCGACCCAGTTCACGGATGGGAGTCGCTGGTTGCCAGCCCGCTTGTCCGGCCGACATATAAATCCGTACTATATTATATTCAATTATAATAGAAAAATATTTAAACAAACATATTATTCTTTGTGCGTAATGTCGGTGAAACACACCGAGTTGGATTTAGAAGCAGCTACGGAACAAATTACCGCGGTCTACGAGAGCGCTGACGTAACCCATTCGGGTGAGCACGCGACGACGGTCAATCAGTTAACCGACCAGCTTCCGGCACTGCAGCCCCGGACACTCGAGGCGGCGAGAGCGTTGCTTTCGGCGTCGGGCTCGTTCAACGTCGACAAACTCGCAGTCGAAGAGGACAAGGGACTTCCGTTCGGAGTACTGATCGCACGGGAGTATTCGCTGCCACTCGCGGTCGCTCGCTGGTATACGTACGAGATAAATGCCGACCGTCAGTCAGCGGTCGACATCGATTCCGAGTACTTTTCGGGTGACCTCTACCTGAATGGCATCGAACCGGGCGACGCGGTCGCGATCGTCGACGACACGATTAGTACCGGTGGGACGATGATCGCGATGATCAAGGCCATCGAGAAGGCTGGTGCAACGGTTGAGGAAGCCCACTGCATCGTCGAAAAGACGCGAAAAAACGGCGTCGATCGCGTCGCGGAGGAGACCGGGATCGAGGTAACGACATCGATCGCTATCGAGATCGAGGGGAACAATGTCAACGTCGTCGACGAGTGACGCGTTCCGCGCGTTCGTGACGTTCAATCGGGTGACACCGATCCGCTACTTCGCGATCGACGTGGTCCTGTTCGGGTTGCCCCTGGCGATTACCGTCCAGGACGGCGGACTCGACCTCACTGCAGGGATCGCGTTCGCGAGTATGCTCCTCGTCCGTGGTAGCATCCTCACTCACGACGACTATTTCGACGCTGAATCCGACGCGATCGAGAAACCGTACCGTCCGATCCCGTCGGGGCTGGTCACCAAAACGCAGGCGTTCTGGATGGGGGCTGCGATGCTCGCCGGCGGACTGGGACTGGCGGCGCTCGTCGGGCAATCGTTTCTTGCGGCCGCGACGCTCCTGTACGTGATCTTGATCGCGGACCCGCTCGTCTTCAACCATCTGGACGTCACCGGCATCTCGACGCTCGTGACGGTGACTAGTATTTCGATGTTCAGCGTGATGGGTTGGACCGTCTACGGCGGACTCACGGCCGGATTGGTGGCGATCTTCGCTGCGACATGGCTGTGGGACATCTGTCACGATACGATCGGTGCGTATCTCGACAGCGACGGTGACCGACGCGCTGGCATAGCCTCGCTCGGGCGCGATTTCTCACGGGCCGCAGTCGCGGGGACGATCGCTGTAAGTCTCACCGTCTCGATGGCGATTCTGCTCGGCTTCTTTCATCAGGGACTCCCGTCGATCGTTCTCCCGGTGGTGCTGCTCGCCGGGACGCTGGTCGCGACGTTCTCCTTCGGGAGAAATCGTGTTGGTCCGACGACGGTCCGGCATGCCGTCGAGTGGTACGTCGTCGGAAGCTATGCGTGGCTCGGACTGTTTTACCTCGTCGACGTCCCGCTGTGAGTACGACTCTCGACCGAGTCCATTTCACCGACGACGTATTGGTTTATATTTAACAGTACTATTCTGAACGTCTGAGTGTCTATCCATTATGAACTAAGAATAGATGGAACGTTTTCGATAGACGGCGTCGGATCGAGAATTGGTTCGGTGTAACAAGAATTAAGTCACAGCACACCACGTCATTGTACATGAACGTCATAGCACAGTCGGATGTGGGGAGAGAAACCTATCTGGGTATAAGCAGCGTCGGCTACGCGCTGTTTTATCTCCTCGTTGTAATTACGCTTTCCGTCCTCGCGTACGGCATTTACCGGCGTTTCAGCCGGTACGCTCAGGGGGACGACGATCCGTTCACGCGGCTTGACGATCTACCAGGTCGTATCGTTGGCGCAGCAAGGACCGTCATCACTAACGAGAAGAATTTCAACAGAGACCTCTACGGCGGTCTGATGCACTCATTTATTCTCTGGGGATTTCTGACGTTGTTCATCGCAACGTTGATTATCGGATTCCAGTTGTACGCGACGGATAATTTCTTCGACTATCAGTTCTGGCAGGGCGACTTCTACCTCTCCTACCAGTTTATCGTCGACGCGATGGGCCTGCTCTTTGTTGTCGGGATCGGGATGGCGATCTACCGGCGCTACTGGGTCCGTAATCACCGCCTCTGGGGTCGTCACACCTCCAACGAGGACGACATCTTCATCTGGACGCTGTTCGGTCTCGGCGTCGGTGGCTTCCTCCTCGAGGGCGCCCGTATCTACGCGACGGGCATGCCCGACCACGAGGTCGTCAGTTTCGTCGGCTATGGAATCGCGATGGTGTTCCATGCGATCGACGTGCCGACGACCGGTGCCGCGGTCGAGGCGACGCTCAACGGCGCCGACTACAGTGCGGTGAGCGACCTCGGTTACAACGCCGAAACGATTCACTGGCTGTTCTGGTGGTCTCACTCGCTGCTGGCGCTGTTTTTCATCGCGTGGATCCCCTACGCCAAGCCGTTCCACATGATCTCATCGTTCGCCAACGTCGTCACGGCCGACGAGAAGGCGGGCAAGCGCCTGCCGAACGTCCCGTCGGACCTCGACGCGACGAACGCCGAGTCCATCGAGGACTTCACCTGGAAGGAAATTCTCGATCAGGACGCCTGTACGAAGTGCGGTCGCTGTTCGTCGGTCTGTCCCGCGAAGGCTTCCGACCGACCGCTCGATCCACGAAACGTCATCCTCGATCTGAAGAAATACCGTGAGGACCTCGACGCCGGCGGCGAGGAGAAGCCGATCATCGCCGACGGCGGCACGTCCGTGATCAACACCGAGACGATGGAGTCCTGTATGGCCTGTATGGCCTGTATGGACGCCTGTCCGGTCGACATCGAGCACCTGCAGTCCTTCACTCGACTCAACCGCCAGATGACCGACCAGGGCGACGTCGCCCCCAGCATGCAGGACGTCTTCCAGAACGTCATGCAAAACGGCAACACGTTCGGAGACTCCCCACGCAACCGGGGCGACTGGAGCGACGACCTCGAGTTCGACGTCACCGACGCCCGCGAGGAGGAAGTCGACTACCTCTGGTACGTCGGCGACTTCCCGAGCTACGACGAGCGCAACAAGCAGGTCGCCCGCTCGCTGGCGACCATTCTGAAGGAAGCTGACGTCAGCTTCGGCATCCTCTTCGACGACGAGAAGTTCGACGGTAACGACATCCGTCGCGTCGGCGAGGAACTGCTCTACGTCGAACTGGCCGGCCACCACGTCGAGACCTGGGAGGACTGCGAGTTCGACAAGATCGTCTGTACGGACCCTCACTCCTACAACACGTTCAAAAACGAGTATCCGGAACTCAACTTCGACGAGTTCGCCGACGACCCGATGATGCCCTTCGAGTACGACGAGCAGTGGAACGAAGACGGCGAGATCGAGGTCTACCACTGGACCCAGGCCGTCGAGGAACTCGTCTCCGATGGCAAACTCAACCTCGATGGGACCGAACTCGACTACACGGTCACCTACCACGATCCGTGTCACCTCGGCCGGTACAACGACGAGTACGAGGCCCCGCGCGAACTCATCAAAGCGACGGGCTGTGAACTCGACGAGATGCCCCGCAACCGCGACAACTCCTTCTGTTGTGGCGGCGGCGGTGGCGGCCTCTGGATGGACTTCGAAGAGGAGCCCAAGCCCAGCGAAGAACGGATTCGGGAAGCCCTCGAGGACACCGACAACGGCCCCGACGTCGAGAAGTTCGTCGTCGCCTGTCCGATGTGCATGACGATGTACGAGGACGGTCGCAAGACCGGCGGCTACGAAGCGGAGATCGAAATCGTCGACGTCGCCGAACTCATCGTCGAGGCTATCGGCGCCGAAGAGAAGGCAAACCTCGAGGTCGCGGCCGACTGAACTCCCCGAGTCAGGCCGGACCCGATTGAACTGCGCTGATTCTTTTTGAACCGACGGAGTCGGACTCGAGCGAGCGGAGCGTCACACGCCGTCGACTGTCGTTGGATCGATTCGATCACGAAACCATCGAGATCCAGCGTCGGAACTGAGTACGACTCGATACCGCTGTGTTCGGCGGATGCGAGGAGACGAATCGAAAATAGACCGTCAGTCAGAACAGCCAAGCGACGCCGACGCATCGGCGCTGGCGTCGGCGGAGACGTCGACCGCGTTCACCTCGCGGACGAACTCGAGGAAGTTGTCGAAGACGAGTTTCGCCTCGCAGGCCCTGCGGTAGTTCTCCTCGGTGATCTCCTCGAGGACGGACTGGCGGCGTTCGTCGGAGAGGTCCTTTCGCTGGACGAGTTCGCGGGCGGTTTTGGTATCGTACTCGGGGTGGAACTGCACTCCGAAGACGCGGTCCTTGCGGAAGCCGTGGTTGGAGTAGTGGTTCTCGGCGATCGGCTCGGCGCCGGGCGGGAGTTCGTCGACCTCGTCGGAGTGGCTGGTAAAGGCCGTAAACTCCTCGTCGATGCCGTCGAACAGCCGCGACGCTCCGAACTGTTCGACCCGGCTGTAGCCGACCTCGTAGGCGCCCATATCCGCGACGGTGCCGCCGAGGACGTCCGCCAGCAGCTGGTGACCCCAACAGACGCCGAGGAACGGAAGTCCGTGATCGATCGCGTCCGACACCCAGTTTTTGACCGGCTGCATCCACTCTTCGTCCCAGTACACCGACGCTCGAGAGCCGGTGACGACCGCGCCGTCGTAGTCGAAATCGTCCGGCACCACGCCGCTTGCGGCGTCGAACTCGGAGATCGAGGCGTCGAGTTCGCGCCGAAAGTTTCGCGTCGTGTTCTCGTCCCGTTGGGCCGCGTTCAGGACGGCAATACGGAGCTGACTCATTCGTCCCCTACTGACGACTCGGGGAAGATAGGCCTTCTGTCCCGGACCGGCATTGCCGCAACTTCCGACGGCGAGTCGACCGTCGCGATTCGCGGTTCGCAGGTCGTCGTATCTGTCTCCCGACGGGCTCGTTCACGGCAGGTGGTAGTTTCCGTCCGCGTCGCGCCGGACCGTCTCCTCGAGCGTGATCCGCCCCTCTTCGAAGCGACCGCGATCGTTCTCGTCGTCGGTACCGGCAGCGTTTACGTAACCGTCGGCCAGAGTGGGCCCCGAAAGCTGGAGTCTCCCCTCGGCTTCCGCTTCGTCCTCCGCCTCGAGGACGGCCCCGTCCGAATCGACCAGTCGAACGCGACAGTCCGGCATCGGGGGGCCGACGGCGGTTGTGTCGGCTGCTTCGGCTTCGGATCCGGGCGCTGGATCCCGGTCGCTCGGCGACACCGACTGGCCGAACACCGTCGGACACTCGAGGCGGCCGAACGCACGCGCGAGCGCCACGCCCCGCTCGCGATATGCCGTCCGAACGTCGTCTCCGTCGAGCGCCCCCTCGTAGACGACGCGCTGGAGGGTGTCGACCGCCGCGTCGAAGTCGGATTCGGCCGCGAGGTCCCGGACCGTCCGTCCGCGACCGAGGAGGACGGTCGCGTTCTCGGCCTCGATGGCGGTCAGCGCGTCGCCGGGATCGAACGCCCGGTCGAGCAACACCGTTGCGCCGACGTAGAGCAACGGGAGCGCGGCACGAACGAGGCCGTCCGGACTCGAGAGCGGCGCCGTCAGCGGCGCGACGTCGGCGGCCGAAAGCCCCCAGGCGACGAGTGCGGCGCAGCAGTTTCGCTCGAGGGCGTCCGCGGAGTATTTCGCGACCGGACGACCGTCGTCGCCGTGGAGCAACAGGAGCGGCGCGTCGGCGGCGAAATCGCGACCGCGCGCTTCGCGGTCGGGCACGTCTTCGCGGTCCGCATCGGCCAGTTCCTCGAGGGTCACCGTCCGGTCGTAGGGGATCGATCGCACGAGGTCCCGCTGGGCGGCCTCCGAGACGACGAGGTCGGGATCGACGATTTCGAACGGTCGCTCGACCGAGGCGGGCGTCAGCCAGTGGGAGATCGGAAATAGCGTGGCCTCGAGTCGGCGGCAGGCAAAGAGCGACGCGAGCGAGGCGACGCGGTTGCGGGTCACGAGGCAGACGACGTCGCCCGCCCCAACGCCGAGCGCCGAGAGGTGTTCGGCGGTTCGCTCGGCCATCCTCGAGAGTTCGCCGTAGGAAACGCGGTTCTCGTGGATCGTCTCCGCGGGGGCGTACAGCCGCTCCTCGGAGATATCGACGACCGCCGTCCGCTCCGGAAACCGTTCCGCGCGGCGTGCCAGCGAGAGCGTCACGGTAGCACGTGCGACGCCGACATCCCTCAAAGCTAGGGGCTCGAGCGCAAGCACGGGCGTCGCGTTGTGCTCCGATCACTTCGGCGCGCTGAACCGGGATGAGCGAAAGCGAATCCCGGTTCGAAGCGCGAGGGATGAGTGAGGGAACGCGAGCGCGGCGCGAAGCGCCGCGAAATGGCGACCGGTCGAAGACCGTGAGCCAGTGACCGAGCGAATCGGTTGGGGAGGACGTGGCACTCCCCATTGCCACGATTGCAGCGGATGGTCTCACCTTGTAGAGGCGTCGTTCTCATCCTCGAGTCCGAACGACACCGTTGACTCGAGTCCGCGACTCCCTCTCGAAAGAGAATTCATTCATCGTCAGTCCGGTTCTCGAGAAAGCCCAACAACAGATCGTTGACCGTCCGCGATCGCTCGATGAAACAGAGGTGACCGGCGTCCTCGAGACCGACGAACTCCCCGCGTGGCAACCCGTTCGCCAGGTCCTGGCCCGCCGAGGCCGGGACCAGTTCGTCCGCCTCGCCGTGAATCACCCGCGTCGGCTGCGTCACCTCGACCAGCCAGTCCGTCGCGTCGAAGCCCTCGAGCGCCGCCGTCTGCGCCTCGAACTCCGCGTAGTCGGCGTCGCCGTCGGCTCGCCAGTCGACGATGCCCTCCCGAACATCGGGCTGGGATTCGAGGAAGTCCGCGGAGAGGCCGGCCGCGAGCGACTCGTCGAGCGCGTCTCGATCGTCCGGCGACGCGTACAGCGGTTCGAGGTCGAACGCCTCGCCCCGAGCGGCGGTCCCGAACAGCGTCAGCGTCCGCACGCGACTCGAGGTTCGGGCGGCCTGCAACGCGATGGCCCCGCCGAGACCGCAGCCGACGAGGTGGGCGTTCCGGAAGCCGCAGTCGACGAGAACCGCCTCGAGGTCGCCGACGAGCGTCTCGAGGGAGTACGGTCCGTCGGGGGCGTCCGAGCGGCCGGTGCCGCGCAGGTCCCAGACGACGACCTCGTGGGGGCCGGCCAGCGCGGCGTGTTGCCAGCCCCACAGCCAGCCGCCGAGGCCGGCTTCGGTGACGAAGACGACGGGGGCCGCTCTCTCGTTTCCCTCGCCCGCGCGGTCGTAGTACAGCGAGATGGCTCCGTTCGTCGCGGTGGGCATGACTGACTCGAGGGGACGAAGCGAGGCGAGCGTTTCGATTTTTGGCCGAGGCCGTCTTCGACGGAGGATCTCTCGTGTGGTCTCGACGGAATGGCGGCGAACCGAGCCGCCCAGCCTCAGTAGTGGCCCATCACACCGCGTTTTCGGGCGACGTGCGAACAGAGCTGGAACACGACGTACCCGATGGAGAAGTAGACGACGGCGGTTCCGACGAGAACGGCGAGCTCCACCGCCGAAAACTCCCACAGACGGACGCCGTTTCGCATCGCCTCCTGTAACATCGCAGATCCCTGGGTGATCGGCAGGAGATTCAGCACGGAGAACTCCGCCGCAGGCGCGGCGACGAGCCCGAGAATAACGAACTGCATGAGCTGTGAGACGCTCCCGAGTTTCTTGTAGATGAGCGTCAGTCCGGCGAAGACGAACCCGATACCCACCACCGAGAGCAACGCCAGGACGGCGATCGGAAGGACCGTAATCACGTCGAGCGAGAGCGTTCGGCCGGTCGTGAGGAGAATCAGCGCCAGCATGATCCCGCCCATGACGAGGCTCAAGAGCATGTTCACGAAGACCTTCGTGAGCATGATCGTTCCGAAGCCGTACGGAGACATGTACAGTTGCTCGAGCGTCCCCCAGCGCGACTCTTGAGTCACTTCACCCGAGAGACTGAAGTACGCGCTCTGGGCCATCGTCCAGAGGAACCAGCCGACGATGAGCGCGTCGAGCGTCGATCCGAGCGAACCGATTCCACCCTCGCCGACGTTCTCGACGGCAGCCTGTCCGCCGAAGAAGATGACCGCGAAAAAGAGGTACATCCCCACGATCTGTGCGACGAAATTCACGCGGTACCTGACCATGAGCAGGAAATTCATGCGGAGGATTGTCCACACTAACAGCAACACGCCGGCGTCCCGCTCGTCAGGTTGCGCTCCGTCGGCGGCCGCGGCGTCGTCGACCGTCGGTGCACTCATCGAGGGCCACCGCTAGCTGCTTGTGCCACCGGTGTCTCCGTCGGCCGTTCGTCCTCCTCGTCGTCGGTAATTCGAAGAAAAACCTCCTCGAGGTCGGGTTCGACGGTGTCGAACGCCTCTACCGCCGCCCCGATCGCACGAAGCGATTCGACCAGCGAGTAAAAATCGTCACCGGTGACGTGGGCCTGAAACGTCGTCGACCCGCGTCGCCGATCGAAATCGGTGAGATCGAACGCAGTCTCGAGTCGCCGACGGTCGGCGTCGTCCAGTTCGCCTTCGACGGTTACTTCGTACGCCTGCGTGTCGAACAGATCCAGTAAATTTCCGACCGTGTCGTCGGCGACGATCTCGCCGTCGTTCATGATGATGACCCGGTCGCACACGTCCTGAATCACGTCCATATCGTGGCTGCACAGCAACACGGTGATTCCGTCGTCCTCGACGAGTCGACGAAGCTCGCGACGCAACTCGAGCGAGCTTTCGACGTCGAGGCCGAGCGTCGGCTCGTCGAGAACGACGACGTCGGCGTCGCGAGCCATCGCCGTCGCCAGCGAAACCTTCTGTTTTTGCCCCCGCGAGAGTTCGCGAACGACGGTATCGGCTTTGTGGTCGATGCCGAACTGCTCGAGGAGGTCGTCGATTCGGTCGCCGCGTTCGCGGTAATCGAGTCCTGCGATAACTGAAAAGATCTCGAGATTCTCACGAACGGTGAGCCGCCAGTAGGTGTTTCGTGCTCCCTCGAGCATCGCACCCATGTGGCGAAACGCCTGCTTCGGTTCCTTGTGGACGTTGATACCCTCGACGTAGATGTTTCCTTCCGACGGGAAGATCAACGACAGGAGCGACTTGATCGTGGTCGTCTTCCCCGCGCCGTTCGGTCCGAGAATGCCGACCGCGGTCCCCCGTTCCACGTCGAAGCTCACGCCGTTTACGGCTTGCACCGCGTCGTCTCCGCTCCCGTACTCCTTCTCGAGGTTCGAGACCGAAACAGCGGATTCGGCGTTCGCATCGCCCCCGGTTACCGGATTCGATCCTTCGGCAGAGACCATTATACGTTCTCCCGGGTGCACCGAAGATAAAAAACTTTTCTATATTGTCAGGTATGATGAAGTGGCCTGCTACTGCTTGAAACGGCGTCATGCGTCGTCGTTACCGACTCTGCGTTTTGTTCGTGAGAGAACTACCTGACCTGCTCGTGTTGTGGCGGATATGATTTAAATGTAACACGATACAGAAAACTTTAGTATCTTTGACCAATCACCATTGATCGCTTATGGCACGATACCGTTTGTATCAAGTCATGGTGGAGGTGAGACCAGTATGAACATCTTATCGCCAAAGGTGGTCGGCGCATGCTTGGCCAGCACCGCGTGCAAGTCCGGTGCTGCGGGTGCCGCAGCGGGCGCCGCGACCGTCGTCGGACTTCGTGAAGGTGCGTAACTATCCCTTACCAGAACATCCCACAAAATCATGAACGTACTCGCTGCCCCCGTCGCTGCCGCCGCTTTCGCCGGCGGATTCGTTGGTGGTGCTACCGCGACCAACGAATTGTACGACGCCTATCACGGCGACGGCGTAACCGACTAACAGTCGTATCGAACACGAAGACCGGTGGGTTATCCCACCGACAGAATCGCGTTCGTTTTCGCCTCCGCTGGCGTAAACGGTGCCCATTTTTCACGGCCGAGAAAGTGAATACCGAAGCGATTACGCCGCGAGCGGCTGTCTCCCAGTCGACCTATCGAGTTTCTGTCGTGGTCCGAGCGTGGTACGCGTATCCACGTCGAAGGCCGAACCGGCCGCATTTTCTCGGTAGTCTCTGTTTACGTGATCAATCGTAGAGAACGAAGTAGACAGCCTCAGCTATCGTAGCCGCTGAACGCCAAACCACATCTGATCGCACGACTGGGGGGAAGTTCGAGCGGGCGACGTGAGCGAGAACTGCGAGGAAAAGGGGGAGCGAAGCGACCCGTGAATAAACTGTGCGATCCGTGTGCGAATCGGTTGAATAGTCACTATGGCACACTGTCAGTGCGTGAGCGGTTCCCGGTACACGTCGGTCAAAGATCTCCGTCCAAGAGATAGTTTTTTGTCTATTACTGCCATATACTAATGCATGTCGATAATAGAACTAGCAAAATCGATAACGGCCACCACGTGGTTTGGTATCGGAATTGGTACTGGAGTGGTATTCTTCGTCGGAATGCTGTATTCACCACTCCCGAATATATTCGAATCAGGAACCGTTCGAGTAGCCTTCCTGATCGCAACGTTCGCCATCATCTACTGGCTACTCACAGTGGCCGACCGAGACGCGACTGGTGCCGTATGACGCACTCCGACCGCGTCCCAGCGACCGAACCCCGGACAACGTGCCAGGAGAGACTCTGGTAGCACTTTCGGCGACGGTACCCCGTACCGCCCTCGCTCCGCTCTCGCTTTCCGGACCGGCCGACCGCGCACCCATCGTCGCTCACCGATTCCCGAACCCGGCGGTCGTCGTTCAACCGAACCGCCGACTGTGAGGTGTGACGTCCCGTTCCCGAAGGGGGCAACGACGACGCTCGCGAGCGGACGAGTGTGAGTGCTCACAAGAACAGATACACCGTAACGAGAACGAGTGAGTTCTGAATTCCGTGTGCGATTCCGACGACCTCGAGTCGGTTGTACCGGACGAACGCGATGCCGAGAAGAACCGATGCGATAACGACGCCACTGAGGGAGACACCGATCGCAAGAGCCGATTGACCGTGGAAGTTTCCGAGATGGAGCGGAGCAAATATGAGGCTTGTCAGACCGATCGCAGTACCTGTCCGGAAGGACTCCGCGAGTCGTTTCTGAAGGACGTTTCGGAAAAATAACTCCTCTGCCGGACCGATCAAAGCGAGATTGATCGCGATGGCAGCGACAAGAAGCGGTACCGATCCGGTCAGTTGACTCGCCGCTTGATCGACGCCCATCGACACGCCAGCTATTCGGGCGGTTAGATCGATCGCCGTCTGTGCGGTGAAGATACCAACGCCCAGTCCGACGCCCAACGAGATCGATCGCGCTGTCGGCACGGCGCCGTCGATATACCCGAGTCCACGATTCGTGTAAGTCAGATACGCCAGTGCCACAGCCGCGAATCCGAACCCAGTCGCAAGAAATGACGTGTACGGTGACGGGTCGGACCGGCCCGTGATTTGCATTCCGATCGCACTGAACATCCCCGCAACGAGAACGGCGACGATGGTGAGCGCCGCCGCGATGCCGATCTGCTTGCCGTGTCCGATTCGCCTTGCGGCCCGGCTGTATATTGTTTCAACCATGCCGTGATAATCACAATACACCTACTTTTTAGCTTTCGGTTATACTGTACGATAATCGAATTACAAAACACACAATATCTACGGCTGGTGAACGGAACCCCTCGAGCGCGAGAGTCGGGAATGACGTCCGGCGCAACCCACCCCATCAACGATCACCGGAAACGACCGTTCCCGATCTCTCTCACCGTAGAGCAGCGGTCGTATCGACTCGAGTGAAAGCGCTCTCGAGCCCACTTGCAAAAAGAGTGATTTCCGAAACCGGAACCGAAACTCACCGCGGCGTCTCGTTGCGAAGCTGTCAGGCGTCCTGAACCTGACGCAACACGTCCGGCGCGTCCTCGAGCGTCTCGTCCAGATCCTCGACGTTCGGGCCGCCGCCCTGTGCGAAGTCCGGCGGACCGCCGCCGCCGCCGCCGACCCTCGAGGCGAGTTCGCCGACGACCTCGCCGGCGTTGATCCCGGCGCCGTCGGGCACGGAGACGACGAACTGAGCGCTGTTCTGGCCGCTTCCCAGCACCGCGATCTTGCCTTCGTCGCTGATGGCGTTCGCCGTCGCGCGCAGTTCGTCGACGTCGGCGTCGATGCGATCGACGACGGCCGTCCGCTCGCCGACCTCGACCTCCTCGGCGTCGCCGCCGCCGCCCGCTCGAGCCGCCGCGAGCTGTTCGGTCAGGTCCTCGATCTCCTTGCCTCGGGCCTTCCACTCCTCGAAGAAGCGCTCGGCGGTCTCGGGGACGTCCTCGGGGGAAACGTCTAAGATCTCGGCGGCCTCGTAGAGGGCGTCCTCCTTGCGCTGGGTCGCCTCGAGGGCGGCGTCGCCGGCGGCGAAGGTGAGCCGCTCGACGCCGTCCTGGACGCGCTCGGTGTTGAGCACTTTGATCGTGCCGATCTCGCCGGTCCGGGAGACGTGAGTGCCACCGCAGGCCTGGACGTCCTCGTCGACGTGGATCAGTCGGATCTGCTCACCCGGCGGGATGCCGCCCTGATAGAGGCCGAAGCCGTGTTCGGCTTCGGCGTCGTGGCGGTCGGGCCACTCCTGGGTGACGGCGGTGTTGTCCATCACGATCTCGTTCGCGAGGGATTCGATTCGCTTGACGTCCTCGCGGGAGATCCGGTCGTAGTGGCGGACGTCGATCCGGGAGCTGTCGACTCCCTTCTGGGCGCCGGCCTGGCGGATGTGCTCGCCGAGGACCTGTCGAGCGGCGTGGATGACGATGTGGGTCGCCGTGTGGTGGCGCATCAGCTGCCTGCGGCGGGTGGCGTCTAGCTGTCCGTTGACGAACTCGCCCTTGCCGGGGTTCTCGTCGGTTCGGTGGAGGATGACGCCGCCCTCGATCTGGACGTCTTCGACCTCGACGGTCGCGTCGTCGGTCGAGAGCGTCCCGCGGTCGGCCGGCTGGCCGCCGCCTTCGGGGTAGAACATCGTCTGATCCAGGACGACGTCGTAGCCGTCCTCGCGCTCGAAGACGTCGAGCACCATCGCCTCGAACTGCGTGCGCTGCTGGTCGTCGTAGTAGAGCTTCTCGGTTTCCGGCAGGTCCTCGAGGCGCTCGTCCTCGTCGTCCTCGCTCTCTCCGGCGGCCTCGACGGTGTCGTGGCGCTCGGCGACGAGGCTGTAGAAGTCGTCCGGCACGTCGACCTCGGCGCCGGCCTCGTCGGCGATTTCGGCGACCATGTCGGGCTGGATCCCGTGGGAGTCGTAGAGTTCGATCAGCTCCTCGGTCGGGATCGGTTCGCCCGTTTTCGCGTACTCCTTGGCGAGGCTCTCGACGCGGCGGCCCCCTCGTTCGAGGGTCTCGCGGTACTTTTCGACCTCGGTGCGGACGATGTCGCGGATGGTGTCGCGGTTCTCGTAGGCGAGGCGCTCGGCCTGCATGTCGACGAGTTCGTCCAGCGGCGCGTCGACGCCGACGGTATCACAGAGCCGCTTGGTGCGACGGAGCACCATCCGGGCGAGATAGCCCGTACCGACGTTCGAGGGGACGATGCCGTCCCCGAGCATGTACGCGAGCGTGCGGCAGTGGTCTGCGATGGCGTAGATGGACTCGAGGGGTTCCATCAACTCCTCGAGGTCGGTCGCGTCGACGC
Source organism: Natronolimnohabitans innermongolicus JCM 12255 (assembly GCF_000337215.1). GTDB lineage: Archaea > Halobacteriota > Halobacteria > Halobacteriales > Natrialbaceae > Natronolimnohabitans > Natronolimnohabitans innermongolicus. The sequence continues at coordinate 8,378 of NZ_AOHZ01000049.1, read as the reverse complement.
CGAGTTCGCCGGCGATCTCGCCGCGGGCGGTCTCCATGTCCTCGGCCTCGTCGATGTCCATGTGACCCGCCAGCTTCGCGGCCCGGTGGACGAGTTCCTCCTCCTCGTCGGTGTGCTCGAGGCCTGCGTTCTCCTTGAGGAACGAGATCATGTCGGGGTAGACCGCCTCGTAGACGGTCGGGGTGCCCTGGGAGACCCACGTCCAGCGCTCGAGGCCGTAGCCCGTGTCGACGATGTAGGTGTCCATCGGGCTGTAGCGGTTCCCGTCTTTCATCTCGTACTCGCCGTCGGGATCCTGTTCCATGGACATGAAGACGAGCGTGGCGAGTTCGACGCCGCGGAAGATAACCTCGATCGCGGGACCGGCGTTGCCGCCGCCGACCCACGGATCCTCGATGTAGATGACCTCGTCGAGATCGACGCCAAGCGATTCGAAGAAGCCGTCACAGAGTTCGACCGTCTCGTCTTTCCAGTAGACCTCGCCGTGGTAGGCGTACTCGCCCTCGTCGACGTCCTCGCGCGTGTTGAACGCGTGGTGGGCCATCATCTCGAAGGCCATCGTGTGGCGGCCCGTCTTCCCGACGTTGTCGATGTCTTGCATCCGGATGCACGGCTGAGAGACCGTCAGCGGGTTCGCCGGCGGCGGCGTCTGACCGCTGGTCACCAGCGGCTGGAAGTCGTAGATCGACGCCTGCGTCAGCAAGACGTCGTCGCGCCAGCGGTTCGCGGCGACGGGGTAGGGGTCGATTCGCTCGTGGTCGTTGGCCTCGAAGTACGAGAGAAATGCTTCCCGCATCTCCGACAGGCTGTACTCCTCGTCGAACCCGGCGTTCTCGATGAAGCCGTACTCCTCGCAGGGCGGCTCACCGCACGTCTCCCGATCGTGGTCGCGGGTCCAGAAGTGTGCGCCACAGGAGGGACACTCCTTGCGCTCGAATCCTTCCTCCTCGAAGTACTCGAGGCGGTACGCTTCCGCGAGTTCGCTCATTACCTATCTGTTGACCAGCCAGCGCCTAAAACAGTTCCGCAACGTTCATTCGGGTGGAATTGACCGCCGTGACCGCCTCCGTTCGTCACGTATTGACACGCTTCGTTTCGCCCGTTCATAGCACTCGAAAAGATATATAAGATCTTGTTGTATATTCGGTTACAAGAATATCGCTATGGTACACTCCAACCGCCCCTGGTCTTTCCGGACGGCGCGGTCCCGTGTAATTTCGCGCTCGCCGTCGACTCGAGCCGACGACCGCCGTCTACCGCCCGCGCCCTGATCAGCGATGCCATCGAGACGTTCGTTCCTCCGAACCGGCGCGCTCGCCGGCGCCGGCACCCTCGCCGCCATCGTCGCGTTGCCCTCCCCGCCCGACGCGACGCCGCTCGATCGGACTGTCGAGGCCAGCGAGGTGCCGCCTTCGATCGCGGAGTGGACCGACGAGCCGATCACCGGCGAGACCGACTCGCCGATGGTCCGCTACCAGTATCGACCGATCGACGACGTCGACACGAGCGACTTCGACGCCTTCGTCGCGACCGCGCCGATCAACGTCGTCCTCGTCCCCGACGCCGACACTGACGCGGCTGGCCTCGAGCGCGTTATGACCGTCCTCGACGACGAGGGGTGGCTGCGCGACCCCGAGGAGTACACCCGCTACGCCTGGGACCGGGAAGCCTCCGAGTTCGTTCGCCAGCAGGCGACGGCCGCAGAAACCTACTACGGCACCAGCGGCCGCCTCCACGTCCGCTGCTGGTCGTTCGAGGGGATCGTCTCCATGCAGGCCCACGAAGACACGGGCGCGCGGCCGAAACACGGGATCGCCTCTTACGAACGCGGCCTCGAGGCGATGGAGACGGCCTTCGACGCCGCCGGCTGGAACGTTTCGCCGGCCGCGATCGACCTCGACAACGCCCAGCGCGACTACGACGGGACGGCGCCGGTCATCACGGAGGGCGACCGATGAGCACCGACGACCGCTACGGCTTCGGCCGTCGACTTCCCGATCTTCCCTTCCTCGAGCATCCGCTGCTCGGCGATCGGCGCCGACCGACGACGATCGCGCTCGCCTATCTCGGCGTCCTCGTCGGTCTCTTCGCGCTCAGCTACGCGGGGACGACGGTCACGGTCGGCGGCTCGACCCTCGACACGGTGACCGCGCGGTTCGATACGGTCAGCACGTACCTGATCGCGCTCGCGACGGCGACGATCGCGATCGTGCCGTTCGTCTACGCGGCCTGGAACGGCGGACCCGTGCTCGCGGCGGCGATGCCGCTGGTCCCGGTCGCCCTCGGCGACCTCGCGGCGGGCCAGTACGTCCTCCGGACCGATACGGCGATCGCGCTGACCGTCGCCGGCTCCGCCGCGGCGCTCGCACTGTACGCGACCGACGTCCGGCGGACCGGAACGCTGTGGCCGCCTCGAGGCGCCGCGATCGACACCGACCGATTGCTGGTCGTTACGGTGACGGTCGTCGTCACGGCCGTCGGCGTCGGCCAGTTCGTCGCCGGCGCGCCGCCCCGGAGCCTCGAGTGGTACGCGCCCTTCAGTGCGCTCTGGCTGGTTCCGACGGCGGTCGTCGGCGCCTACTGGGTGCAGACACTTCGAGCGTCAGTCGCGTCGCGAACCGATCGCGAGCGAGCGGACTCCGAACCGTAACGACCGTCGTGTTCAGCCGCCGCCGCTGCTCAGATACCAAACAGCGCGTCGGCGACGAGGAAGGTGACGTAGGCCTCGACGAACGCGGCCAGAACGAGGATCAGCCACGCGAAACCGAGGAGCGCCGCGGTTCGCACCACGTATCCCGTCGTGAACAGCGCGTCCCGCGAGCCGGCGATCCGCTGGACGGCCCGATGGAGGAACCGGAAGCCGACGCCGGCGGCGATAAACAGCGCCGGGAGTTCGAAGATGCCGTGCGGTGCGAGCAGGGCGACGACGACGCCGAGACCGACCTCGGCGCCGGTGACGGCCGCGATGTTCCCGACGACGACGCCGTTGAAGAACATGATTACGAACGTCATCAGACCGAGCGTTAGCGCGCCGAAGGCGGCGATCAGAAACGGCGGCGTGTTGTTGACGATGAAAAACGTGGCCGTGAGTTCGAACTGCTCTTCGCCGTCGAGTTCGCCGCCGTTACCCGGGAGTTCGTCCTCGCCGAACTCTTCCTGGAGAATCTCGAGGAAGAGTTCGGTCAGGTCGACGCCGGCGGCGAAGAGCAGGCCGCCGAGTGCGACCCCGACGGCGAACAGCCCGGTCGAGAACCAGACGTACCGTCGGTGTTCGGCCCACGCCTCGTCGAGGTAGCCGAACAGCGCGGGCGACGCCGTTCGCCCGACGACCGAAATCGCGGCGAAGCCGAGTCCGAGGACGACCGCGCCGGCGACGGCCGTCGGCGCGTCGTAGGCGAGAGCGATCGCGCCGGCCGAACCCAGCGAGATCACCGCGAGCGAGGCCGTGAGCGCGGCCCAGAGACGAGCCGTCTCCTCGTCGGGCGTCGGCGCCCCCGTCGGCTCGGTGCCGCCGTCGCCCGGCCCGGGATCTCGTCCCGGCCCCCACTCGGTGTCCTCCTCGGACGCTCGAGACTCCCCCTCACCGTCCTGCAGATCGACCGTCGGACGATCGGTCCCCCTCGAGTCGCGGTCGTGCTCGTACTCGCGGTTGACGCCGTACTCCTTCCGTTGGCCATCGTCTCGACCCGCGTCCTCGTCGTTCGAATCGGGCGGCCAGTCGCGGTCGTCGCTCATGGCTGACTAGTCGGTCAACTGGCGGATAAATCCGCCGTCCGGCCATCGACGGACGGCGCCGCGTTCGCAGACGCCGATCGAGCGCTCACTCGGACAGTCGACCCAACTGCCGGCGAACCTGTCGTCGGCCGCGAGCGCTGCGGACGATCCGGGCGTAGTTCGCCCCCGACTGGACCAGCCACAGCAGTTTGTAGATCCGCGTTCGGCGCTCGAAGCCGGCCTCGAGGGGCGCGTGCTCACGGTACCCCCGTCGAAACGCGTCGCGGAGCCGCCGGCGCTCGAGCGCGGGCAGTCGGCCCGCGTAGACGTCGACGAACCGCGCTTCGGCGCGGGCGAGGGCGTACTCGGCGTGGGTGACATGGGCGTTGCCCCAGTCGAGGACGGCGCCGACGCGGCCGCTGCCGTCGACGAGGAGGTTACTCGGCTGGTAGTCGCCGTGGGTGAGGACGGGCCGACAGTTGTCGTCGCCAGCCAGCGGGACCGGCAGCGAGCCGACGACGGGACCGGGATCGACGGCGTGCCAGCCGTTCGGCTCGCACAGCGCGAGCCCGCGAGCGCCCGAGCGTCGATCGGTCTCGAGCGACAGGCCCCCGACTCGGTCGAACGCGAGCGTCGCCGTTCCGTGGAGTCGACCAAGTTGCTCGCCGGCGTCGCCCACCAGTCGCCCCCGAATCGACGGCTCGAGGTCGGCGTACCGGGGTCGCGGGTTCGTTCCCGACAGGTGTTCGTAAATCGCCCAGCGTCGGTCGGGATCGTCGCTCGCCCCCGCGTCGTTGCCGTCGCCGTCGCTTTCGGCTGCGCGCTCGAGCCGTCCCGTCGCGAGCACCGCGGGAACCGGAATCCCGGTCCTCCGACCGACCAGTTCGCAGACGGCCGGTTCGATCACGTCGCCGGTCCAGACGCTCGCGCCGCCGCGTTTGTAGACGACGCGGTTGCCGTCGTCGTCGGCGCCCGTCGCAGCGTCGGCCAGTTCGCAGACGACCGTCTCGGCGACCGACCCCGATTGCGGCCGCCGGCACGATTGCACCGGTCTCTCGAGTGCGTCCTCGACGATCCGCGCGACCGCGTCCTCGTCCATTCGGCCTCGAGTACGCCGCCGACGACCGTAGCCGTTGGGTCGGAATCGGTTCGTTTCGCTTCCCCGCGTCTCCGCACGTCACCGTCCACTGCACGCCGGGTTTCGTACTCGAGCGGCTGCGAGGGAGCCCCACATACATCTTCCGGGAGCGCGTTGGCTGTGGGTAGATGGCTCCGCTCGGCGCCGTCGGCACGCGGCTGTTTCGCGCCGCCCGCAGCGTCGGCTACCGAAGCTACTACCGCCTCGCTCGAGCGAACTACGACCGCGAACTCCTCGCGCGCCGGAATCGGACGCCCGCGGGGGTGATCCGATGTTACGAACCGCTTCCCCGCCACGGCGACGACGCGATGCTCGCGGCGCTCGAGGCCGACTGCGGCCCCGACGACGTGATCTACGATATCGGCGCGAACGTGGGGATCTACGCGCTCGCGCTCGCGACCGACGCGCCGGAACGCCGGATCGTCGCGTTCGAACCCGCGACGGCCACAGTCGAGCGACTGCGCGCGAACGTCCGGCTGAACGGCCTCGAGGGGCGGATCACGATCCGCGCCTGCGGAGTCGGCGACGAGTCGGATCGGCGCCCGTTTTACGTCTCGACGTACCACGAATGCTCCGCGTTCGACCGCGAGAGCGCGACTCGGTGGGAGGCCGACGTCGCCGCCGTGCGCTCGGTTCCGATTCGGCGACTGGACGCGCTGGTCGGTTCGGACGGGTCGGCCGCGGAACCGCTCCCGCCGCCGGACGCCCTCAAACTCGACGTCGAGGGCGGCGCACCCGCCGCGCTCCGGGGCGCTCGCGACACGCTCGAGCGACACCGACCGACGGTCTTTCTCGAGGTTCACGACGAGGGACTCCAGGGCGACGTACCCGGCGAGACGCGAACCATCCTCGAGGACGCCGACTACGAGATCGGCGAGTTCGATGGCTACTGGCGGTGTTCGCCGGAGTGAGGGGCCCGTCGGGTGCGGCCTCGCCGACCGGCGTCGCGACGACGGCGCACCGATACGCTAAGGCCCTCCCGTGAGAAACGCGGATTCATGACGACGCTTGCGATCACCGGCGGCCAGGTACTGTTGCCCGATATCACGGTGACGCGCGCGGACGTACTGATCGATCAGGACGACGGCGAAATCCTCGAGGTCGGCGACGACCTCGCCGGCGACGCCGACGAGACGCTCGACGCCTCGGAATCGCTGGTCACGCCCGGGTTCGTCAACGGGCACTGCCACGTCGCGATGACGCTGCTGCGGGGCCACGCCGACGACAAGCCCCTCGACGCCTGGTTGCAGGAGGACATCTGGCCCGTCGAGGCCGAGTTGACCGCCGACACCGTCCGCGCCGGCACCGAACTCGGCGTCCTCGAGATGATCAAATCCGGGACGACGGCCTTCGCGGACATGTACTTCTTCGTGCCGACGATCGCCGAGACGGTCGCCGAGGCGGGGCTGCGCGCTCGGCTCGGCCACGGCGTGATCTCCGTCGCCAAGGACGAGGAGGCGGCCCGCGAGGACGCCCGCGAGGGACTTGCGGTCGCCGAGGAAGTCGACGGCATGGGCGACGGCCGCATCTCCTCTGCCTTTATGCCCCACTCGCTGACGACCGTCGACGGCCAGTACCTCGAGGAGTTCGTTCCGCAGGCTCGAGACCTCGGCGTGCCGATTCACTACCACGCCAACGAGACGGCAGACGAGGTGGCGCCGATCGTCGACGAACACGGCGTCCGCCCGCTGGCCTACGCCGCCGAGAAGGGGATGCTCGAGGACGGCGACTTCGTCGCCCACGGCGTCCACGTCGACGAGAGCGAGATCGGCCTGCTCGCCGAGGCCGGCACGAGCGTGATCCACTGCCCGGCCTCGAACATGAAACTCGCGAGCGGGATGGCGCCCGTTCAGCGCATGCTCGAGGCGGGCGTCACCGTCGGAATCGGGACCGACGGCGCGGCCTCGAACAACGACCTCTCGATGTTAGACGAGGCCCGCGACGCCGCCATGATCGGCAAGCTCGCGGCCGACGATGCGAGCGCCGTCCCCGCCGAGGCGGTCGTCGAGATGATGACGCGGGGCAGTGCCGAGGCAATCGGCGTCGACAGCGGCCGCCTCGAGGCGGGCGCGCCGGCCGATATCGCCGTACTCGACCTCGAGTCGCCCCACCTGACGCCGCGCAACGACCTCGTGAGTCACCTCGCGTACGCGGCCGCGGCGTCGGACGTCCGACACACGATCTGCGACGGGCAGGTGCTCATGCGCGACCGCGAGGTGCTGGCACTCGACGAGGCGGCGGTGTGCGAGCGCGCGACCGAGTCCGCCGACGACCTGATCGCACGCGCTGAGGAGTGAACGCGGCCGCGGGAACGACGCCGGTTTTCGACTCACACCTGAACGGAATCTGAACGCTCAGAACGGATTATAAACGTTCAAACGATCTCTCAGGTCGCCCTCGAGTGCCAGAATCGTCGAGAACGGCAGTGGGGGTTTATTCACGAATTCCTGAATGTCTCGAGCGGGATGAGAGGAACACAACTGCTGGCGACGACACTGGCTGCCGTCATGATTCTCTCGGCGCTGGCCCCGCTCGGCGCGGCGGCGACGCTCGAGGACGATGACGGCGACGCGCTTTCGGTGTCGGTCGCTCACGAAGAACAGGTGACCGTGACGGTTGAAACGAACGAGACGAACGAGACGGTCGAGAACGCGACCGTCGACGTGACGACGATCGACGAGAACGACTCGTACGCGGGCACGGGCGAGTACGCGACCGACGCGAACGGAACGGTCGAACTCCCCGCCCCCGACGAGACCGTCACCGTCGGCGTCGTCGCGACGGCTGGCGACGAGACGGCCGAAACCGAGGTCACGCTCGAACCCGTCGCGGACGACGGGACCGACGACGAGGAAGACGCGGCTGACGACGGCACCGAGTCCGACGCCGACGAGGCGAACGGCTCGATCGACGTCAGTCAGGACGACGGCGACGTCCTCGTTTCGCTCGCCGGCGACGGTGCCGCGAACGCGACCGTCACCGTCGAACCGGTCGACGAGAACGCCACGTACGCCGACAACGGCACCCACGTGGCCGACGAGAACGGAACCTTCTCGCTCGCGGCGCCGACCGGTACCGAAAGCGTCACCGTCGCGCTCGAGGCTGCCCTCGAGAACGGCACCGTCGAGACGACGGTGACGCTCGAGTCGGTCGAGGAGACTGACGGCGCCGACGACGAACCGCCGACCTTCGGCTCGATCGTCTCGTCGTTCATCGACGACGAACGCGACGACACCGACGGTCCGTTCGGACTCGCGCTGGCGAGTTTCGTCGTCGCGAACAACCCAGGTGATACGCCCGACCACGCCGGTCCGCCGGACCACGCCGGCCCGCCCGGTGAGGACACCGAAGGCGACGATGACGAGGCCGACCGCGGTCCGCCGGAACACGCTGGGCCGCCCGGTGACGACGAGTCAGCGGATGACGAAACCGACGGCGACGAATCGGAGGGCGATGAGACTGACGACGACGAAGCGGAGAACGACGAGGCCGACGGCTGTCTCTTATACACATCTCTGAGCGGGCT
>NZ_AOHZ01000048.1 GCF_000337215.1 Natronolimnohabitans innermongolicus JCM 12255 | reverse complement strand
GCCTTGCCAGCCCGCTCAGAGATGTGTATAAGAGACAGGGTCACGACGATCGATTCCGTTTTGGGGCGCTCGTGCTTCGGTAGCGTTTTGGCGCCCCTGCTACTCAGTTACCGTATGACCGACACTGCGTATCCGCCGATCAGCCAACAGCTGACGGACGCCGCCGAGCAGCGCTCGGCGAGCCCTGAAACGGAATTTCAGGACCTCGAATCCGCACAGGAAGAGGGACGCCGGAAGATGGACTGGGCCGCCCAGCACATGCCCATCCTCGAGTCCGTCCGCGAGGAGTTCGTCGCCGAGAAACCGTTCGAGGGCGAGATCATCGCGATGGCGATGCACGTCGAAGCGAAGACGGCGATCCTCGTCGAGACGCTCGCCGACGGCGGCGCCGAAGTCGCCGTGACGGGCTGTAATCCGCTGTCGACCCACGACGACGTGTCGGCCGCGCTCGACACCCACGAGAACATCACGAGCTACGCGAAACGCGGCGTCGACGACGACGAGTACTACGACGCCATCGAGGCCGTCATCGCCCACGAGCCGACGATCACGGTCGACGACGGGATGGACCTCGTCGCCGCGATCCACGAGGACTACCCCGAACTGATCGACGGCATTATCGGCGGCGCCGAGGAGACCACGACGGGGGTTCACCGCCTGCGCGCGATGGACGCGGACGGGGCGCTTGACTACCCCGTCTTCGCCGTCAACGACACGCCGATGAAGCGCCTGTTCGACAACGTTCACGGCACCGGCGAGTCCTCGCTCGCCTCCATCGCGATGACCACGAACCTCTCGTGGGCCGGCAAGAACGTCGTCGTCGCGGGCTACGGCTACTGTGGCAAGGGGGTCGCGAAGAAGGCCGCCGGCCAGAACGCGAACGTCATCGTCACCGAAGTCGAACCACGGCGCGCACTCGAGGCGCACATGGAGGGCTACGACGTGATGCCGATGGACGACGCGGCCGAGGTCGGCGACGTCTTCCTGACGACCACGGGCAACCGCGATATCATCGTCGAGGAACACTTCGAGGCCATGAAAGACGGCGTCCTGCTCGCCAACGCGGGCCACTTCGACATCGAGATCGACCTCGAGGCGCTAGACGACCTCGCGGTCGACCGCTACGAGGCCCGCGACGGCGTCGAGGCCTACGAGATGGCCGACGGTCGGCGTCTCAACGTCGTCGCCGAGGGTCGACTCGTCAACCTCGCCGCGCCGGTCTCGCTCGGCCACCCCGTCGAAGTGATGGACCAGAGTTTCGGCATTCAGGCCGTTTGCGTCCGCGAACTGCTCGAGAACGCCGAGGAGTACGACGCGGGCGTCCACGACGTCCCCGACGAACTCGACAAGGAGATCGCCGAGATCAAACTCGAGGCCGAAGGCGTCGACTTCGACTCGCTGACGGAGACCCAGCGCGACTACATGGGTAGCTGGGACCACGGAACGTAGTTTAGGGAAAAGAACGGCGAATCACGCTCGAACCACGCTCGAGCGGGATCCGGATTCCACGTCGTTTCCGACGGACTCAATCCGCGGCGTCGGTCGGCGTATCGACGACGAATACGAGACCGCCGGTCTCCGGACCGGCGAGTCGAACGGTAACGTCGGCCGTCTCGCCGGAGCGACAGCGCCCGGTACAGGACCCCGTCCAGCGCCAGCCGTCGGCGACGGTCGGAATCGCCGTCGACTCGAGTCGCTCGACGCTCTCGTCGGTAAACAGCGTCCGCCACGATTCGCCACAGAGCGTTTTCCGGTCGTAGCCGAACTGCACCGCGAACGAGCGGTTGAGGAACTCGATCTCGTCGTCCGGATCGACGATGGCGATCGCGTCCGCCGCGAGTTCGACGCTGGAAAGCGACCGCTGTGTCAGGTCTGCGAGACGGCGTCGATCGACGAGTCCTCGAATTCGGTGTTCCAGTCGGCCGAGGTCGATCGTCGACGCGTCGGGAGCGGAGACGAAACAGTCCATCCAGCAGTGGTCCCGTGCGGCGTCGACCACGGCTGCCGCCTCGTCGCCCGTCTCGACGAGGACGACGACCGGCACCGCCGATGCGCGTCGCCCGAGCGTCTCGAGGTCGAGCCCGTCCGCTCGGGTCGTCGCCGCGTATTCGGTGACGAGACAGTCGACGCCCCGGAGTTCGTGCGGCGTCGCGGACAGCGTCGCCGTCGTCTCGACCGAGAGATCGTCCCCGTCGAGCGTCTCCTCGATCCGCTCGCGACGGGTTCGGTCCCCTGCGACGATCCGAGCGGAGATCGGCGCCTCGACCGGCGGTAGACTCCTGGTCTGAGTGGCCATCGTCGGAGTACTCATCGAATCCCCTCCGGTAGTGTGTACGCGTCACTGCCGCTGGTCGTTACAGGCGTCGACCGGGTTCGAGTCGGTGGCCGGCGTCGATTACGAGCGGGCATGGACCGTTCCGTCGACCACGATGGTCCCGTCGCTTTGGACTTCGACCGTGTGGTCCCCATAGGCGAACTCTACGCGCGCGTCGACGCCCGCGTTCGATCGGAACAGCGAATCGAGCGCTTCGGGGTCGACCGCGTGGTAGAGCGGCTCGAGCTCGACCGGATCTGTCTCGAGCTCGTCGGCGATAGCCTCGATGACGGTCAGACTGAGCGAGTCGTTGTGGTAGTCGAGCGTGGTTCCGGTCATTACGTTCGAATACACGTCGACGACGGGCATTTCCCTGTCCGTTATACACGTAACCCCTCGGTCGTTTGGGCACTATACATATTGAAGCCAGTCTGAGGCGGTCGATATCGACATCTACTGACGTTCTCGAGCCGTTCGCCCGCCGTCTGCCGATCGATCCAGCACGAGGCGGCGGACAGAAATATACGGTATCTGATAGACCATACGTGTCATCTGTGAGGGGACCGTATCCGGCGTATGGACGTCCTTTCGCGCCGCGAGCGTTCGGACGGACGCACCCGCCGCTGGCTGCTGGCGGTCGCGTTCGGACTCGTCGTTCTCGCCAGCAGTCCGTGGCTCGAGGTGGGTCAGTCGACCGTTCCCGGAGCACCGCTCGTACTGTTCGGACTCGCCGCACACGGCGGCACCGACAGCGACCGCGAACCGAGTCTCGATCGGCTCACGACCGAACTCGAGGCGTTCGTCTCGCGACTCCGCGTGGACGTGGCCGAAGGGAAGCGGTTCGCCGTGGCCGACGCGGACGAAGCCGATGACGCGGGCGAAGTCGACGAGTCGATCCGCGACTGCGCGGCGCGAATTCGTTCCCTCACCGTCGAGATCGCGAACGACGGCGACGACGACGATGACGTGGCCGAACTCGCCGAAACCGTCGACGAACTGACGGCGACGATCGTCGAGCGCGACCGGCAGTTCGACGAGCGCGAGCGAGCGCTCCGGACCGCAAACGAACGCCTCGAGGCGGCGATCGAAGCGTCGCCGACGGCGCTCGTCGGCGTCGACCTCGAGGGGACCGTCGAGGTGTGGAACCCCGCCGCCGAGCGAACCTTCGGCTGGACGGCGGCCGAGGTACGGGGCGATCAGCTCCCGATTATTCCGGACGACCGGGTCGACGAGGTCGACGGGTTCCGGACCCGTCTCGAGGCCGGCGAGGCGATCACTCGCGTCGAGACGAAACGCCGTCGGAAGGACGACTCGTTGATCGATGTCAGCCTCTCGAAGGCGCCGATCAGGGACGCAAACGGCGAGATCGTCGGCGCGATGGCGGCCCTCGAGGACATCACGGAGCGGAAGAACCGGGAACGCCGACTCGAGGCGACCAGCGCGCGCCTGGAGGCGCTGTTCGATCGCTCGCCGGACATGATCGACGTGCTCGACCCCGAGGGAACGATCGTCGAGACGAACCGGCGTCTTCGCGACGAACTCGGCTACGACGAGGGGGAACTGATCGGGACGAAAATCTGGAATCACGATCCGTCGTTCGACGAAGCCGCCGTCGACTCCCTGCTCGGCGACCTCGATGTCGACGAACGGCGGCGTTTCGAGGGCGAGTTCGAGCGCGCCGACGGCTCGACGTTCCCCGTCGAAGTCCACTGCATTCACCTCTCGATCGCCGGTCGGACGCGAATCCTGTCGAGCGCCCGTGACATCTCCGGACGCACGGAACGCGAGCGATCGCTTCGGGAAACGAGCCGCCGCCTCGAACTCGCACTCGAGGGAACCAACACGGGCGTCTGGGAGTGGAACGTCGAGACGGACGAAATCGTCTGGAACGAGACCCTGGAGCGACTTCTCGGACTCGAACCCGGCTCGTTCGATGGCACCTACGAGGCCTTCAAAGCGCGCGTCCACCCCGAGGACCGTTCGCGAGTCGAAGCGGCCCTCGAGCGGGCGGTTACCGAGGGCGAGCGCTACGAAACCTCGTTTCGGATGCGACACGCCGACGGCGACTGGCGGTGGGCCGGCGTTCGCGGACGACTCGTCGACGACGAGGCCGAAACACGAATACTCGGGATCTATACGGATATTACCGATCGAAAGGAAAACGAACGACGACTACAGCGCCGCGAACGGGAACTCCAGCGGTACGCCGAGTATACGAACGACGTCCTCGATGCCGTCGACGACGTTTTCTACGTCTTCGACCGGGATGGCGACCTCCAGCGGTGGAATCAAAGCCTGCTCGACTCGACGAGCTACACCGAAGCGGACGTCCGGGAGATGACCGTCCTCGAGTTCTTCGACGACGACAATCGCCCGATCATCGCGGAGGCGATCGAAGACGTCTTCGAAACGGGCGAGACGCGCGTCGAAGCGTCGGTGTTGACCGCCGACGGCGAGCAAATCCCCTACGAGTTCGTGGCGACGAGCCTCGAGAACCTCGACGGCGAGTCGGTCGTCGCGGGAATCGGCCGGGACATCTCCGAACGACGGGCCAAGGAGCGAGAACTCGAGCGCTACCGGGAGTTCACCGGCGACATGCTCGACGCCATCGACGACGTCTTCTACGTCCTCGACGAGGACGGCGAACTCTTGCGCTGGAACGACACGGTCGTCGAGGTGTCCGGCTACACCGAAGACGAAATCGCCTCGATGCACACCCTCGAGTTCTTCCCGGAAGAAGACCAGCCGGCGATCCGTCGGTCGGTCGAAGAGGCGTTCGAAACCGGCGATACGCGCGTCGAAGCGGACTACCTCACGAAAGACGGCGAACGGATCCCCTACGAGTTCGTCGCGACGCGCGTCGAGGACCCTGACGGCGACCCCGTCGAAGTCGGTATCGGTCGCGACATCTCGGCCAGAAAGCGCTACGAACGTGAACTCGAGCGAACAACGGAGCTACTCACCCAGTCACAGCAACTGGCGAACGTCGGCGCCTGGGAACTCGACGTCCGCGACGGCACCTACGTCCACTGGACGGACGAGGTCGCTCGTATTCACGGACTCGACTCCGCCGACGATATCGGACTCGAGGGAGCCCTCGAGTACTACCACCCGGAGGATCGCCCGGAAGTTCGGCAGGCGATCGATCGCGCGATCGACGAGGGCGAACCCTACCAGCTCGAGTTGCGACTGCTTCCGGAGGGCGACGACGACGTCCGCTGGGTCCGCACCATCGGCGAACCGATCGTCGAAGACGACGACGTCGTCCGGATCGTGGGCTCGATTCAGGAGATCACCGACCGCAAGCGCCGCGAGCGCGACCTCCGGGAGACGAAACGTCGACTCGAGCTCGCACTCGAGGGGACGAACACGGGAATCTGGGAGCTAAACGTCGAGACGAACGAACTCTTCTGGAGCGAGACCTTAGAGCGGCTCGTCGGCCTCGAGCCCGGCTCGTTCGGCGGGACCTACGAGGTGTTCAGAGAGCGGGTCCACCCCGACGATCTGCCGGTGATCGAACCCGATCTCGAGCGCGCGATCGAGAACGACGAGATGTATCGCCGGGGGTTCAGGCTTCGCCACGAGGACGGCGGCTGGATCTGGGTCGGCGCCCGCGCTCGACTCGTAACCGACGAACAGGGCGACCGATGGATGGTCGGCATCAACAACGACATCACCGACCGAAAGCGCCGCGAACGCGAACTCGAGCGCTACGAGACGATCATTCAGGCGATCGGCGATCCGGTTTACACACTCGATCCCGAGGGGAACATCCAGTTCGTCAACGACGCGATCGAGTCGCTTGCGGGGTACGAACCGTCGGAACTCGTCGGCGAAGCGGTGACGACGGTCGTCTCGGAGGCCGACTTCGAGCGCGCTCGCGAACTCGTCCGCGAACTGCGCCGCGAGGACAAGCGCTACGAAACTCTCGAAGTCGACCTCGAGACGGCCGACGGCGACGTCATCGAGGCGGAAAACCACATGGCGCTGTTGCCGTCCGACAACAGCAGATTCGCCGGCACTGCGGGCGTCATCCGCGACATCTCCGAGCGCAAGGAACGAGAACGAGAACTCGAGCGCACGACCGACTTTCTAGAGCGCGTCCAGCGACTGGCGAGCGTCGGTGGCTGGGAACTCGACGTCGACGCCGACCCTCGGACTGCCATCTGGACCGACGAGATGTATCGAATCCACGATCTTTCGCCCGACGTCGACCCCGATCTCGAGACGACGATCCAGTGTTTCCACCCGGAGGATCGACCGTTCGTTCGCGACCGGCTGACGGCGGCGATCGAGACCGAAACGGGGTACGATCTCGAGGCGCGCATCCAGCCCGACGAGGGTGCCACCCGCTGGGTCCGGGCGATCAGCGAACCGATCCACGGTCCCGACGGCGAACTCGTCGCCTACCGGGGAGCCGTCCAGGACATCACGGATCGCAAACAACGAGAACTCTCCCTCGAGTCGCTCCACGAGACTGCACGCGGACTCCTCAACGCGGAGACGGCCGGAACGATCGCCGATCTCGTCACCGACACCGCCGCCGACTTACTCGAGTCCGACCGCGCGAGTGCGGCCGTCTACCTGCTCGAGGACGATACCAACCGCTTCGAACCGGTCGCGTCGACGCCCGATTTCGGTCCCTCGAGCGGTGACGAGATTCCCTCCGTCGCCGTCGGTGACAGCGATTCCGTGCTCTGGACGACGTACGTCGCGGGGACGCAGACGGTCGTCGACGACGCTGCGACGGGCGAGCGATCGCCGCTGTTCGACGGCGACGCGCCGGGCGGTCTCCTCGTCCCGATCGGCGACCACGGCGTCTTCGTGCTGGTCGCCCCGCCGTCGACGATCGACGACGAGAGCCGACAGCTGTTCGAGACGCTCGTCGCGACCACCGAGGCCGCGTTCGACCGCCTCGAGAGCGAGGCGACGTTGCGCGAACGGGACGCCGAACTCGAGACCCGCAACCGACGGCTTCGCCGTCAGATCCAGATTACCGACATCATCAGGCGGATCGACCAGTCGCTGATCGGCGCCGACAGTCGCGGCGAGATCGAGCGGAACGTTCCCGAACGTCTCGTCGAAGCCGACGACATCTCTTTCGCCTGGATCGGCGACGTCGGGGCCGGGGGAACGGCTCTCGAGGCCCGCTCGTGGGCCGGCGACGAACCCACCTATCTAGACACGCACGAGTTCGACCTCGAGGGCGAGAGCGCGGAGCCGGCGGTCAAAACGGCGCGGTCGGCGACGCCGACGGTGGTCGAGAACGCCGTCGCGGAGTTGCAGGCCGAGCCCTGGCGGCGGGTGGCCGTCGACGCGGGCTTTCAGTCGGCGATCGCTGTGCCGCTTCAGTTCGAGGAGTACAGCTACGGCGTACTGGCGGTGTACGCCGACGAACCCGACGCGTTCGGCGACCTCGAGCGCACCGTCTTCGCCGAACTCGGCGAGGGGATCGCCAACGCGATCAACGCGGCGGAGACCCAGGAAGCGCTCCACGCGGAGACGCTCGTCGAGTTGACGGTCACGCTCGAGGGCGACGATTTCCTCTCGCGGCTCGCGACGGCGACCGGCGCGACCGTCTCCTACGAAGGCCTCGGTGCGAACACCGATTCGGAGACGGTGCTGTTCTTCGAGACCCGCGGGGCGTCGGCGGCCGACGTCGACGACGTCCTCGCGGAACTCGTCTCGGTCGCCGACTACCGACTCGTCAGCGACGCCGAGGAGGGCTGTCTGTTCGAGGCGACCATCACGGGCGATACCGTCGCCTCGCGGCTGGTCCGCCACGGCGGCAGCCCGCGGTCGATCACCGCCGACGGCGAGCGAACCACGGTCGCGGTCGACGTCCCGACGACGACGGACGTCCGGGAGTTCGTCGAGATGCTCGCCGATCAGTACGCCGAGGTAGAGCTCCAGTCGCGACGACAGGTCTCCCGCGAGATGCAGACCAGACAGGAACTCGTCACGGCGCTGTTCGAGGACCTGACCGACCGCCAACTCGAGGTGTTACGAACGGCGTATCTGGCCGGCTTCTTCGAGTGGCCCCGCGAGAGCACGGGCGAGGAGATCGCCGAGATGCTCGAGGTCACCCAGCCGACGGTCAACCGTCACCTCCGAATCGGCCAGCAGCGGCTCTTCTCGCAGCTGTTCGGGAGCGAGGCGCTCTCGTTTGCCGACGCGTCGTAGCGTTCGCTCTCACCCGACGCCGATCGTTCGCCGTGTGCTATCGCTCGGCGATCGGTGAGCCGAAAGGAACACCCAAGGACCGGGCGACCGTACGCGGCCGTATGGAAACGTCCTCCAGTTCCCCCGACGCCGACGCAGACGTCACTCGTGACGGCGCGCCGCTTCGCTCGATACTCGTCGCCGTGGGGCTGACGGTTTTCGGACTCTTCGTCCTTCCGAACTTCACGACGCTTCCGGCGTTCCTGCTCGATCCCGCGATGATCGAGGGACTCGAACAGGGCTCGCTCGAGGGGCGCTCGCTCGCGTTGGCCCTCAACTTCGTCGGGATGGCGCTGGCCGGCATCATCTACCTCCTGTGGACCGACCGCGGGTTGGGCTGGATCGACCTCCGCGTGCCGACGGCGACCGACTGGAAGTACCTGATCCTCGGGAGTATCGGAAGCATCGCGTTCCTGTACGCGATCAGCATCATCTTTACCCTCCTCGGCGTCACCGCCGCGGAGAGCAACGTCATGGACATCGTCGGCGAGGACCAGACGATGATCCTGATCATGATCGTCATCGTCTTCTTCTTCAACGCGCCGGCGGAGGAGTTCCTCTTCCGCAATATCATCCAGAAACGCCTCTACGAGGCGTTTTCGCGGATGCAAGCGATCGTCGTGACGAGCGTCATCTTCGCGGCCGTCCACTTCCCGATGTACATGTTCGCCGAGACGATGGTCGCGACGATGGCTTCGCTGACGGTCATGTTCGGCGGTTCGGTCATCTTCGGCTACGTCTACGCGAAGACCGACAACCTCCTGGTGCCGACGGCCGCCCACGCTGTGCTCAATGCCTTCCAGTTCGTGATGCTCTACATCGCCATCGAGTACGACATCGAACAGGGCGAACCCGCGCCGTCGCTGCTCGTCGACGCGCTTTCGGTCCTTCCGCTGTAATCGATCGAGTGTAATCGACTGCACCCGCCTCGCCGCCACGTCCGTCTCGCCCTCCTGCCATTTATTATCCCCCGCGGGCGAGAGAGGGGTATGTCTCAGGCGAAGGGCGACCGCCGCGAGCGGGAACTCGTCAACGAACTCGACGAGTCCGGCTTCGCGGTGATGCGCGCCCCCGCGAGCGGCTCTGCTACCGAACGCGAACTCCCCGACGTACTCGCCGGCGACGGCGAGCGCTTCTACGCGATCGAGGCGAAATCGAGTTCGGGCGACCCGATCTATCTCACCGGCGAGGAGGTCGAAGCGCTGATCTACTTCGCGCAGAACTTCGGCGCCAAACCCCGCATCGGCGTCCGATTCGACCGCGAGGACTGGTACTTCTTTCATCCCGGCGACCTCTACGTCACCGACGGCGGCAACTACCGCGTCAAAAAGGAGACCGCCATCGCCGACGGCACCGACTTCGCCGAGTTCGTCGGCGAGAGCGAGAAGGTCACCCTCGCGGAGGTCGCCGACGACGGCGACGACGGCCCCGACGAGGAGGTGCTCCGAATACTGAACGCCGTCAAACAGGACGTCATGGACGTCGAGGAAGCGGCGGAACTGCTCGAGTAGACCGTCGCGAACGTGGTCTCGCTCTCGACCGGAGGACCGTCGATCCGTTCGACGTTCACCCAGATGTTTTATGTTGGGTAGGTTGAATCTATCCGTATGGTGACGGAACCGAACCGAGTAACACCCGTCGCTCGCGCCGTCTCGACCGGGCTCTTTTGTTGCGTCGCGCTCGGCGTCGCCGCGGTCGTCTGGGTTGTGACGGCCGCGTCGTGGTGGCAGGCCGTCGGAAGCGGCTCCGCACCGGTCGCGGCGAGCGTCGTCGCACTCGCGACGGTGGCGGGTCTCGTGGCAATCGCCGCCCTCGCGGAGGGTGGGCCCACGTTCTCGATGGCCGGCTACCTCGCGGTGTTCGCCGTCGCCGCGACCGGTTTCGTCGGCGCCGTCTGGACGACGATAGTTCTCGTCGCCGCGGTCCCGCTCGGCGTTTCGACGGCGACGACCGCTGCGGGCGCGCTCTCGTTGCTGGCGACCGTCGGTCTCGTTGCGACTGCAGCGGTAACGATCGTTGTACTCGGCCGCTCGGCGGACTGGGCGTTGTGCCTTCGAATGGCCGTCGCCGTCCTGTTGCTCGTCCTCGTGACGATCGGCTTCCTCGGCGCCGTCTGGCTGTTCGTCGCCCTGCTATCCGCCCTGCTCGTCGGCCCGGTTACTGGCCTCTACGTCGCCGCCGGCGTAACGTTCGCCGTCGCGGCGCTGATCGCCTACCGGGAGTTCAATCAGGTTCGAGCTATCGAAAACAGCATCGACGCGACGCCGACGACGCCCGACGAGCTGCCGGGGATCCACGCCGCGACGACGAAAGTCGCCTCCCAGCTCGGCGTCCCGAAGCCGACGGTTGCCATCTCCGAAACGTACGCACCCGAAGCGATGGTCGTCGGCTTCCGTCCCAGCGAGATCCATCTTGTTCTCTCCTACGGCGCCGTTCGCGCGCTCTCCGAAGCGCAACTCGAGGCGGTTATCGCTCACGAACTCGCCCACGTCGCGAACCGTGATGCGATGGTGATGACGGCGGTCTCGACGCCGGTCGTGTTGGCCGACGGCCTCCGAGCGCGGGTCCGCCCGGAGAGCTTTCGGAATGACGCGTTCGAGGACGAGGAGTGGGAACGACCCGACGAGCCCGAGGCCGACGACGACTGGGGCAGCGAGGATATCTTCGGTCCGAACGACGAGTGGCGGATGGCGCCGCCCAGCGAGTCCGCGGACGACCGAAACGGAAGCGACGACGACGCCAATCTGATCGACTGGTTCGTGACGACGACGCTGTTCGTCATCGCCACGGTTACCTGGGTGAGCAGCCGTGCCATCGTCGCCGTCCTCTCGCGGTCTCGAGAGCTGAGTGCTGATCGGACGGCGGCCGAACTGACCGGCTCGCCGGCGGCACTCGCCGGCGCGTTGCGCACCCTCGACGACCGGATCGAGCGGACCCCGAATCAGGACCTGCGGGAGGCCGCCGGCGTCTCCTCGCTGTCGATCCTGCCCCTCGAGTCCGTGGCGGGCGAGACCGACGAGCCGTCACTGATCGACCGACTGCGACTTCGGTTGTTCCGAACGCATCCGCCGACCGAACGGCGGCTCGCGGTGCTCGAGGAACTCGAGCGAGAACTGGACTGAGCGGACGGGTTACGCGGTCTCCCGGAATTATCGTAGTCACTGAACGTCACGGCACGCCTGATCGCCCGACGGACGCGCGGCTCGGAACGAAGTGAGCGCCGCGCAACCGCAACCGGGGAGGGACGACCCGTGAGCTGTGCGAGCAGTGTGGAACTCGTTTCAGTTGGACGATACCGAAAACGACCTCTCATACGGATTGCTGTCCCGATGTCCCGGCGCAACCGCGATCCGGGCGGCGGTTGCGCCGAAACTGACGGACAGGAAACCGTATCAGTCGTCGGCCGCCGTCGGTTCCGCGAGCGTCTCCGGCTCGACCGGAACGCCCCTGACGATCGACTCGAACGCCTCGAGGGCGAACCGATCGCCGCTCGCGATTCCCCGGGCCGGCCGGTCCTCGAGGGTGGTTTCGACGAACCGGCGCGCGATCAGTGCGGGGCGGCCGTCGTCGTTCTCGAGTGCCACCTGTGCCTGCTCGAGCAACAGCGCGGCGGTGAAGACGTCGAAGACGTAGTGGGCGAGGCGCTTTGCCGTGAGCTGTGCGTATTCGCCGTCCTCGCCGGCCAGCGTTGCCAGCGCGCCGGCGAGGTCGTGGTACTCGGCGTCGACCGTTTCGGCGGCGTCGGCGAGTGCGGGATGAGTCGCGGACTCCAGAGCGCCCTCGATCGCCTCGAGCAGCGGTTCGTGGGCGTTCTCGCGCTCGAGCGCGCGGAGGACGTCCAGCGAGAGGACGTTCTCGGTACCCTCCCAGATGGGCAGCACCTGCGCGTCGCGGAGCAGTCGGTTGGTGACGAAATCGTTCACGTAGCCGTTGCCGCCGTGGACCTCCATGGCGTAGGAGGCGGTGTCGACGGCCATCCGGCCGGTTCGGAGCTTGGCGATCGGGACCAGGAGGCGCATGAGGCGGTAGGCGTCGTCGGCGCTCTCGATAGCGTGCGCCCCGGTCGCGTCGGCGCTCTCGCGTCCGGTCCGTTCGCGTCGCTCGCGAACGTCGAGCAGCCGCGCCGCCTCGAATGTAAACGCCGTCGCGGCCTCGTGGTCGACGACCATGTCGACCAGGTCCGCGCGCATCAGCGGGTACTGATCGATCGTGTCGCCGAAGGCCTCGCGGTTGGCGGCGTAGATCGTGCTCTCGAGGACCGCCCGGCCCATCAGCCCGCAGGCCGCCGCGGCGTTCGAGAGCCGTTCGAGGTTGAGCATCTCGGTCATTTGCTTGAACCCGTTCTCTTCCTCGCCGACGAGGTACGCTTTCGCGCCGGTGAACTCGACCTCGCCGGTCGGGACGGCGGTGGTGCCGAGTTTGTCCTTCAGCCGGCGGTACAGCTGGTCGTTGACCGCCTCGGGCTCGAGCGGGCCGTCCTCGATTCGGTCGCCTTTCGTGGTCGGGCCGTCGCCGTGGTCGGGGTCGGCGTGGGGGACCAGAAACATCGAGAGCCCCTGCGTGCCTTCGGGTGCGTCCTCGGTTCGGGCGAGCGCCAGGGTTCCCTCGGCGTCGATGTTCGAGCAGAACCACTTCTCGCCGTAGAGGCGCCAGCAGTCGACCGATTCGTCGTATTCGGCGCGGGTCTCGTTTGCCCCCACGTCGCTCCCGCCCTGTTTTTCGGTGAGAAACATCGCTCCCTCGATCAGGTCGTCGTACGTGCGACTCGTCAGGGCGTCGGCGTACTCTGTGAGGTCGCCGTCGTCGAACTTCTCCAGGACGAGCGCGGCGCCGGCGGTCATCGCCACCGGGCAGTCGAAGCCGACGTCGGCGTAGCTGAGCAGGTACTGCATCGAGAGCGTGTGCGAAAGCGGCATGGGCTCCTCGCGGCCCGGCGGCGCGCGAAACGAGTCGGCGACGATCCCCTGTTCGTAGGCCAATCGGTCGTTCTCGATTTGCTCGAGCGGGTAGCGAACGTGGTTCCACACCTCGCCGAGGTCGTCGTAGGTGTGGAGCTCCGGCCCGTGGTCGTCGACGTAGTCGGCGTTGTCCGCGATCGTCCGGCCGACGGTCTCGCCGAACGCGGCGAGGTGTGGCTCGGCCCACTCGTACTCCTCGTCGGTGTAGGTTCGCCGAAGGGCGCGCTCGAGCGGGTGATCCAGATCCCAGTAGTTGACGTGCCGTCCCTCCTCGAACTGTCCGTAGTCGACGCCCTCGCTCATACCCTGGTGGTTGTTGGCGCGGCTCATAAAACGGAGGTGAGTAAACCAGGAATGCGTTCCCGGACGTTTACGGACTCGAAGGGGACCCGCGTCGATGGGCGATCGTCCTCGCGCTTCCGGCCGTTGTTTCGCCGTGCATCGGCGTGCGCTGACGACCCCTCGCCTTCGCTCGGGCGACCGTCAGCGCGCGCCACCGCATAGTGGTCAGGAGTCGAACGGGTTGTCGGGGTACGGGACTTCGAGAGGGAGTGGCGTCGAACGCGAAGCGAAATTAGGTTGCCTTCTCGAGTCGCGTCCGCGGGAAGACGTACACCTTCAGCGAGTCGGGGATGACGCCGTTCGTGGCGACGGTTGCGTGGGGGTAGACGGCGCCGACGACGGGGACGTCGGGTTCGTAGCCCTCGTTGGTCGCGTAGTCGGCGACGGTGGTCTCGCGGTCGCTGATCGTGACCGCGTCGGCCCGCAGCTCCGAGACGTCGACGACCGTGAGCCGGTCGTCGGTCTCGCGGTCGACGACCGCATCGCCCGGATAGATCGTGTGCGCCTCGCAGTAGAACGGCTCGGCGGCGTCCTCGTCGACGAACGTCGTCTCGCCGCAGTCGTGGCAGGTGACCGAGAGTTTTCCCGGCGGCGGCGTCCGTCCGTGGGTAATCTCGATCGCGACCCGGCGGATGTGCTTGCAGCGAACGTCCCGGAAGACGTGGTCGGGGCAGGTACAGCGGCCGGCCTCGAGGTCGACGAGGTAGGTGTGGTCGCTCGCGGATTCAATCTCGTAGAGGCCGTCGCCCAGGGGAAGCACCGACATCGGCTCGGTGCGGGCGCGGCGCGAGCGCTCCTCGAGGTGGTCGCTCGTCGGTACTGGCAGGGGGGTTTTCGGTGACGCTGTTGTGTTCATGGGTGCGTCAGTGAGGGAAGCGATCGATCCGGAGGGGGATCGATCGGGTGTGCCGATCGAACACTCGACCGACACGAACGGTCGGATGCCTATTCGAGTCCCCTAGGCGCTCGACCGATATAACGCGCGTGCCGGCACACGCTGGCTTTCGTTTTAACAACCCCTCGAACGCACACCCCCTTCGGTTCGGGTGGAACTCCGCCGTCGAAACTCCTCGAGCGGCCGCCGGCGCGTCGGGCGAACGCGCCGTTGAACGCCGCCGCTCACGGTCGGCGTCCCCTTCGAAGCGCTTTTGGCCGGGCCGCCGAAACCGATCGTATAATGCTCGAGCGAGAGCGCATCATCGAAATCGTCGTCTCCGTCACTGCCGTCTTCATCATGCTCGGCGTCATGTGGAGCATCGGCACCGAGTACGCCGGCGACGACAGCATCCTCACCCCCGAAGGGGGCGAACTGCTCGTCGGGGCGATCGTCGGATTCATTTTCCTGTTGCTCGTCATCGGCGTCGCCCTCGCGTTTTTGCTGAACGATCCCGAGAACAACGCGGACAACGCGATCTGAATTTCGTCGCTGCGCTTTTGTATTCTCGATAATAACTCGAAATATGAACAGCGATAGCGCCGAATCGACGTCGGCGAGTGCGCAGTCGTCGGGAACACCGCTATCCTCGCGGTCGGCGATCGTCGTCGCCGTCGTCCTCGCCCTGCTCGGCTCGTCGTTACTGGCGCGAACGGCGGTCGTCGACCCTGTCATCAGCGTCGTCTTCGCCGTTGCCGGGGTCGGGTTCGGGACGGTCATCGTCCTCCGCCACCTGCGACGCCGCGGCCCTCGAGATGCGGCCGACCGCGACGCCAGCAACGACGGCGACGGCGACGACGCCGAGTCGGACGTCTGGAACGCGATTCCGTCGAACCAGTACGCGGGTCGCCACGTCGAGTCCGGCGGCCTCGCTCGAGGCGAACAGGAGCAGGCGCTGTCGGACGTTCAGGAACGAGCCGAAGAGATCGAACGGCGACGATAGTCCGGCGGTTGCGATCGTCGAGACGGTCGCCGTCGAGTCGTCAATCGCCGCTGGCCGACTGCTCGGCGTCGTCGCCCTCACCCTCGCCCTCTCGCCAGTCCTCGAGATCGTCGTCGTCGGCGTCGTCGATGCGCTCCTCGTAGTAGGCCATCGGGTGAGGAATGCGCTCACAGAGGTCGTCTTTGTTCACGCAGTCGCCGTAGGACTGCATCGTCGCACAGGAGGGCGTCGAGTACTCCGTCGGCGACGTATCGCCGCGGATGTGGTCGGTCTGGTAGCGAGTCATATCCTCACCGAACGTGGAGTTGACGCGGTAGAGGTCGACGATTTCGTCGGTGGACATCCCGATGTTCGCCAGGAAGGCGGTGATCGCAAAGCGCGAGTGGTGGGGCAGGTGTTCGCCCTTCTGGATGTCGTCGAGCAGCGCCTTCATACACGGCGGGAAGAGGTCGGGAACGACGGTGTCGATCTCGCGGGTGAGATCGAGTTCCGCGAGGACCTCCCGGACCTCGTCGGCCTCGTCCTCGAGGCTCGCCGCGATGACGTCGGGGACGTCGAAGGGGAGTCCGTCTTCGATCCGGCCGCGAACGGCTTCCCGCAGGAGCGAGCGCAGTTCGTCCTCGGTCACCGGCACGTCGCCGTCGGTTAGCGAGCGGTTCACGAGGCGCCACTCGTCGCCCCACTGGTCTTCGGCCAGGGGAAGGTAGGTGCCGACGCCGACGCGGTAGCCGTCGGCCGTCGCCTGGACGGCGTCGGTGAGGTCGAACTCGGTGAGGAGGGTCTCGAGGTCGAGGTCGGTCGACTGGACGCTTTTCAGTTCGGTCGTATCATCGAAATCGGCCGCGAACCGTTCGTAGGCGGTGGCGGCCTCGGCGCGGGCGTACCGCCGGACGAGGACGCGTTCGCCGATCATCGAGACGAGGACTCTGGCGACGGGGTAGGAGAGCAACTCGACGCGGGGCTCGCGCCGCGGTTCGCCCGTCTCGCCGTCCTCGACGGCCGTCACGACGCGCTCGCGGGCGCGGTCGACGACCGCACCGTCCTGCTCGACGACGGTGGCCAGATCGACGGCCTCCGTCGCCACGGCGTCGCGGGCGGCCTCGAGGAACGGATAGCGGGCGTGCAGTCGCTGCATCGGTAATGGGATGTTACTGCGCGGGGTTAAAGCCGCTGATTGTTCGACGTGGGGTGCGGGCCGGTAACGAACGATTGGCCGGGAAAGTGGCCTCGAGTGTACGGCGCTCGGCCTCGAATTCCCGACGCTCGCCGGCCCGCCGGTAAATCCGTCGGCGAGGATCGATTTCAAGGGCATCCGATACGTCAGTAGGCGTATGCCATGGGCCAGCAGCGACGGCGTGTCGATCTACTACGAGTACGAGGAAGGCGACGGAACGCCGGTCGTCTTCGTGCAGGGACTGGGCTACGGGCGCTGGATGTGGCGCTGGCAGCGCGAGGCCGTCCGCGACCGCTACGACGTGGTCGCTCCCGACAATCGCGGCACGGGCCGCTCCGAGGTCGGCCTCCCGCCGCTCGTCGGCCGCCTCCCCGGCAAACTCCGGACGCCGATCATCTTCAAACTGGCCGGCTACTCGATCGGCGGGCTGGCGGCCGACCTCGAGGCCGTCCTCGAGGACGCGGGTATCCGTGAGGCGCACCTCGTCGGCGCGAGCATGGGCGGTATGATCGCCCAGCGTTACGCCCTCGAGTACACTCGCGCGAAGACGCTGACGCTTTGCTGTACGAGCCACGGCGGTCCGGACGCCGTTCCGGTCCCCGACGAGACGCAGGCGCACATCTTCGATACGCCGAGCGGCGCGAGCGAGCGAGAGACGCTGCGCCACCGGATGCGACCGGCGTTCACCGAGCGCTTTACGAACCGGAATCCGCACCTGATGGATCGAATCCTCGAGTGGCGACTCGAGCAGGACGCCGACGACCCGGCCCGCGAGGCCCAGGCCGCGGCCGTCCTCGGGTTCGACGTCAGCGACCGCCTCGACGGCATCCGCGTCCCGACGCTGGTCCTCCACGGCACCGAAGACCGCGTGGTTCCGTTCGAGAACGGACTGTTGCTCGAGGAGGCGATTCCGAACGCTCGACTCGAGCGCGTCGAGGGCGGGTCGCACCTGTTTTTCATCGAGAACGCCGAGCGAGTGAACGAGGAGCTACTGGCGTTTCTCGAGGCCAACGAGTGAGCGGCCGTCTCGAGGAGGCGACTCCGCGGCCGGAATCAGGCGTTTGCAGGCGCCGTCCCGTCGTGGATCTCGACGCGACCGTCGCTTCGGACGCCGACGTCGTACCCTTCGTAGGAAAACCACAGTTCGTGTGTCCCGGTATCCTCGACCCGGTGGGTGTGGCGGACTAACGCGTCGAGTGCGTCGGGATCGACGGCCTCGTAAAGCGGTTCGAGCTCGAGCGGGCCCACTCCCGACAGGGATGCGACGGCCGTCACGACGGTCACACTGGCCGGTTCGCCGGTGTCCGGATCGAACGTCGCGAGAAAGCTCTCGTCGTCGGCTGTCATCGTCTCTGTGGTGTCGTCTGTGGAGGGCATACTACCGACTACTGTGAGCTGACTGGTAGGTCGTCACCTTCCTATATACTTTCTTTAAATAATGATACGAATGTGTCCTGCAAACGACATTCGATCGAAAGCGGTGACTCGGCGAAATGAACGATCGGGTGTGGAGTCGGAAGGGAGTAGGGTCGGAGAGAAGGGGGTAATCGGCGGGCGGTCATCGGTGAGTTGGTGAAGCGAGTACCCGCCCGATCCGGACTCGATCAGTCGCTCTGAATACGCGGGGCGAGCATGTAGGTGACCTGTCCCTGCCCTTCCGCGAAGCCGAAGTAGATCTTGACCGGGAACTCCTCGCCGAGGTGGAGGGTGACCTCGGTGTCCGAGGGGATCGCCTTGTTCATGTCTTTGAGGTAATCGAGCGAGAACAGCGAGTGTGCCGGGCCGACCTGCAGGTCGATCAGATCCCCCTGGGTGAGCTCGAGGTGGACGTCGTCGGTGTCGCCCTCCGCGTCGACGTAGAAGAACTCTTCGCCCTCGTCGACGCCGAGTGCGATGTGGTCGGAGACCATGTCGGCGGCTTTCACCGAGCGGTTGACGTCTTTCCCTTCGAGGATGACCTCCGCGGGCAGGTCCAGATCCGGAATGTCCGGCTCCTGACGGATGGAGTCGGGATCGATCAGCGCGAGCGTGTACTCGAGCCCTTCGATCTGAATGTGGAGTTTGCGAGTCTCTTCGTCGAGTTCGAGCTGGATGAGCTGGCCGGACTCGGCCATGCCAGCGATGTCCTCGAGCCGCGAGAGGTCGACGCCGATCAGCCCGCCGTCGGCGTCGTAGGATTCGAACGCCGAGGCATCGAGCGAGAGGTCGACCATGCCGACGTTGGCGGGATCGACGGCCCGGATCTCGAGGCCGTCCTCCTCGAGGTGAATCTTACACTCGTCGACCAGCACGCTCACCGAATCGAGCGCGCTGGTGAGCGTTTCCGCGCTCACGATGGCCTTGAACATATAGGACGGCCTACGGACGGTTGCCATAAAAAGGCACCCTTTACGCGCGGGCGATCAGGTAGCGGTATCTCGATTTTGTGGGTCCCGCGAACAGTCCGCGAACGCTGTCGACGGTTTCGTATCTGCTCGACAATGTCGAGTTCCGCGGTCAGTACTCGTTGCGTAACTGAATTGCGTTTTCTGTAACTGTGCTGATCGCGTCGTTTCGAAGCGGGTACTTGCTCTGGGCGTCGCTCCCCCAGCCGAGACGGGTCTTGAGCTCGCCGGCGAGTTGCTCCTGATCGGGGTCGACGTAGGCGGTGTCCTCGTCGGTATCGACATCGACGACGACGCCGATCTCGTTGCCGTCGCTGTCGATCACGCGCTTGCCGGCCTCGTCAATCGTGATCTCTTGGCCCATGGTCCTCGCTCCAGCGCTGGATCGGAAAACGACTGTCCCAGCGCTCGCAACCGTCGTCGTTCCGGATCGCTCGAGTCGGGCGAGTCTCGGTGCGAACGCGTTCCACGCTGGGAAACGCAAGGCAACAACCGTTTGCCGCGCGGACGAAAGACGCCCTATGGGCGACTCAAACGGCGCTGACACCGACGTCGAGTCAACCGGCTGGCGGTTCGAAAGCGAGTTCGCCGACGCCCTCGAGGGCGTCCCGGTCGACCAGTACGACCCCGAGCGGTTCGTCGGCGGCGTCGGGCCGCTCTCGGCCGACGCGATGCTCGTCGGCGAGGCGCCAGGAAAACAGGAGGTAACCCAGGGTGAGCCGTTCGTCGGGCAGGCCGGCCAGCAGCTCGATCGTGCGCTTGAGTCCATCGGTCACGACCGGCGGGACCTCTACGTTACCAACCTCGTGAAGGTGCGCCCGCCCGAGAACCGCGACCCTCGAGTCGCCGAGATCGAAGCCTGGTGGCCCGTCTTCGAGGCCGAGATCGAGTGCGTCGACCCCTCGGTGATCGTTCCGATGGGGAGCTTCGCGACCGGCGAGTTGCTCGAGACCGACGAGACGATCACGGACGTTCGTGGTGAGTCGTTCGAGTGCGAGGTGCTACGCACCTCGAGTTCCTCGAACTCCTCGAGCGGGGCGGGAACCGACCCGCGAGCGCAGACGGTACGGACCGTCAGGCCGGCGTTCCATCCCGCCGCCGCGCTGTACGACCGCAGCAAGGTCGACGCCATCGAGTCGGATCTGCGGGCCGCGCTCGAGGAGGCCTGAGTTGTCTTTCGCGTGGGGCGCTGTCTCTCTCGTTACCTAAGTCGGTTAGTGTCTCGAGTCTTCGAGGAGACGGATCGCTATGCGCTTCATGAGAACAGACCGCGACGCTACTACCGTGGCAACAGGGAATCGCCACGCCCTCCCCAGCCGATTCGGTCGCTCGCGCTCACGAAGACCACCGTGCGTTCGAGCGCCAGTTCGCCGATGGCTCACTGGCGTCAGCACGCGCCACCGCGACCGCGTTCCAGTGTAAGTACGTAATACCGCGACCGTGTTCCAGTTCAGTACGTGACACTACGATCGCGATCCAGTTCCGTGAACGCGCGAGTCGAGTCAGTCGCCGGCCGCCGAACCGACTTCCGCCTCCGGTTCGACGTCCGCGACGCGTTCTTGCAGAATCTCGGCGATCCGGCGGCTCGCCTCCCCGTCGCCGTAGGGATTCGGCGTGTCGTCGGGCCACTCCTCGCGCTCGAGGGCGTCGCGGATCGCGTCGGTGTCGGTGCCGACGAGTTCGTTCCAGTCGGCCTCGACGGTCTCGACCCACTCGGTTTCCTCGCGCAGGGTCACGCAGGGTGTCTCGAGGAAGAACGCTTCCTTCTGGACGCCGCCGGAGTCGGTGACGATGCGCTCGGCGGCGTCCATCAGCCGGACGAAATCGAGGTAGCCGAGCGGCTCGACGAGTTCGAAGACCTCGTCGGCCCGCTCGCGGAGGTCGTACTCCTCGAGTCGGTCGACGGTTCGCGGATGGGCCGGGAAGACGATCGGTTCGGAAACGTCCTCGAGGGCGTCGAGGATCGCCTCGAGATTCTCCGGGTCATCGGTGTTCGACTGGCGGTGGACCGTCGCCAGGACGAACTCGTCCTCGCTGACCCCGAGGTCGTCGAGGACGCTCGAGCTGTCGGCGACCCGTTCGCGGACGGCGAGCACGCTGTCGTACATCACGTCGCCGGTCAGGTAGACGCCGTCGGTGATCCCCTCGTCGGCGAGCGTTTCGACCGCACTCTCGCTCGGCGCGAAACAGCAGTCGGAGGCGTGGTCGGTCAGCACGCGGTTGATCTCCTCGGGCATGTCTCGGTTGTAGCTGCGCAGGCCGGCCTCGACGTGGGCGACGGCCATATCGCACTTCGAGCCGACGATGGCGCCCGCGAGCGTCGAGTTGGTGTCGCCGTAGAGCAACATGACGTCTGGGTCTTCCTCCTCGACGACGGGTTCGATTTCGGCGATCATCTTCGCCGTCTGGCGCCCGTGAGGCCCCGACTGGACGCCGAGGTTGTAGTCGGGCTCCGGAATACCCAGTTCGTCGAAGAAAACGTCGGACATCTCCTCGTCGTAGTGCTGTCCGGTGTGGACCAGCACCTCCTCGCCGACCTCGCGGAGCTCCCGGGAGACGACGGCGGCCTTGATGAACTGCGGGCGCGCGCCGACGATCGTACAGACTCGCATCTAGCTCACCCCCGCGGCTTCGGCGGTCTGTCGCTCGCGCTGGGGGCTCCCGTAGGCGACCGCGACGTCGAAGAGCAACTCGGTCACGTTGTCGGCGTCGGCGATGTAGGCGTCGCGGCGCCGTTCCCAGCGGTCGACGGCGTTCTCGTCGGCTAGCAGCGCCTGGGACTGTCCGAGCACCTCCTCGAACGAGGAGAGGTTCGTTACGAGCCCGTGGTCCTCGAGTTCGATGAAGTTGCCCATGTCCTCCTCGCCGACGAAAGAGTTCGAGCGAATCGCGGGGGTGCCAAGCAGGGCGGCCTCGGTGACCATCGTCTGTGTGTCCGCCACCAGCAGGTCCGCCTCGGCCAGCGCGTCGTGCATCTTCGCGGGGTGGAGATCGAACGGCCGCGCGGGGAGATCGTCGAAGTCGAGCTCGCCGCTCTCGTCGGAGACGAAGACGGTGCCGTGGTCTGCGAGTTCCGAGAGCAGCGTCCGTCGCTGCTCGAGGGAGAAGCCCTTCTTGCCGACGTCGTGGTGACCGTTGAAGGCGTTGAAGCGAACGAGCGCGTAGGATTCGTTCGGTCCGACGCCCAGATCGTCGCGGATCGACGGGTCGGGCTCGAAGACGTCCGGGTGGAGGTAGGCCGTCTCGGTGACGCCGGCGAACTGGTAGTGTTTGTCGCCGAGGTCCTTCCGGAACGCCGTCGGCGTCAGGATCGCGCGGACGAACGGCCGAGCGACGACGTGGTCCATCGACGTTTCGGAGTCGAGGACGGCGATCGTCGGCGTTCGCGTCACCGTCCCGGCGACCGCGGCGTAGGGCCCTTTCCCGAAGACGACGTCGGGATCGAACTGCCGCGCGCGGCGAACGATCGTCGAGACGTGCGACGGCAGTTCCCAGGCCAGCGAGTGCAGTGACTCGCTGCGTTTGCCGTAGATTTCGTAGGGGAGATCGGCGTCGGCGAGGAGCGCTTCCGTCACCTCGTCGTCTCGTGCCAGAACGAGCACGTCGTGACCGTCCTCCTCGAGGCGGTGCACGACGTGTTTGTACATATGGACGTGTGCTGGTGTGTTATTGAATATCAGACACTTCATGAGGGTCACCGTTTCGGACGGTTATACTCCACTCGGAGCGCCACATCGTTATTCGTCGGATACGGAATCGACGGCGGCAGTATGTCCCCAATAACGGCTCGTTAGGCCCCATAACGCCGATATAGTGACGATCTGGAAAATCGAAGGTAACTGCCCCATTCTCCGCCCCGCGAGCACTTGCAGGCACGGACGGCTTGTCCGGGACGACTCGAGGCATCGACATGAGCCCGACGTTCACCGACGACGATATCGGGAAATCGCTCGAGAGCGCCGACGGCGACCGACTCGGCGTCGTCGTCGATATCGACCGCGAGACCGCCTACGTCGAACCGACTCCCGACGCGGCCGATGCGACGCGGGCCGTCCTCGACTGGGACGAGAGCGCGACGGAAGCCGTCCCGGTGACCGACGACGCCGTGACCGAGATCGGCGACGACGCGATTCGCCTCGAGGGCGCGTTCGACGCCGAGAGCGTCACCGCGGGGTCGACGGGCGACCGGTCCGCCGTCGACGAAGACCAGCGTGAAACCGTCGGCGGTGATGACGACGACGTCCAACGCGCGGCCGGCGAACCCGTCGCCTCGAACCCCACCGAGACCGCGGTCGACGCCGACGCATCGCGAGACGAGCCCGGAACCGGCGGCCTCGAGGACGCCGAGCCGCTGATGGAAGACAGCGGCTACTACGATACCGGGGAGGGTGACGCGCGCGTCGATCCGGCCGACGGGATGAAACCGCCGGAATCGGAGTCCGACTCCGACTCCACACCCGGCTCGGAAACGGACGCGGAGTCGGACGCCGGCCTCGAGGAGTCGGTCGACGCTCAGGAGTCGACGGATCGGGCTGACGTCGACGTCGATCCCGCGGACGTGACCGACGGCGATCCCGAAGCCGAGATCGGTTCGGAAGCGGACGTGGGACGTCGAGACGGTCCAGAGTAGTCCGTTCGACCGGCGAAGTGCGGTCGGTTCCCGACGTTTTTGCGAGTCGTCGTTCTCGTCGGCACTCGGAACCGGCCGAGGACGCGGATCGACCGCTTTTCATACTGTCGGACAGCAGTCAGTGAGCAGTCAGTCGCGAATTCGCGGTCGTCGCCTTCGGAGACGACCGCAGTAGGGCGACCGATCTTCAACTCATTCCGTCCGGCAGTATCAGTTCCTGATCGTCAGGATCCCGTCGTTGACCGTGACCTCGCTGGCGTCGGCCGGCACGCCGAACTCGAACTGCTGGTCGCCGACCACGACGATCGCCGTCTCGTCGACCACGTCGAGCGAGGGTTTCTCGCCGGTCCGCCCGAAGTCGACCGCGATCTCCTGTTCGTCGCCGTAGTCACGCGTCGTAATCGAAACGTCGTCGCTATCGCCCGCCGCCGCCTCGAGTTCGGGTGGTGTCTCCATGGTCGGCGAGTGGCGACCGCCGATAGTAAACGGCATGCAGGAAACTGCTACCTCGACCGCGAGCGCACCGCGGAACCGCGTCTCGTCACACTGATCCGTCCGAAGCTACTATAGAGCGCTCGAGACAACCGATTATGGCCCGAAAAGACGACTACTACAACTACTCCTCCCGGCCTGTTTGACCTACTAACTCGTCGCCGTCCGCACCCGGCCTCGAACGGTTCATTCAGTCGCTGGTAGCGGCTGAGACTCAATGGCGGGCGTCAAATGGATCGGAACCTGATGGCGTAGATGGCGACGAACGGCGTCGTCGAACGATATATTTTGGGTGAAAGAAGAAATATGTGTGTTGGGCCCGTTGGGAGGAGTATGACGGACGACGACCCACGCGACGGCCCGCCCCCGTTCGATAGACCGTTCTCAGACGAGGACACGAAGCAGCGCGTGTACGGGGCAGTGCTGCACGCCCGAGAGCCGATGACGGCCGCCGAGATCGCCGACCGGGCGGACTGTTCGGCGGAGTCGGCGCGGACACACCTGTCCTTCTACGCCGACCTTGGAATCGTCATTCGGCACGAGGGCCGGCCAGTCAGGTACGAGCGCAACGACGACTACTTCGAGTGGCGGCGGGTGAACGAACTGGCGCGGGAGAACACCGTCGACGAGTTACAGGCCCGCGTATCGGAGCTGACCGACCGGATCGAGGAGTATCGCGACGAGTACGACGCCGACTCGCCCGCTGAAGTCGATGTCCTCGAGTTCGACGCGGAGCGCGTCGACGACGTGTACGTGGAACTCAGTGATTGGGCCACCGTCATCGAAGAGCGTCGCCTTCACGAACGCGCTCGGAGGAAAGCCGCTGGCTCGACGGCTCCGTCGCACAGCTGACATGGTGCCGGCGAACGACGGTGCGAGCCCCGCGCCGATAGATCGGTCAGTGTTGGAGCGGATGCAGTCCCGATTTGTCGGGCGCCGCATGTTCGAGTCGGCGGAGATCGTCGAGGAGGGAAAACTCCACCTCCGCGTCGAAGTGTCCGGGGCCTACTACCCAACTGAGGTGTCCGCTCGCTTCGAGATTCGCTGGTATCGAAACGACGACTTCAACGTCCATTATCGAGAGGAACGACGGGACAGTGCGTGGACGTGTCGATGGGATCGGCATCCGAACGCGCACAATTCGCGGGATCACTTCCATCCGCCGCCGGCCGCTGGTCGCACCGACGCGGTGGACGCCCAGTGGCCGAACGATCACCGCGACGTGACCCGCCTCGTCCTCGATCGTATCGAGGAGCGCATCGAGACGCTGTGGGAACGACAGTAGGCGGAGGCGTCACCGGCGACGATCAAGGCGATGGGAGACGGTTCCGATTCTTCGTCAGTTCTGAAGTACGCTACTCCGGGCGAGGTACCGGGGAGAGGATACGGTCTGGGGAAGCGACTCCGATTCCAGTCTGTGGCGAAACTGGGATCGGGTACCGTTCGACGACTTCCTCCTCGCCCCGACTGCGACCGACGTGACCCCGCTTTCGGGACAACGCCACCGAACCCGCGATGATCACCGGCTGCCGTCGAGTTCGCAGCGAGATGCGGGCCTCCAGCGCGGCTGGCATCGCATCCGATGTGCATTTCCGGATCGCCCACTTCACGACGAGTATGAACGCGGATTCACGGATCCTCGTCACCACGCCACGAACCTCGGTGAGGTATTCATGACACGAAAAGACGACTACTACAACAGGGCGAAACAGGAAGGCTACCGCTCGCGGGCGGCCTACAAACTCAAACAGTTAGACGACCTCGAGAACGTCATCAACGGCGGCGACACGGTCGTCGACCTCGGTGCGGCCCCCGGCGGCTGGCTGCAGGTCGCCGCCGAGAAGGTCGGCCCCCGCGGAAACGTGATCGGCGTCGACCTTCAGCGAATCAAGGACCTCGAGGGGACGATCGACGAGCGCGTCGAGACGATCCGCGGCGACATGACCGAGGACCGAACGCGCGAGCGGGTCATCGACGCCGCCGGCGGCGAGGTCGACGCCGTCGTCTCGGACATGGCGCCCAACATGTCCGGCGAGTACTCGCTCGACCAGGCTCGATCGTTATATCTCGCGCGTCAGGCCTTCGAAACCGCGCTCGAACTCCTCGATACCGGCGGTAACTTCGTCGTCAAGGTCTTCGAGGGTCCCGACGTCGACGACCTCCGGGCCGACCTCGATGACGAGTTCCAGTACGTTCGCGCGACGGCGCCGAAAGCCAGCCGCGACGAGTCCTCCGAGATCTATCTCATCGGCAAGGGACGACTCACCGCGCCCGTTCGACCGGGCGACGAACTCGAGGTCGAGATCGTCGACGTCGGCAGCGAAGGGGACGGCATCGCGTCGATCGAGGGCTACCGGCTGTTCGTGCCGTCGACCGAGGAGGGCGACGTCGTGACCGTCCGCGTCAACGACGTCAAGCCGAACTTCGGCTTCGCGGAGCCGGTCGATCGGGACTGAGACGAGTCCGTCAGCGCTCGGTCTCGAGTTCGTAACTGATCTCGAGGCGCGAGATCGACTCCTCGGCGGTCGCGACGTAGAGCGCTTCGATCGCGTCGAAAACGTCGTCCGGGAGTTCGGTCTCGCGTTCCTGGCGCGTCTGCTCGAGTGCGAGTTGGTCGTACAGGTGACCGATCGCTTCGTGCAGCGCGCGCTGTGTCGTCGCCGGCGGTAACTCGATTGTTTGCGTTTCCGTCCCGTCCCACTGTTTCGCAGCCGGTGGTTCCATCATCTATTATAGGGTGGTACCACCATATAATCCCTTTCCCGCGCGGTAAGTTCTAGCTCTTCTCGTCGGTCTCGAGTCTGTCGTGGCGCTCGTCGATCTCGTCTAAGATATCGAGCGTTTTCCGGATCGAGGCCCGGATCGCGTCGCTGCGGTTGACGAACTTTCCGTCGTCGCCGACGTGATCGTCCAGATCCTCGAGGAGCTCCTGTGGAATTTCGACGCTGATCTTTGGCATCAGTCTACGTGAGCGTTCGAAGCGCGCTGCCTTAATTGGTGTCGACGACGGACGCCTCGAGTTTCGGGCTCACTCGGCGACGGCGCTCTCGGGTTCGGGATCGGGATCGCTCCTGCCGCCACCGCCGCCACCGCCGCCGAACAGCCGTCCGCCGGCGGTGAGTACGTAGAGGACGCCGAGGCCGAGTACGTACGTGAGCGCGATCGGCGTCGCCAGCAGTAACATCGTCAGGATTCCCTTCGGGCTGGCGAAGGCGGCGACGGCGAAGATGCCGACCACGACGGGCCGCCAGCGCTCCAGCATCGTCCGATAGTTGACGATGCCGCCGATGTGGAACAGCGCCATCGTGACGACGATGTTAAAGAGGAAGCCCTGTCTCTTATACACAT
>NZ_AOHZ01000047.1 GCF_000337215.1 Natronolimnohabitans innermongolicus JCM 12255 | reverse complement strand
CCAGCCCGCTCAGAGATGTGTATAAGAGACAGCCCCAGACGAGGAACAGGCGCGGATCGCCGCGGACGAGACCGCGCTCGCGAGCGGCCGGCCACGCCCAGTAGCAGATCAGCGGCAGGACGGCGATGAACGCGAGGATCGTGCTCACCTTCACCATAAAGATCAGCACTTCGACGGGGTGTAAGGCGATGACGAGCCCGAGCTCGCCGACGATTTCCGGGGTCACCTCGCTCGTCTCGCCGCCGTTTTCGGTGACTTCGTCGAGCACTTCCGGCGGTACGCGGTCGACGAACTGCGCGAGGACCAGCCCGAATCCGCCCTGATACATCGCGAGGAACGTCCCGCCGAGGACGGCCATGAAGACGCCGACGATGTAGATCGTCTTCGACGTGAGGCTGTCCACGATAAAGGCAAGGTCGTAGGCGTAGCCGCCGATGTCGTCTTCGGTCGTCTCCTCCTCGGTGAACGGATCGAGCATGCCCGCGGCCGTACTCGCGAGGAAGCTCTCGTCCTCGCCTTCGCCTTCGGCGGCCGCGGCACCCGCGCCGCCCGCACCGGCAGCGCCAGCCTCACCGCCGGCGCCGTCTTCGTCGCTCGCAGCCTGCTGTTCCTGGAGCGTGTCGAACCGATCGAGGATCGTCTCGGCTTTCTCCCGGTTGTCGTCGTACATCGCCTGCCGGGAGTACTCGAGGGCGTCGTCTTCGCTCATCGAGAGGAAGACGCCGGCCGGCACTTCCTCGATGTCCGTGGCGGTCAGCGTCTCGAAGTCGACGTCCTCGTGGCTCTCTGCGGCCCGAATATCGTCCTCGTGTGGATACACCGGCGACTGGAGCACTTTCACGGTGTAGACGACCAACACGAGAAAGCCGATGGTCGCGGCGACGACCAGCCCGACGCCGACCTCGCCGAGCAGGCCGTGTTCGGCCGCCATCGACTCGAGGCCAAACGTTCCCTCCGGCCGGTAACCACTCGGGAGCAGCGGATAGACCGACTCTTCGAGGGTATCGAAGCCGTCCTGGGTGACGAAGACGGTCGTCGCGGCGGCGACGAGGAGCAGCCCGCCGCTGAACTGGAGGACGCGTCGCTTCATCAGGCCGGTGCCGGTGTCGAGTTCGGCCGCGCCGCGTCGGCGGATGTTCGCGACGATCTTCGCGAGGCCGAGGCTGAACACGTAGAGGGCCACGAGCGGCAGCGCCCACATGATCAGGGTAAAGGGGTCCGGCGGCGAGAACATCGCGCCGAAGACGGTGATGGCGACGATCGCGTGGCGCCACTTGTCGCGGAACGTCTCGTAGGAGACGATCTCCGTGTACGAGAGGACGCTCATCAACAGCGGGAGTTGGGCGGCGAGCCCGAACGAGAGCGTCAGCAGTGCGATGAACTCGGTGAACTCCGTGATCCCCCAGCTCGGGTTAACGCCGGCGTCGTGGGCGACGGTTCCGAGGAAGTCGAACGCGAAGGGAAAGAAGATCGCGTAGGCGTAGAAGACGCCGATCGAAAACAGGCTCAACGACGCGAGCACCAACCCGGCCAGATACCCCTTGGAGACGGGGACGGCCGACTGGACGCCGCGGCGGCGGAGCGCGTCACGAGAGAAGTAAAACAGCGCCGGAATCGCGACGACGATCCCGACCAACATCCCGATTTTCGCCTGCAAGAGGATGACCTCGAACGGCGTTCTGGTAATGATCTGGGTCGCGTCCGCGACCGTTTGATTCATCTCGGCTTTCGCCGTCGCCTCGAGGAAGTCCCAGATGAACACACGCAGCGCGTAAAACGAGCCGATAAACCCGATCACGAAGACGATAAACACCTTCTGGAGATGGGTCTGCGCACTCGAGAGCATCGTGCCGATCGTCTCGCGGCCGGCGTTGATGGCTTTGGCCGTATCCTCGTCGACGGCAGAACTCATTTACTGCCTGTGGCTAACTGACATCCGGTTATCAACCTTTCGAGTGCTGAGGCGGTAGGCGGTGGTTTCGTTGCCTTCTCCCTCTCGTGCAGTGTGCGTAAGAAAAAGGCCTATAACTGGGGGCCTTACTATATCTCCATAGATGTCGGACGAGCCGGCGGACCGTGGGGACGTCGAACCTTCCGCGGAATCACGGACGACAGCCGCCGAGACGCCGCCGAATGCCGATAGCGGGAGTGATATCCACGGTCGGCCGGTCAGCACAGACGGTGGCCGGGACGAGGATACCGACCCGCGGCCCGACGACGACTCGAGCCCCGAGGACGACGATCTGCAGGTCGAGACCGACGGCGAGGGCGTCGTCGGCGACCACGGCGAGCACGGCGGCGGCGATCCGGAGTATCCCGATCCCGACGAGGATATCGGGGGGATCTCGACGCCGCCGGACGACGAGGAGATGCCCCTCGCCGATCACATCGAGGAGATGGTCCTCCGGTTTGCGATCGTGTTGTTGTTCGGCGCGACCGGGACGGCGCTGGGACTGCTCGTCGCCTCGGACGCGATCAGCTACATCTGGACGGACGTCTTCCCGTACACGGCCGACGAAGTGCCGCCGCCACACGTCTACCACCCGCTGGAGCTGTGGTTGACCCGGATCAAGCTCTCGGCGCTGCTGGGCGTCATGGTCGGGCTGCCGGCGCTGGTCTACCAGTGTTACCGGTTCATGAAGCCGGGGCTCTATCCACACGAGCGCAAGTACTACCTCGCGGCGGTGCCGATGAGCGTCGTCCTCGCCGCGCTCGGGATGTTGTTCTCCTACTGGCTCGTGTTGCCCGTCCTCTTCCAGTACTTCACGTTCTACGCCGAGGGGAGCGCGGACATCGCGTACGCGCTCGGTGAGACGTTCGACCTGATCGTCACGCTGACCGGCTTCCTCGCCATCGTCTTCCAGATTCCGCTGTTCATGATGCTCGCGATCATGATGGGCGTGACGACGCGGCGCTGGCTGGCCGAGAAGCGACTGTACTTCTGGGCGGCGTTCGCCGGGCTCTCGTTTATGTTCACCATGGACCCGACGATGATGGCGCCCATCCTCGTCGCGATCACGATGATCCTGCTGTTCGAGGGAACCCTGGCCGTCCTGAAGTGGGTCGGTACGGAGTGATGCGGCGGCCGACCGGTCCCCGTTTCCCGGCGCCGACCCGCGACTCGCGACCGTCTTCGTACCGACCGTCGCTTTCGGATCGGCTGTCGGTTCTCGAGATCGGAAACCGCGTCCGTTCGTCAGATACGGTGCCGGAGTTCGGCGCGTTCACGCCCTTATATTCCCCGTATCCATCCGTAGATTGTCGAGATTCCCGGATCGATACCCGAAAAAGCACAGTCTGTAAACGATTATGGTTTAGTAGGTTCATACGTTTCCATCGTCTGTGAATACGTGCATGAGGCCACGGCTATATTCTCCATCGGCGTGTGATTGTAAACCACATTCCGTGATCGACGATGACCGGTGGTGGCTCGCGTGACGGAGTTCGTCTCGACGACGTGTATGCGGTGTGCGGTCGGCTGCGGTCACGTCCACCGGTCGGTCGACCGCGGCTACGGCCTCGAGGTGGTCCGCGGCGACGCCGCCCACCCGACCAACAACGGGCTGGCCTGCCAGCGCGGGATCCGCGAGAGCGCCGACCCCGGCGGCGACTGGCTCACCCGCCCGCTCGTCCGCCGCGACGGCGAACTGGTGCCGACGACCTGGGAGACGGCCCTCGAGCGCGCCGTCGAGGGGCTCGAGCCGGCACTCGAGGACGGCCCGGACGGCGTCGCGGTCCTCGGCAGCGGCCAGCAGACGAACGAGGCCGCCTACG
This sequence comes from Natronolimnohabitans innermongolicus JCM 12255, assembly GCF_000337215.1. GTDB lineage: Archaea > Halobacteriota > Halobacteria > Halobacteriales > Natrialbaceae > Natronolimnohabitans > Natronolimnohabitans innermongolicus. The sequence continues at coordinate 129,331 of NZ_AOHZ01000047.1, read as the reverse complement.
CGCTGGGGAAACTCGCCCGCGGCGGCTTCGGCACGCGGTACTACGACGCCAACACGACGCTGTGTATGGCCTCGGCCGTGACGGCCTACTACGACGCCTTCGGCAGCGACGCGCCGCCGCCGACCTACGAGGACGTTCCCGAGGCGAACACGCACCTCGCCTGGGGCGCGAACCCGGCCGCGGCCCACCCGGTCATGTTCCGCTGGATCGAGCAGTCCGCGGACGACCCGGACTCCGAACTGCTCGTCGTCGATCCCGTCGCGAGCGAGACCACGGACGTCGCCGACCACCACGTTCCGGTTTCGCCCGGCGGCGACCTCGACCTCGCCCGCGCGGTTCTCGCGCGCGTCGTCGAGACCGACCGCGTCGACAAGGACTTCGTCGCCGAGTACACCGACGGGTTCGACGATCTTCGCGCCCGACTGCCCGACCCCGCCGCGGCCGCCGACGCCGCCGGCGTTTCCCTCGCGGACGTCGACCGAATCGCCGCGGCCCTCGAGGCGCCCACCCTCGTCTACTGGGGGATGGGCATCAACCAGAGCGTCAACGGCACGGCGGCGTCGGGCGCGCTGATCGATCTGTGTCTCGCGACGGGTAACCTCCGACCCGGCTCCGGCCCGTTCTCGCTGACCGGACAGGCCAACTCGATGGGAACCCGCGTCTGCTCCTCGAAGGGCTCCTGGCCCGGTCACCGGCCGTTCGACGATCCCGAGCACCGAAACGCGGTCGCCAACGCGTGGGACGTCCCCGCCTCGCGGTTCCCCGACGACGCCGGCCCCGGCCCGGTCGGTATCGTCGACGCCATCGGCGAGGACGTCGCGGCGGTCTACGCGGTCGCGACCAACCCCGTCGCCGGCATGCCCGACGCGAACCGCGTCCGCGAGCGACTCGAGGACGCCTTCCTCGTCGTCCAGGACGCCTTCCGTTCGGAGACGGTCGAACTCGCCGACGTCGTCCTCCCCGCGGCCACGTGGGGCGAATCCGAGGGAACGACGACGAACATGGAGCGGACCGTTTCGCGCGTGCGCGCTTCGACGGACACGCCGTCGGGCGTCCGAACCGACCTCGAGTTGATCGGAACCCTCGCGGACCGCCTCGTTCCCGACCTCTTTGACGCCCCGCTCGAGCCCGAACCGGTCTTCGACGAACTGGCCGCGCTGACGGCGGGGACGCCCGCCGATCTCTCGGGGATCAGCTACGACCGCCTCGAGGCGGAGATGGCCGTTCGTTGGCCCGCCCCGTCGCCGGACGTCTCGGCCGGCTACCGCTACTACGAGGGGCCGGCGGCGACCGACGAGTCGCCGGGTGCGAACCCCGACGGCGCCGGCGACGAGGAGTCCTGGACGTTCCCCACCGACTCCGGGCGCGCCCGGTTCTCGACGGGCGAGGGCCGACCGCTGCCGGAACCGCCCGACGAGGAGTACCCGCTGACGCTGACGACGGCGCGTCGTCCCGACGCGTACAACACCGGCGTTCGCGCCCGCGAGGGCGAACCCGCGGCTCGAGTCAGTCCCGCGACGGCGGCCGCGCTCGCGGACGACCTCGTCGACGGCGACGCGGCGCCGATCGAGGGTGCGGCCGACGACGCCGCGTACGCGCGGGTCGTCTCCCGGCGCGGTTCGGTCACCGTTCGCGTCGAGACCGACGACGCGATCCCCGACGGCGTCGTCTGGCTCCCGATCCACCAGCCCGCGGTCAACGAACTCACGCTCTCGGCGGTCGATCCGCGCTCGAAGGAGCCAAACTTCAAGCAGTGTGCGGTGCGACTCGAGGCGCCGCGTACGGCGGCGCCCGGGGTCGTCGCCGAACCGATCGTATAACCGGCGCGGACGGCTGACACGCTCCCATTTTCGGACGGTGCTTTCTCGAAACTCGACCGTACTCCACCTCGAGTGGCGGCTCGACGAGGGGCGTTCCTTCGTTGCCGCTGGTTAACTCACTCACGTATCTGGAACGGGCCGAATGATGTGCAGTGTGGACACTACACACCGTGGAATATCGGCGACCGAATGCGGCCTCGGACCGAGTGTACGTCCTAGTATAGACTATATCCCATTGAAGATCCGACGCATTCGTCCGAAAATACCATATAATTGGGCGATCAATAACGATTACTGTTATATGCGTTAGAGCCATGGCGATAAAACGTGAATCCGGCCATGTTTGAGGAGAAGAAACGCCTACTCGATTCCGATCGTTCGGTTGAGGTGGTGCCCGATGGCGCATAAGAAAGAAGCGCTCAAAGAGGGCTGTTACGGCGACGAGGTTCGCGATCACATCCTCGAGTTCGCGGAGAACGGCGGGTACGAGGCGATTCCGGAGGACGAACGCGACAAGTGGTTCACCCGGTTCAAGTTCTGGGGGCTGTTCCACCAGCGCGACGGACAGGAGTCGTACTTCATGATGCGGCTGACCAACTCGAGTGGCATCCTGGAGCCGAATCAGCTTCGTGCCATCGCCGAGGTCGCCCGCGACTACGCGACCGGTCCCGTCGAAAATCCCGAGTTCGGCAACGGCTGGGTCGACTACACGACTCGCCAGTCGATCCAGCTCCACTGGCTCACACTCGAGGACGTCCCCGAAATCTGGGAGACACTCGAGGCCGTCGGCGTCTCCTCGCGCTCGGCGGGCGGCGACACGATGCGCAACATCTCCGGCACGGCCTTACACGGCAAGGTCGAGGAGTACGTCGAGTCGGGGCCGCTGCTCGAGAAGTTCCAGAACGAACTGCGCGACGACGACGCGCTCGCGAACATGCCCCGGAAGTTCAACATCAGCGTCACCGGGAGCAAATCGGGCTGTGCCCAGGACTCGATCAACGACATCGGCTTCGAACCCGCGCGCAAGGAGATCGACGTCTCCGGCGAAGCCGGAGGCTCGTCGGACGAGTCCGACGGTGGCGAGGCGGTTCGGGGCTTCAACGTCCGCATCGGCGGCGGTCTCGGCGGCCGCCAGCCCCGCGCGGCGACGCCGCTCGACGTCTTCGTGACGCCCGAGCAGGCCTACGAGGTCGGTCGCGGCTTCGTCGAACTCTACCACGACCACGGCGGGCGAACGAACCGCTCGAAGAATCGCGCGCGCTTTTTCGCCGAGGAGTGGGGCATGGAGAAGATCCGCGAGACGCTCCAGGAGGAGTACGTCGACTTCGAACTGCACCGCGCGGGCGAGGACTTCCGCGAGGAGTACACCTACAACGCCGGTAAGCCCACCGACGCGGGGAAACACGATCACGTCGGCGTCTACGATCAGAAGCAAGAGGGGTTCAAATACGTCGGCCTGAACGTTCCCGTCGGTCGGATGCCCGCCGAGGACGCCATCGAACTCGCCGACCTGGCGGACGAGTACGGCTCCGGCGAACTCCGGCTCACCCGGCGCCAGAACCCCGTCGTCGTCGACGTCCACGAGGACGACCTCGAGGATCTCCTCGCGGAACCGCTGCTCTCGGAGTACCAGCCCGAACCCAGCCCGTTCGAGCGCGGTGCGATGGCCTGTACCGGCACGGAGTTCTGTTCGATCGCGCTGACCGAGACGAAAGCTCGGATGGCCCGCATGCTGCGCTGGCTCAACGAAAACGTCGATCTCCCCGACGACGTCGAGAAGATCAAGATGCACTACTCGGGCTGTACGGCCGACTGCGGGCAGGCGATGACCGCGGACATCGGTCTCCAGGGAATGCGCGCCCGGAAGAACGGCGAGATGGTCGAAGCGTTCGACATCGGCGTCGGCGGCGGGATCGGTGAAGAACCATCGTTCGTCGAGTGGGTCCAACAGCGCGTGCCGGCCGACGAGGCCCCCGGTGCGATCCGGAACCTCCTCGAGGCATTCGCCGCCCACCGCAAAGCGGGACAGACGTTCCGTCAGTGGGTCGAAGCGACGGCGACCGAGCAGCTAATAGAGTTCTGTGAACCCGAAGAAACCGACTTCGAGGCGCCGTACATGGACGACGCCAAACAGTCGTGGTATCCGTTCGCGGAGACGGAGTCGGCCGCGGCGGCCACCGAGGAGACGGCGGCGCCGTCGGACGACTAGTTCGCTCGAGCAAATCGACGAGGCGCCGGTCGAAACGACTGTTCTCGAGTCTCGTTCGAACGGGACCGTTTCGGGCGAGGAGACGATCGGCGATTCGGCGATCAACTGGCCGACGGACGGGTCGAGTTACCGAAGGTACTCGTCGACGAAGCGCTCGACCCAGGCGATCCCGGAGAGCGTCGGCGTTCCGGGCAGGTAGACGGGAACGTCGTCGGGGGTGTCCGGATCGGTCGCGTCGACGGTGACCGCGTCGGCGGCGTACTGGGTGGATGATTCGTGCGTGCTCATACAGGAATCGTAGTCGCCGGAACTATTTATCGTTTCGCAAATTTACTTCTCCATTCGAAAACTAACAATCGTTATTGAGTAATTTTCGCACGGTACTGTGTAACTCGGGACCGATGTTACGATCTCGCACGAACGGTCAGTTCGCGGGTGAGAACGAGCGTACTCTGCCACGTTTCGTCGCCTGAATCGCCAACTCAAGCACAGATGTTTTCTGTCTCCTTCAGTAAGTGATCAGTAGCCCGTATCGAGTTGCATAACAGAGACTAATCGACCGGTCTGTTCGTCTATCGAACACCGTACGCGAATCACCGACGATACTCGTGATTAGTACACCCGACGAGACCGACGAGAGCGACGGCACTGTTCGACAACCGACCGACGACGGCGGTCCGACCCGGCGAGCCTATCTCGGCTCGCTCGGCGCGATCGCGACGGCAGGTGCGACCGCGGGCTGTATCGAACTCGCCACCGGCGAGGGCGGCGGCGACACCACCGAGTTCACCGCGGGAACGTTCGCCCACGAGGGCGGTCACTGCATGGACTGCGTCTCGCCCTCGCCGGGGTGGGCGATCAGCGAGGCACTCGAGGACCGTTCCGACGGCGACGTGCAGATGAGCCTGCTCGGCGAGAACCAGGTCTGTGACAGCAGCACCTGCGGCGGCAAGGCCGAACGGGGAATCGTCGAGGCCGGCTACGGCTCGATCGGCAACGGGACGAACTTCTGGCCGGAGAACAACGTCTGGTTGCTTCCGTACACGTTCCCGAGTCGAGCCGCGCTGTCGTACACGCTGTTCGATGAGCGGATCTGGGAGCAGTACTGGGTCCCGTTCGCACAGCGGTACGGAATCGTCCCCTTCTACGGCTGGACGCCGGAGCTGCGGAACCTCCTGCTCTCGCCGGATGCGACCGAGATCGCCGGCGGCCGCGTCCGCACGCCCGAGGACCTCGAGGGGATTCGAATCCGTCGAACCGCCTCGCGCCCGCCGAAGGTCGCCCTGGAGGAGTGGGGGGCAACGGCCCCCGAACTCTCGTGGGGCGACACCGTCCAGGGGATGGACACGGGCGTCGTCCACGGCCTCGAGACGTGGTCCGGCGTCGGCCTCGCCGGCGGCATGGGCGAGGTGATGGATCAGGTGACGCTCGTCGAGTTCATGTGCGGACAGGGCGTTATGTGGGCCAGTACGGACTGGCTGCAGGGACTCCCCGCGGACCATCGCGAACTCATCGCCGACGTCACCCGCGAACTGACCGAGGAGGCGATCCAACAGGCCGACGAGGTCATCGACGACCGCGTCGGTCACGACGATCCGCCGCCGGAAGGGACGGATTACGCGGAACAGGGGATCACCGTCAACGTCCTCGAGGACGACGAGCTCGAGGCCTGGCGCGAGCGAGTCGATCCGATGGACAATCCCGAACTGTACGAGACCGAACGCGAACGTGTTGCCGACCTCGATCTCGACGTCCCGACCGAGGATTTCTACGAATACATCTACGAAATCGCCCGCGAATCGGACGTGCCGGAGTCGGCCGCGGACGTGACCGTCGACGCCTGGTGGGGTGAGTACCTTGACCGAATCTAACGCCGCCGTCTCCGCCATCGACCGGTTCCTCACGGGCGCCCGCGACGGCGACCTGCGGACGAGCCTCGAGCGCTACTTCGAGGGCTACGTCGCGCTCGTCTTGCTCGCGGTGGTCACCGTCCTCGTCTTCGTCGACGTCGTCAACCGGACGCTCCGGGGCACCCAGTTCGTCTGGGGGCTCGAGGTCATCGAGGGGCTGTTCATCTGGATCACCTGGCTGAGCGCGGCCTTCGCGGTGCGTCACTCCTCGCACCTGCGATTTACCCTGCTCAGAGAGCAGTGGTCGGCCCGGCGCAACTACGTCATGTACTGGGTCGAGTGGCTCCTGTGGTTCGTCGTCGTCGGGACGATCTTCTGGTACTCGATCCCCGAACTCGAGCGATCCGTGGAGGCGGGACGCATCGTCGTCGGCACCTCGATTCCCGACACGCTGTTCTATCTCGCGGTGCCCGTCGGGACGGCGCTGATCCTCCTGCGGGTGCTCCAGGAGATCGTTCACGTGACCCGGCGATACCGGAGCGGCGAGTCGATCTCGCCCGACGCGTCGATCGAACTCGAGGAGCGATCGTTCGCGAGCGACGCGGGCGGTGCGGACGAGGACGTCGTCGCTGACGACGCTCCCGCTGCTGACGCTGCCGATGGCGACGCTGCCACCGTCGACGCCGACTCGGGAGGTGAGAACCGATGATCGAACTGAGCCCCGAACTGGCCCTGCTCTTGCTGACGCTGCTCTGTGCCGCGCTGTTCGTCCTCGGGGTACAGATCTTCCTCGTCTTCGGCCTGTGGGCGGTCGGGTTCCACGCGCTCAGCCCCGGCTTCCCGGTGAGCAACGTGAGCGTCCTCGCCTTCAGCGAACTCGAGAGCTTCACCTACGTCGCGATTCCGCTGTTCGTGCTCGTCGGCGACCTGATCAACCGGGCGCGAATCTCCGAGGAGATCATCGAGTTCTCGCGGGCCTGTATCGGCTGGCTTCCCGGCAGCACCGGTAACACGTCGATCGGCTGCTCGGCGGTCTTCTCGGCGATTACGGGCTCGAACGCGGCGACGACTGCTTCCGTCGGGAAGGCGCTCCACCCCGTCATGGACAGGGAGGGCTACGACGACTCCTACGCCGCGGCGACGATCGCTTCCGGCGGCATCGTCGGCACGGTGCTCCCGCCATCGGTCCTGCTGATCGTCTACGGCGTGATGTACGGCGTCTCCGTCCCCGACATGTTCATCGCGGGAATCGTCCCCGGTATCGCGATCCTGATCGGTCTCGTCGTCGTCAACACCGCGCTTTCGCAGCGCCACGACTACGGAATGGACAGCTCGGAGTTCGAGTTCCAGGCTCGGCGGGTTCTCAAAACCGCCTGGGAAGCCAAGGTCGGACTCGGGACGATCGTCATCCTGCTCGGCGGGATCTACGTCGGGCTCTTTACGCCCTCGGAGGCCGCGGCCGTCGCGGTCTTCTACATCCTGCTTTCGGCCGTCGCGCTCGGCAAGATCACCCGACTTGAGCAGGTCGTCAGCGCTACCTTCACGTCGCTGCTGTTGATCGGCGTCATCCTCCCGATCGTCGTCGTCGCGGTCGCGATCCAGCAGAACCTCTCGTATCTCGGCATTCAGGACGCCGTCAGCGAGGCCATCCTCTCGCTCGGCGAGCCGTGGCTCATCATCCTCGCCATGATGGTGATCATGCTGGCGACGGGCTCGGTGCTGGCGTCGGTTCCGAACATCGCGCTGACGGTGCCGCTGCTGACGCCGGCCGCGATGGAGCTGGGTCTGGACCCCGTTACGTGGGCGATCATCTTCATCATCAGCGACGCGATCGGCTTCATCACGCCGCCGTACGGACTGAACCTCTACATCATCAGCGGCATCACCGACATCGACTACATGGAGGTGACCTACGAGGCGCTGCCGTACCTTGCGATGCTGATCGGGGTCTGGTCGCTGTTCTTCATCTTCCCCGAACTGAACGTGCTGGCCTGAGACGGATCCGGAGCGGCTTTTCGGTGATCGGTTTGCCGGTGGCAGCGATCACCGAGATCGAGCGACGACGGACCGCGTGAGCGATCCCGTCGTTTGACGGGTAACCACAACGCTATTACCCGTTTGTTCCGTTATTTCGGCTATCGCGGGAAGTGCTGTCGCACGACCGTCACCGTGCTCGTCACCGCGACGAGATGACGCCTCGAGAGGCCTGGTGTCGCGTTGCTCTTCTCCGCTTCGATAGGTCCTAACGATGGCTCTTCGCTCGATTCAGACGGCCGCGTTGACGCGGCGCCCGACCGCTCACCTGTCGAAACGAGCGGCAGCGACCGTCCTCGTCGTTGTCGGACTCCTGTTGGCGTCTATCCACGGAATCCACGTCGTCGCACACGACAAACCGCTGCTCGCGACCGTCATCGGTGCCGGCGTTCCGATGATCCTCTCGCTGCTGCTCGTCTCCGTCGGTTACTGGACGGCACGAAGCGATCTCTCGGCGGCCTACGCTTCTCGGCTAGTCCAGTGGGTCTTCGTCGGCGCGGTAGGGATGGGTCTTCTCGTCGGGACGATCGGCGCCCACCAGTATCTCGCCGGCCACCTTCCGTCCGACGCCCCGTTTCAGTTGGCAACGGCCGTGACCGGCGGCGTTCTCGGCGGCGTCCTCGTCGGCCTGTACGACGTACAGATGCAGCGACGCTCCGAGCGCATCGAATCGCTGCAGCGAGCGACGAGCGAGTTCGTCGACGCCACGGACAGAGACGACGTCTGCGAGCTGACCGTCCGACTCGCCGCATCCGAACTCGAGATGACGCTCGCCGGCGTCTGGTTGTACGACGACGACGAACACGCCCTCGAGCCGGTAGCGGTGACCGACGAGGGTCGGGCGCTGTTCGACGACGTTCCGACGTACGAGCCGGGGAACAGTCTCTCGTGGCAGGTCTTCGACGACGGTGTAGGACGGACGTACGCCGATCTTCACGACCAGCTGGAACGATACAATCCGGAGACGGTCGTCCGAAGTGAGATTATCCTTCCGCTCGGCGACCACGGCGTCCTCAATGTCGGCTCGACGACGCCGAACGCCTTCGACGAGATCGACGTCTCCGCCGCCAGACTGCTCGCCGCAGCCTCGAGTGCGATACTCGACCGCGCCGAGCGAGAAGCCCAACTGCGCGCACAACAGCGGGAACTCGAGACGCAGAACGACCGTCTCGACGAGTTCGCGAGCATCGTCTCCCACGACCTACGAAATCCGCTGACGATCGCCCAGGGCTACCTCGAGGAGGCGAAAACGCACCCCGAACGAAGCGAGCAGCCGCTCGCGGAGATCGACGCCGCACTCGATCGAATGGAGGCGCTGATCGACGATCTGCTCTCGCTCGCCAGGGCCGGACAGACGATCGCCGAGACCGAGTCGGTGAGCCTCGCCGGCGTCGCTACCGACGCGTGGCAGATGATCGACGACGAGTCGGCCGCGATGGTGATCGACGACGACGTGGTCTTCGCTGCGGACCGAAGCCGACTCCGACAGCTGTTCGAGAACCTCTTTCGTAACGCGGTGGAACACGGATCGACGCCTCGAGCCGTCTCCGGCGACGGCGCCGATGGCGGCGACGACGCCCCTCCCGTCTCGATTCGCGTCGGCACGCTCGAGCGCGAGCCCGGATTTTACGTCGCGGACGACGGGCCGGGGATCCCGCCGGAGGACCGCGAGCGCGTACTCTCGCTCGGTTACACGACGAACGAAGACGGAACCGGGATCGGCCTCGCAACGGTCGCGCGGATCGCCGACGCCCACGAGTGGACGGTCTCGGTGACCGAAAGCGCAGTCGGTGGTGCACGGTTCGAGATCCGTACGGCGTGACCGGCCGTCGGTGTTCCGACTCGGCCCGTCCAGACCGCGTCAGCGGTGTTCTCGTGTCCGCTCGTAGGCGTAGTCCAGCGCGTCCTCGAGCGAGCCGGGGCCGTCGTAGCTGGCGGAGAAGAGATCCATGAACTGGCGAGCGATCCGCTCGCAGCGTTCGAACGTGAGTACGGTTCTGATCCGAATCGTCTCGGAGAGGTCGAGTCCGGGGTAGGTCGTCGCGGTCAGCGCGTAGCCTGGGTGGTCCTCGCCGTCGAGCGAGGCCGGAGCGACCTTCAGCCGGATATCGCCCGACTCGTGGTGGTACGTCCGATACTCCATTTCGCGATCGGTGTCGGCCGGGGAATACGTCCGCGACTCTTCCGTGCTCCATTCGAGCGGCACGTCGGCGTCCATTATCCACCGATACTGACCCGAGTGCTACGTCCGTATCGAATTGTGCAATATTTCCGTACGCTAGTACAGAAACTACACCAATGATGGATTTTATCCGCGTACTGTCGGTGTCTCTTTGGTGAACGTTGTACCCACCGCGGACAATGCGGACGATATCGAATTCGGGGACGGAAGCGGGGTGGTCGACCGCGTGCGAGTCAGTCGTCGGCCGCGGGACTGACGCTTCCCGTCCGGTAGCCGTGGAGATCGAGCGTCACGTGATCGAAGCCGAGGTCGGATAGCTCTTCGCGGACCGTTTCGGCGAACTCGTGGGTCAACGCGCGCTCGAGTTCGTCCGGGGCGACCTCGATGCGGGCGAGACCGTCGTGGTCGCGGACGCGAAACTGGTCGAACCCCCACTGGCGGAGCAGGACCTCGGCTCGCTCGACGCGGTCGAGCCTCGCTTCGGTGACCGCGAGGCCGGTCGGAATCCGCGAGGAGAGACAGGCCATCGAGGGCTTATCCGCCACGGAGAGGTCGTATCGGGCGGCGATCTCGCGAACCTCGTCTTTGGTGATCCCGTGAGCCAGCAGCGGCGAGTGGACCTCGAGTTCCTCGACGGCCCGCAGGCCGGGGCGGTGGCCCGCGCCCGGATCGTCGGCGTTGGTGCCGTCACAGACCGTTTCGACGCCGAACTCGCGGGCGGTCTCGAGCATCTCTCCCAGACGCATCGTTCGGCAGTGATAGCAGCGCTCGTCGTCGTTCTCGACGAAGGCGTCGCTCTCGAGTTCGGAGAACGAGACGATCTCGTGACGGATGCCGATCTCGTCGGCGACCCGCTTTGCGTCCTCGAGTTCGGCCGCGGGCAGCGTCTCGCTGCTGGCGGTACAGGCGATCGCGTCCGCACCCAGGGCGTCGCGGGCGAGGGCGGCCACGACGCTCGAGTCGACCCCGCCGGAGAAGGCGATCAGCGCGCCGTCGTGGGCCGCGAGATCCTCGCGAGCGGCCTCGAGTTTCGCCTCGAGCGTCGTCATGGCCCGTCGTTCGTGACCGAGGTGCAAAAGTGCAGTGTCCCGAGTCGTTCGCCGCGTAGCGCGCCCGTGTGGACCACCGTCCGTCGGTCCACCGAAACCGCGATCGCCCGTGATTTCTGCCGTCGAGACGGGTACCGAATCAGGCGTCCTGAAGGTGTACCCGATCGAGCAGTCCCGCGTCACGAACCTCGATGACGCCGGCGTCTTCCAGCGTCGCCCGAAACTCCTCGGAGCCGAAGTAGTCGAGCGCCTCCTCGAGTCGGTCGTCGTCGATTTCCTGGATGACGAGCAGCGTCGTTCGATCGGCCTGTTCGTCGCGCGTGCGAAACACCTGCGTTCCGAGCGAGCCGTGGGCCGCCCGCGTCTCGGCGTTGGCCTCGTGGTGGCGTACCCACCGCTCGTAGTCGTCGATCACGTGTTCGGCGTACAGATACACCATCGCACGGATTGTGTGGCCCGGCGTACAAACCGGTCGCCTCCTACCAGTCCGACTCGCGCCCCCACTCGCTTCGGGTCGCGGCCGAACTCGAGTGGTCCGCGCGGAGCCCCTCTCGCAACGCCTCGCGCGCGTTCGGTGGTACGTCGCCGTCGGCCATTCGCTCGTCGAGCCACCACCGGCGCTCGAGGACGACCGCGTCGTCGGTCTCACGAATCTCGCCGAATCGGCTCCACGGAACGAATTGCGTGACCGACGCGCCGGCGTCGGTGTAGCGAAGCCCGCCCTCGCAGGCCTCGTACACGCGCGTCCGGTCGATTGCGATCCACGAACTGACCGTCGCGCCGGCGAAGGCGGTCGGCACGACCGTCGGAACGCCGTACAGCGCGCTCGCGACGAACGCGACGACACAGCCGCTTCCGTAGAGAACGGTGAGTCCGATCCGTCGGCGACGCGCGACTGAACCCGCGTTCGCGGTCCAGGTCGTTCGCACTTCCCCGGCGGCGTGGGCCGCGTAGGCGTTTGTGACGGCCGCCCAGAACGCACTACCGACGATCACGAACGCGACTAGCCAAGCGAGTACCGACAGCGGGACGGCTCCGCTGTGCCCGTATTCATCGGCGAGAATCAGTCCAAGCGCTCCGACTGCTGGGACGGCCACCGGAACGACCTGGAGCCGGCGGCGTCCAAGCCCGGTCCAGAGGGCGGTTCGATGGCCGGTCGCAACCGCGACGACGACGCCGACGAGCATCCCGGCTGCGAGCGCGAACCCCCAGTCGACGCCCGCGTTCCGTCCCAGCGCCGTACAGCCCGCGCCGACGTACGCTCCGGCGGCGGTCGACGGGCCGTCGATCGGACGTTTCATCGTCTCCACACGAACTTATCGTCTCCCAACAAAGACGTTCCGGCAGTTCGGATCGGAAGTCGGTCGCGGACTCGAGCACCCGTCCACTGCACGCCGGGCTGTTAAGTCTCCGTTCGTGGTAGGTGTACAGAGAGCATCATGTCCGTCTCAGATCGACTCCGACAGTGGCGGTCGACGAGCGACGCCAAGGAGGGGCCGAGTGCGATGGCCCGTCAGTCCCGCGCGGAACACGCCTTCTACGCCGCCGTTCGGGGGCTACAGGCGGGGTTCGTCGCGACGATCATCATGACGGCGTTTCGGCTGCCGATCCTGCGATCGCTGCCGCCGTCGGCGAACTTCTACTCGCAGTACGTCACGGGCGACGATCCCGAAGACCACCCCGTCGCCGGCTTGCTCCTTCACTTCGTCTACGGGATTCAGGCGGGCGCGATCTTCGGCGGACTGTTCGCCCTGCAAGACGCCGAACGCTCGATCGAACCGGAACAACGCGGCATCGTCTGGGGGTCGATCTTCGGTATGGCGCTCTCGGCGTTTGGCTCGCAGATTATGCTGAAGGAACTGCTCGACATTCGCCTCGAGGCGGACGAACTCGCGCTGTTCCACGCGGGGCACCTCGTCTACGGCCTCTCGCTCGGCGCCTGGGTTGGCTCCCGCACCGAGGGCGTCGAAGATCCCGAGGAGGAGTACGAGTACGGTCAGGGGAACTGAGCTAGCAACTGGACGCGGAATGGTACTTCTCCCTGGCATCCGAACGCCAACGGTTAACAATATTTAGCACCAGTATTACGATCTCCCGAAATCCCTCCTAACAACCTGTATACGCCGATAGCGTTGCTGTTTTCGTATGGAGATCGGAATCGTCCTCGGCGTCGTTGCGATCGGGTTCGTCCACGGCGTTCTGCCGGACCACGGCTGGCCGATCGCCGCGACGTACGCGCTCACCAAACAGCGACGGTGGTTCTACGGCACCCTCGCGGCGCTGATCCTCGGCGTCGGCCACCTCGTCAGCAGCGTCGCGCTCGTGGTGGCCTACTTCTGGTTCAGCGCGTTCGCCGACTTCGCGGAGGGGCCGTGGCTCGGCTACGTCGCCGGCACGCTGTTGATCCTGCTGGGGATTCACGAGTACCGCCACGGCGGCCACGGACACGGGTTCGGTGAGGAACTGCATGGTAACGAACACGAACACGACCACCACGAGCACGAACGCGGGCATGACCACGAGCACGACGACTCACACGCCCACCATACCGACGGCGGAGCGGACGCCCACCGCGAACACGAGGGCGCACACGGCGCCCACGACCACGGACAGACGCACGCACACGATCACAACGGCGGCGTCCTCGAGCGCGTCCGCGCCGCGCTCCCGTTCGGCGGCGGCCACCAGCACCTGAGCGAGGAACACGCCGAACGCGGCCTGCTAGCACTGGGAACGACGGCCCTGCTGCTCGGATTCGCCCACGAAGAACCCATTCAGATCCTGGCGATCTGTACCGGCGCCGGCACCGAACTCTGTCTCGAGTTGATGCTGCTCTACTCGCTGGCCGTCATCGTCGCGATCATCCTGCCGACGCTGCTGTTGATCGCGGGCTACGAACACCACCGCGAGCGGATCGAACGATTCACGCCGTACCTGCCGACGATCACGGCCGTCGTCCTGATCGGGATGGGGCTCGCCTTCATCGTCGGCTTCGTCTGATCCGCTGTTCCCGCGTCAGACCTCGAGCGCCTCGCTCAACTCTGCAACGTCCTCCTCGAGCAGGTTCGCGTACTCCAGGCGCAGGTCGCGGGCGTCGCTTTTGGTCACGTACTGGCGGCCGTCGATGCGCGTGGCGATCGGGTGGTAGTCGCCCACTGAAAAGCCCATGCGATCGAGGTAGCGGGCGACGGCGTCGGACTCGAGGCCATCGAGCATCGCAGCCTCGGCGTAGTCACAGGCCGTCTCGAACGCCGGAAGCCTGACGCCGTCGGCCGTCACGTGGCCGGCGTCTCGCGGGTCGCTCTCGGCTTCGATTTCGACGTTCGTGTGGTGGATCTCCTCCATCACCATCTCGAGTTCGGTCGCCAGCCGGAGCACCTGACTCGGCAGCGCGGCGTCCGGCGAGCGCCACTCGACAGTCGGCATGCTGTCGCGGAGTCGAACCGGTGTCCAGACGACGTCGTCGGGCGAGAAGTGTTCCGCGACGGTCGCCTCGTCGATACCCGCCTCGACGGCGGCGGCTTCGAACTCGTCGTAGCGGTGCTCGAGGCGACGGCGCCACTCGCCGACGGTGTCGACGTAGCGCCAGAGCTGGCCGTGTTTCGGGAACTCCTCGTAGCTCTTCTTCCGGTAGCAGTACGCGCGGGCGCTGTTGGCGAGTCGCTCGCCGCGGAGGTACGGCGAGGAGTTGACCAGCGCGAGCGCGGCGTCGAGTGCGATCAGCGTGTTGAGCTGGTCAGTGACGTTTCGCTTCTCGACGTGGACGTGCGTGCCGGCACAGTACTTCGCGTAGGCGAAGTCGTCGCCGATAACCTCCTTCTGGATCCGACCGCGCTCGTCGGGGCGGAGCGCGATCGGATCGCAGTTGATCGGCGTCCCGAGTGGCACCAGTCGCTTGTCCACCTCGGCCGCCCGCGAGAGAACCGTCTCGAACTGGTCGACGAACGTCCGCCGGAGTTCGTCGACGGTCTCGCAGGGCGGCGTCTTCAGCTCGAACAGCGGCTCGACGAACTCGCGTTCGGTGTGTTCGGAGACGTCCGCCAGTGCGCCCGGCGTCGTCAGTTTGCCGTCCGTGTCGATCACCCAGTACTCGACTTCGATACTCGTGTTCATACTCAGAGCGGGCTCGCTGTCGCGGGGCGGGGGCCGTGAGGTGGCCCTCGCCGCCGTTCCGGTCGCCCCGATCGTTCTCACGTAGTTGTCGGACAGTTCGACGACGACGCGTCCGTCGGTCGAATGGCCACCGACACTGCGGACGTCGCCGTCGCGGCTCGATACGATTCCTTCGACGGGTTTCGACGAAGTGACGGTGCCTGCAGCCGCCTGCCGTACTTCATTCGACGAGTGGACGGCGACGCCGGGCACCGCGTTCGGCGTGCCTGCCGGCACCGATTACACCATCTGGAACGACGGCGACGAGCCGGTCCGCACCGAGATCGAGCTCAGCCCGGCGCTCGAGATCCACCGGCTGTTCGAGACGCTGTTCGGCCTCGCCCGCCAGGGGAAGACCAACGGCTGGGGGCTGCCGGGACCGCTCCAGCTCGCGGTCCTCGCCGACGCCTACCGCGAGGAGTTCGCCCTCGCGGCGCTTCCCGTCGGGCTGCAGCGGGGGCTCGCGGCGGCGACCGCTCCGGTCGGTCGGCTCGCGGGGTATCGAGCGCGGTACGACCGGTTCGCCGTCGAGCGCTAGCGGGACACCGAAGCGGGATTCGACGCGCTACCGGAATGACGAGTCACGGGCCGATCGTCGATTCGAGGCGATCTCGGTATCCGATCGTCCGGGAATCGACCGACGCCGAATCGGTTCGTCCTCGGCTGATCGTACCGAACCTTTTTTCGCTCACTCGGTTATGCCGACCGCCTCGAGTACCGGACGCTCGGTCTGGATCGTCTCCAGGGCCTCCAGGGCCGCCCGTTCTTCGGCGAGGTTCGTCTCGAGCGGTTCGACGACGTCGTCGGCGTAGGCCAGCCGTCCGGCGAGCCTCAGCAGCGACTCGTAGGTCCTGACCTCGAGTCGCTCCGCCATCAGCGCGATCTCGAGGGCGCCCGGGACGGCCGGTTCGTCCGCCGCCTCGGCGTGTTGGTGCCACGATTCGACCAGCCCGTCGACCGTTCGGGTGCGACTCGCCCGCGGACGGCGACCGAGCGCCGCGAAGACGTCCTCGAGGCGGCCGATTTGATCGTCGGTCTCCGTCCGATGGTCCTCGAGCAGGTCGCGGAAGTCGCCGGCCGTCGCGTCCGCGGCCATCTCCGAGCATAACTCCGCGTGGGTGCGCTCGGCGTAGTAGGCGCGCTGAAGCCGACTGCCGAACAGGTCTTCGATCGTTTCGACGTTCATGGTCGATCGGGATCCCTCCGCCAGGCGCGGTCGAGCGACTCTCGCGGCGCGTCGTCGATCGGACTCGCGGCCAGCAGCTCCCGGACGGCCTCGCTCTCGGTCAGGTCCTCGAGTTCCGTCCGCAGTTCGCGCTCGTCGTCGTAGTTGTCCCGGAGCGCGTCGACGACCTCGTCGCCGACGTCGTCGGGAAGCGCGCCGGCGAGCGCGATCGTCGTCTCGTAGACGGTACACTCGATCGCTTCGAGTTCGAGCACCGTCTGCATGTAATAAAGCGGCCGGAGCGCGTCGTTCAGAACGACGTTGTTGAACGCCTCTTTGTCGGCGATCAGGCCGTCGAGTTCGGGAACCGGACGGCCGTCTGGCTCCTCGTCGAGGGCGTCGAAGGCCCGTTCGATCCGCTCGAGGTGGGTCTCGGTCTCCTCGCGGTGGCCGTCGATCGCGTACTGGAGCTGCTCGCGACACTGCAGGGCGCGGATGTCGTCTAACGTCTGAATCTCGACGTCGTTCGAGAGCGTCTCGAGCTCCGACTGCAGCGTCCGCTCGATGTAGTACAGCCGTTCTAGCTGAGCCGTCAGCGCGTCGCGCGCGGCGGTCGTTGTGGCGCTCATTGGCGCTCTCAGAACGACTGTTGTGTCCGCACGTGCTCGTCGGTCTCGTGCGGGCTGTCGCCGCGGTCGGCGTAGCGCGGCCGACCGACGGCGTCCCGTCGCACGCCGTTCAGGATCGCCAACTCGAGTTCGTCCCGCGTCCCGTAGGTCTCGTGACCCGAGGTCTCGAGGATCGTCTCGAGCGTATCCGACTCGGTCGGGTAGCTGATCTCGACATCGCCGAACTCCGCGAGGACCTCCTCGGTCGTCGTCGGGAACGTCGTCTCGTCGAACAGCTGACTGACGGTTCCGACCTCGAGCGATCGAACCTCGTCGGCGGTGTCATCGATGTGGCTCATCGGAGAGCCCTATCAGTATCGAGGGGAAAGAGCTACAGCCTGCAAACGACTGGCACGGCGTTCGCGTCGACTCCCCGTTCGACTCGAGTCGAAACGGCCGGAATGCCTAACAAAACCGACCTGGATTGCCAGTGTATGCAGTGGCCAGCGAGCGGTCGATTCGTCGACAGCGAACGGATTCCGGCGATCGTCGTCGGATTCGGTGCACTACTGACGACCGCGCTGGTCGCGGAGGTCGTCCTGTTGTTCGCGTTCGCATCGCCGCTGCTCTTCGAAGGGCAGTTCGTGGTCGGCGTCGTCACGACGGCGCCGTTCGTCGCTGGCATCGTCTTCGGGGGCTACTGGCTTCGTACTTCATCGCTTCCCTCGACTCGCTATTCGCGAATTCTCGGCTGGTGTTTCGGCGGCTCGATACTCTTCGTAGCGATCAATTTCGCGCTCGTTCTCGTGATGCCGACCGGCGGACTGGCAGAAGTGCTCGCGTGGCTCCGCTGGGCGGTCGCTCTCGGTGCCGGCGTCGGTCTGGGTATCGGCTGTCTCGAGGCACAGGCCGTCGAACGCGCGCTGGCTGCCGAACGGGCCACGCTTCGGGCGGACTATCTCGAGGACCAGCGGGATTACCTCGACTACCTCAACAGCGTTCTTCGCCACGAAGTGTTGAACACCGCGACGGTGATCAACGGCTACGCGATGCTGCTTCGCGACGAGGCCCCGCTGGACGAGCAGTCTCGCGAGTGGGCGGACATCGTAATCGAGGAGTCCGACGAGATGGCGACGGTGATCGACGACGTGCGCGTGCTGTTGCAAACGACGGACGGCTCGTTTCAACTCGAGCCGGTGGATCTCTCCCGAATCCTGCGAGGCGAAGTCCGAAAGCTCGAGCACAAGCGGGGCCCTATCGAGGTCGAGACGTCGATTCCCGACGACGTGTTCGTTCGGGCCGACGACTTGCTCGCCCGCGTGTTCGCCAATCTCCTCGCGAACGCAGTCGAGCACAACGACGCCGCGACGCCGCGAGTGTCGGTTACGGTCGATCCCGGACCGGACGCCGTTCGCGTCGAAATCGCCGATAACGGCCCTGGTATTCCCGATTCGACGCGCGAGTCGTTGTTCGAGCGCGTCGAGCGCCGCGGCAGTACCCACGGACTGGGCCTGTATCTGGTCGACCAGCTCGCGACCCGATACGACGGTGCGGTCGAACTCGTCGAGACGAGCGCCGACGGGAGCACGTTCGCGGTCGAGATTCCCGCGGTGGCCGACGGTGGCGGCCGGAACCGCGACGGCGCCGAGACCGAAGAGAGGGCGGCGCTCGAGCGGTCTGGGAACTCGCTGCTTTTGACGAACGTGGAGTGACCGTCGCGTGGATTCGTCAGGGCGTCCCGAGCTCCCTGCGACGCCGGAGGAGATAGTAGCCCGCGACGAGTGGCTGCAGCGGCGGAATCGAGAGACTCAGAAAGGCGATACCGAGGTACAGTCCCGGATTCGGCCGCCAGGAGCGTCCGTGCGTACAGACGTAGGCCGCGTCCTGGTGGATCGCGATCGGAAACGAGCCGAAGGCGATCGCACCGGCGAGGCCGATGCTGGCGCGGAGCAGCCCCGGGATGGTAAACACGATCGCGATCACGGCGGTAGCGAGCCCGAACGCCGTCGTTCCGATCGAAACCGCCACGACGAGCCACCAGCCCGACCAGCCGGGTTGCGTTCCGAATCGTCTGTGGCGCCGCGCGAGGTAGACGACGCCCGCGAGCGGTGCCGAGACGAGCGCCGCGGCGGCGTTCAGCCACGGGTTCGGCGCCCAGTTGCCGCTGGCCCGCGGTCGCCGACGGATCCGCCGCGCGTCGAAGAAGATGGCGACGAGAAGGCCGAGCGTCAGGACCGTATACCCGAACGCGCTGACGAGAAACAGCGCGAACTGGAGCCCGGGGACGCCCGGTTCGGCGTCTCGGAGCACGCCGACGATACCGACGCCGACCACCGGCGGAAAGAGATACAGCAACCGCTCGATGAGCCGCGCCCAGCCGATCTCGTCGACGTGCGTCCTCATCTGCTGTTTGAACCGCTCCCGCGGGGCGTCTCTCGGTGTTCGGAACCCCGCCGTAGCGCATCGAGTCCGACACCGTCGTCGCTCCCCTCGAGTCCCCCGTACTCACGGTGTGACAGTCGTCACCGTTCGACCGGTCCGTCACTCGTGTTCGAAGCGGGCGGTTCCTACAGCGCCTCTTTGTACGCCTCGAGCGTCCGTTCGACGTCCTCGTCGGTGTGGCCGTAGCTGACGAACTGACACTCGAACTGGTTCTGTGAGAGGTAGATGCCCCGGTCTTTCATCTGGCCCCAGAAGATGCGCCGCCAGCGATCCGTTTCGGCGTTTTTGACGTCGGCGGCGTTCGTCGGCGCCTCGCCGTCGCGGGTGAAGATCACCTTGAACATGCTGGCGGTTCCGGCGACGGTGTACTCGGGTGCCTGATCGGCGACGATATCCTCGAGTCCGTCGCGAAGGCGGTCACCGAGGCCGTCGACGTGGGCGTAGACGTCGTTCTCGGCGGCGAACTGCAGGGTCTCGAGGCCGGCGGCCATCGTGACGGGGTGGCCGGAGAAGGTGCCGGCCTGGAAGACCGGACCAGACGGAGCGAACTGCTCGATGATCTCGGCGCGGCCGCCGATGGCGCCGACGGGGAAGCCGCCCCCGATGATCTTTCCGAA
Organism: Natronolimnohabitans innermongolicus JCM 12255; assembly: GCF_000337215.1. Classification (GTDB taxonomy): domain Archaea; phylum Halobacteriota; class Halobacteria; order Halobacteriales; family Natrialbaceae; genus Natronolimnohabitans; species Natronolimnohabitans innermongolicus. The sequence goes on along the minus strand of NZ_AOHZ01000047.1, from coordinate 109,203 downwards.
CGTCGTCAGGTCGGGCGTAACGTCGAACTCGCTCTGGGCACAGCCCAGACCGCCGACGCGGAAGCCGGTGATGACCTCGTCGAAGACGAGCAGGGAGCCGTGTTCCTCGGTGATCTCGCGGAGGAACTCGTGGTAGCCGTCCTCGGGGTGGACGATACCGTAGTTGCCCAGAATCGGTTCCGTGAGAACGGCTGCGACGTCGTCACCGTGTTTCTCGAAGACGTCTCGCACCGCCTCCTCGTCGTTGAACGGCACGGGAATCGTGTGTTCGGCGAACGACTGCGGGATGCCCGCCGAGGAGGGTTTCGGATTTTCGGCGTCGCCCTCGACCAGCGTCGACTCCTGGGCGCCGTGGTAGCCGCCCTGGTTGACGACGATCTTGTTCCGGCCGGTGTACCCCCGGGCAAGTCGGACCGCCGAGGTAGTCGCTTCGGTGCCCGAGTTCACGAACCGAATCTTCTCGACGCTCGGCACGTGACGAACGACGAACTCGGCGAGGTCGACCTCGACCTCCGTCGGGGTGCCGTACATCGGCCCCTCGCTGGCCTTCTGCTGGATGCCGGCCTGGACCGGTTCGGGCAGATTGTGCCCCAGAAGAAGCGGACCGAGGCCCATCACCCAGTCGACGTAGCGGTTGCCGTCCGCGTCGATGACGTGGCCGTTGTCGCCCTTCTGGACGAAGAACGGATACGGCTCGACGGCCGCACGAACCGCCGAATTGACTCCGCCGGGCAGCACCGACAGCGCCCGGTCGTACAGCTCGCGTGAGTTGTCGTGGTTCATATCCCAGCCTTAGCAACGGGACGGGAAAGTAGTACCGAGGTTCGCTCGCGAGGGGGCGTCATTACTCGCGGATCGCTCCGTTGGAGTACGTTCTACCGCGAAAAACACGAATCCAGTGAGGGTGACACGATCGAACCCACAGTGAGTCACCGGATCGTGGTGGCCGCCGATACGACGCGGCGGCCGTCGACGCCCGGTTCGGAGCGGGCGTCGAAGTCCGGACGAACCGTCCGGAGAGTATGCCGACCGAGGGCAGCGAGGCGGGCCGCGCGAACGAATTCGCGGAACGCGCGTCGGTGGGCGCGCGCTCTGACGGCCGCGCGACCCTGCCTAGGTACCCTCCAGTCCGGACTCGCCTGTCCGAACGCAGCGATCATCGCTCTCCGCGAGCGCTCGAGTCCGTCGCTCGCCGTTCGATACCTCGCAACTATAGTAGTCAGTGAAACGATTTACACACCGATCGCAACGCCATCCTGCGATCGGGTGTGCATTGACTTTCACTGACTACTATAGCGTCACGACGCGTCGCGACGGCCCCCTCGCACCGGAAGTGGAGGTGGCCGTCGACTCGCGGCCGCGCACTCGTGGACGGAACGATCTCGCTCGTCGGAGAGCGAATCGTGTTCCTCCCCGCCGCAGTCGCACGTACCGACTGCGCCGCTCCCGATCGACGGACGGGTGCCGCGGTCGGTGCTGTGGTAGCGGTTGTCGTTCCGATCACGTACCTTTCTGTGGCCCGTCCCGATTATAAGCATTTCCGTTGAACACCGATGAATAATACGCGATAATGACTATCACATACCCAACTTCGAATGATGTTTAATTTATATAGTGGAGGTAACGACACTCCCCTGAACGGGAGTGTGGGGTCTCGAGTCGACGCGAGCCGAATCAACGTCCGGATCGGTCTCCGGAGCGAAAAAACAGGAAAATCGGTGTCCGACCGAAGCGTTCCGTCAGACCGCGTCCTGGCCGGTGTTTCCGGTGCGGACCTGGTAGGCGTCTTCGACGGGGATCACGAAGATTTTCCCGTCGCCCGGCTCGCCGGTGTTTGCCGCCTCGCCGATGGCCTCGACGACGTCCTCGGCGGGGATGTCGGCGACGACGCACTCGATTTTGACCTTCTGGTGGAGGTCGACCGTGTACTCCTCGCCGCGCCACTGGCCCTTCTTTGCGGGCTGGGAGCCGCGGCCGGAGACGTTGGTGACGGTCAGCGACGGTGCGCCGGTCTCGGCGAGAGCCTGCTTGACCGCGCCGAGGCGGTCGGGGCGGATGATCGCGGTGATCAGCTTGAGTTCGCCGTCGTTGGGCGCGCCCCCGTCGGTACGGAGTTCGGCGTCCTCGAGTCGTTCGCCTCCATCGGTGCGGATGACGCGGTCGTCATCGTCGGAGCCGCCGTCGGTGCGGAACGGCGCTGGGCCGCCGTCGGTCGCGACGTCGGGCTGTCCGAACTCGGGGTAGGTGTCGACGCCGTGTTCGGCGAGGTCGAGTCCGTCGCGTTCGTGTTCGGAGGTGACGCGGGCCTGACCCAGCATCTTGAGCACGCCCCAGACGGCGGCGGTCGCGGCGACCGTCCAGATCGTGATCGCGGCGACGCCGAGGATCTGCGGACCGAACGCGCTGGCCTCGATCGAGAGGATGCCCCCCGAGATAACACTACCGCCGATGGCCGACCCCTCGACGGACCACAGTGGGTAGATGATCAGTCCGAGCATCCCTGCGGTTCCGTGAACCGGGAAGACCGCACAGACGTCGTCGATCTTGAGCTTCTGCTCGACGAACTTGAAGACGATCGGTAGCTGGGCGCCGGCGAGGAAGCCGATCGCGATCGCACCCACGGGGGTGATGAGGTCGGTCGGGCCGGTGACGCCGACGAGGCCGGCGAGCATGCCGTTCGCGACGTAGAGCGTGTCGACCTTGCCGTTCAGTGCAATCGAGACGGTAGAAGCGCCGAGTGCGCCGAGTCCCATCCCGAGGGCGGTCACGATCGCGACGCGGCCGACGATGTCGAAGGCGGCGAGTTCGAATCCGTCGCCGATGACGGTCGCGGCCGTTCCGACGTTGAAGCCGAACCAGCCGAAACAGAGGATCAGCGTCCCCAGCACGGCGAAAGTCATCGAGTGGCCGGGGATGATGTTGACGCTGCCGTCGCTGTTGTACTTGTCCATGCGAGCCCCGAGGATCCAGGCCGCCGTGAGGCCGGCGACGCCGCCGACGCCGTGGACGACCATCCCGCCCGCGAAGTCGGAAAAGCCGAGATCGGTCAGGATCGGCGGGTCGCCGCCGTACCAGACCATCCCCGCGACGACGGGGTAGATGACCGCGGCGAGCAAGAACGTGTAGATGACGTACGCGCGAAGTCTCGCGCGGCCCGCGACCGCACCGGAGACGATCGTCGCGGCGGTCATCGCGAACACCGCGCTGAAGAGCAACTCGACCATCTCGCCGCTCGGATCGAGCGCGAACTGCGTCCACGCGGCAGACTCGCCGCCGCCGAGCATCGCACCGACGTTGTTCGAGACGCCCATCCCGATCACGAAGAACACGAAGACGCCGACCGCCCAGGTCAGCATGTTCTTCGTCAGCTGGTTCGCGACGTTCTTCGAGCGGACCTGGCCCGCCTCGAGCATCGCGAAGCCGGCGTGCATGAAGAAGATCAGGAACGTCGCCACCAGCATCCAGACGAGGTTGATCCCCGTCGCGAGCGACTCGAGGTCCCCGGTCGTTACCTCGAGGAGGGTCGGATCGATCACGCGATCACCCCGACGAATTCCGTTCCACTATCGACTATTGGTGGACGCTTGTCCACGAACGATCCAACTTCGACGTTGGTTGTCTTCTGAGTCACGTCTGATGCTCATGGACCATCTTCATATAAGGATTAGCGTTGATGTACGTCCAGATAGTCTGGGGTAATAGGGACGTTCGGAGAAATCTAGAGGTGGTTTAATGTATATAAGGCCGTTCGATCTCGAGGATTTTTCGAGACGTGGTTATATATTCTCTCTTTGTCCACTGCGAAAAACTCGCCGTCAGCGGACAGTACGTCGATAGAGAACGATATTCCTCGGTAGCCGAGCGAGCAACCGTGCGCGCGGCAGATGTTGCCACTGTGACACCCGCCGAAGGAGGCGGCTGGACGTTCGTCAGAATGTGGGTCTCCGTCGTCGACTCGAGACGCTCGTCATCGTCGAACTCGCTATCCACTACGGTGGCTGGGTCGAACCGAACGGTACTGCGTTCACAGTTCCGCCGCGACGTCCTCCGCGAAGTACGTCAAGATCAGGTCCGCACCCGCCCGCTTGATCGACAGCAGCGACTCGAGGGCGACCGCCTCGAGTTCGAGCCACCCCTTCTCGGCGGCGGCGTGGAGCATGGCGTACTCGCCGGAGACGTTGTAGGCGGCGACGGGATGATCGAACTCGCGGCGGAGGGACCCGACGATATCCAGGTACGGCAGGGCGGGTTTGACCATCAGCACGTCGGCGCCCTGCTCGACGTCGAGGCGGACCTCGCGCAGCGCTTCCCGGGCGTTCGCGGGGTCCATCTGGTAGTGCCGGCGGTTGCCGAAGGAGGGAGCGCCATCGGCAGCGTCTCGAAACGGGCCGTAGAAGGCGCTCTCGTACTTCGCGGCGTAGCTCATGATCGGCACGTGTTCGAAGCCGTCGCGATCCAGCCCCTCGCGGATCGCGGCGACCATGCCGTCCATCATGCCACTCGGCGCGATCATGTCCGCGCCCGCCTCCGCGTGGGAGACGGCGATCCGATCGAGCGCCCCGAGAGTCGCGTCGTTGTCGACGGTCAGCGTCGGATCGCAGGCGGGGCCGCCCTCGCCGACGTCGGTATCCCCGCGGAGTTCCGCCTCGAGCGGGCCGCAGTGGCCGTGGTCGGTGTACTCACAGAGACAGACGTCGGTGATGACGTAGGCGTCCGTCTCCGCGCTGATCCGTCGGGTCGCCTCCTGGACGACGCCGTCTTCGGCCCAGGCGCGGCTCCCCTCGGGATCTTTCGACGCCGGGATGCCGAACACCATCACGGCTTCGACGCCGGTCTCGCGGACCTCCTCGACGCGGGCGACGGCCTCGTCGATCGGGACGCGTTCGTGGCCGGGCATCGACTCGATCGGGACGCGCTCGTCCGTCGTCGCGTCGACGAAGATCGGCGCGATGAGATCCGTCGGCTCGAGGCTCGTCTCGCTGACGAGGCCCCGGACGCGGTCCTGGCGGAGTCGGCGGGGACGGTGAGTGAGGTCCATACGCGTTCATTCGACGGTGGCTGCAAAAGCGATGCGCTCGACGCGGCCTGCGCTTTGGCGAACCGACGCACGCAGGTCGACCGAGCTAGACCATCGCCTCGTCGCCGACGTCGGGGTTCTCCCGGAGGAACGCGACGAGGTCGGCGACGTAGGACGCCACGGGCGGGCACTCGATCCCCGTCCCCGCGAGCGCTCGCCTCGCGTTCGGACAGGCGTACCGCGTCGGGTGGTCGAGGTAGTCGAGCGTCGCGGGTTCGGCGGGCAGGCCTCGATCCGCGGCGGCCTCGAGTAGCCCCTTCGAGAGCCGTTTCGAGGCCGGGACGGAGACGACGCGGTGTCCGATCGCGTCGGCGACCGCGTCGACGAACTCCGGCACCGAAAGCGGGGCGGGATCGCAGAGTTGGTAGACCTCGCCGACGGCGTCGTCGCGGCCGCTCAGATGCGTGATCGCGTCGACGACGAAGTCCCGCGGCACGACGTTGAGTTCGGCGCCGGGCGAACCGGGAAAACGCGTCGTGATCGAACACCACGACGGCTGGGAGAGGAGCAGCCTGATCAGGTAGTAGGGCCCGTCGTACTTTCCGGTCTCGCCGGTCTCGCTGTCCCCGACGACGATCGCCGGCCGATAGATCGTCGCGGGAAGCCCCTCGGCCATCCGCGCTTGGACGGCGACCTCGGCCTCGTACTTCGTGCGCTCGTAGTGGTTGTTGAACGACTGGCCCTCCCGGAGGTGGTCCTCGGTGAAGACCCCGTCGTACCGGCCGCTGACGTAACAGGTGCTGACGTACTGAAACCGGTCGACCTCGAGGGCCTCGGCGACGTCGAGGACGTGTTCAGTCCCGCGGACGTTCACCGCCTCCGCGAGGTCGGACTCGACCGCGAGGTCGTAGACCGCCGCGAGGTGGTACAGTTCGGCGACCGACGCGAGCCCCTCGAGGTCGGCGTCGTCGAGCCCGAGGTTCGGCTCGGTGATGTCGCCCTCGTAGAGCCGAATCGACTCGCCGTCCGCCCCGGCGAGGTCGGCCGCCCGCCGCTCGGCGTGATCCCGATACCGCGGCTGGACGAGGCAGGCGATCGGGCCGTCGCCGCGCTCGAGCAGCCGCTCGACCAGCGCCGAGCCGAGGAAGCCGGGAAAGCCGGTGAGCAAGACCGCGGGCGCGGCGCTCATCGGCCCCACCTCCCGGGTCGCGGCAGCGACGACAGTCGGCGCTGGAGTCGCGTCAGCGCGACCATTCCGCGGGCGTACCACGACGCCGGCACGCCCGGCGGCGCGTCGAGGGGACCGATCCGCGAGGCGGCGATCGTCCGGGACTCGAGGTAGCGTTCGATCCCCTCGCGGCCGTGGCGGCGGCCGAGCCCGGAGTCGTCGAACCCGCCCATCGGCGCGTCGACGGCCGCCCAGCCGGAGACGTAGGCGTCGTTGACGCAGACGGTGCCGCAGTCGATCTCGCGGGCGACCTCGACACCGCGCTCGCGGTCGCCCGTCCAGACGCTCGCGGTCAGCCCGTAGTCGGAGTCGTTCGCTCGTTCGACCGCGGTCTCGGCGTCGGGGACCGACTCGACAGAGACGACGGGGCCGAACGTCTCCTCGTTTGCGACCGCCGCCTCGGGGTCGACGTCGGTCAGAATCGTCGGCTCGTAACAGAAGGGGCCGACGTCGGGACGGCGACGACCGCCGGTGAGGACCGAGGCGCCGGCCTCGAGGGCCCCCTCGACGTGGGACTCGACGCGCTCGAGCTGGTCGCCGTCGATCAGCGAGCCGACGTCGTCCGCGTAGTCGAAGCCGGTGCCGATCGTGAGGCGGCGCGTCTCGCCGACGAACGCGTCGAGGAACGCGTCGAACACCGACTCGTCGACGTAGAGGCGCTCGGCGGCGAGACAGAGCTGGCCGGCGTTGGTGAAACAGGCCTGGACCGCGCCGCGGGCGGCCGTCTCGACGTCGGCGTCGTCGAGCACGAGCAAGGGGTTCTTCCCGCCGAGTTCGAGCGAGCAGCCGATCAGGTTGCGGCCGGCCCGCTCGGCGACCGTCCGCCCCGTCGCGGTGCTGCCGGTGAACGTGACGTAGTCGACGCGGTCGATCAGCGCCGGCCCGACGCTCGCCCCGCGACCGGTGACGATCCGGAAGACGCCGTCGGGCAGTCCCGCCCGCTCGAGCAGATCCGCGAGCACGAGGGCGGTAAACGGCGTCTTCTCGTCGGGCTTGAGGACGACGGCGTTGCCGGCGACGAGCGCCGGGATCGCGTCGGTCATCGCGAGCGTCAACGGGTAGTTCCACGGCGAGATCGCGCCGACGACGCCGACCGGTTCGGTCGTCACGCGGGCGGTCGTCGCCGGCGGAACCGCGCCGCGTCGGCGCTGCTCGGCGATCGCGTCGGCCCCCATCGCAGCGTAGTACGAGCAGGTCAACGGAACGTCGAGGACCTCCTCGACGGCGTTCTGGCGCGACTTTCCGGTCTCGAGTTGGAGGCAGTCGAGCAGTCGCTCGCGGTGCTCGAGGACGAGGTCGCCGAACCGCTCGACGATCGCGACGCGCTCGTCGATCGGCGTTTCGTCCCACTTCTCCTGTGCCCTGCGGGCCTCGTCGACGGCTCGTTCGACGTCTCGCTCGTCGCAGTCCGGCACGGCGCCGATCTCGACGTCGGTCGCCGGCGCTCGAACGGCGATCGCCGCGTCGGTCTCGGCGTCGATCCGCGCCGACAGCGCCGCGAGTCGGTCGCGGGACAGCGACGTCGCCGGGAGCGGATCCGCCGTCGGTTCCGATCCTGTTTCGATTGTCATCTGGGATAGGTGTATTCGCGAGCATCTATACGGGTTCGCATCGCGGTGAGAACGCCCGGCTCTCGGCAGTGACGAAATCGGCGGCCTCGGGCGTGTGGACCGACGTTGACGAGTAGCGTTCGCGTCGCGAGAACGTGATGTCGTCGAAGCCGTCCTTGACCCTCCTGGATTCGACGAGTCGACTGCACCGTGTGGGGTCTCTACGAAGGTGTTTGTGATCGGCGGCGTGAAAACGACAGGATCGTCGATAGCCACCTCCGAACCAAAGTACTCCGAATCGACGTTCTCCTGTCGGGAGTCAACGAGCGTGCTGGCTGCCGCCGGGCTGGTTCCGAGCTGTCGACGACATTCTCGACCAGCCTCACGTCCGGGGAAACCGAAACGGCAGAGCCGACTCGGCCGAAGGAGGGTCCGGTGTTTCGATCGGAGTACCGGCGCTCGTGTTCTCCCCCAACTCACGGTCGACTTATCCGTTCCGTCAGTGGAACCAGTTGTATGAGTACACAGACGCGTTCACGGGGTGCCGCGAGCTGTACGGAGTGCGGGCGGGTCCTCGCGGTCTGGCTCTCGAGCGAGGGCGAGATCCATCCGATCGGCAGCGTCAACGGCTGTCCGTGTGGCAGTACCTCGTTTCGTCCTCTCCGATCGTCGCTCGGGTCGAATACGTCGGACGGGCCCGACGTGGCTGTCGAAAGCCGTGACTTTTAGCCGCTATGAACGGATATTCTGCTGTGTCAACAGCCGAAGAAGCAGTGACAAGTCTCGAATCTCTGGGACTAACGGAGTACGAGGCCCGGTGTTTCGTCGCGCTGACGCGGATTTCCACGGGAACCGCAAAGGAGGTCAGCCAGGTCGCGGACGTGCCGCGATCCCGGGTGTACGACACCATCGAACGACTCGAGCGCAAGGGGCTGGTCAACGTCCAGCAATCCGAACCGCGCGAGTACGCGGCCGTTCCGGTCCAGATGGCCTGCCGACGGCTCCGCGAGGACTACGATTCGCGGATCGACGCCGCCGAAAACGCGCTCAAACAGGTCGAGAAACCGGAGTCGAGGGACGACGAGGGGATGTGGTCGATCAACCAGAACGAACACGTGACCGACCGCGTCGTCGTCTTCCTCGAGGAGGCCACCGAATCGATCCACTATCTCGTTCCCGAACCGGCGGTCGTCGACGATCGGGTCGGCGAGGCGCTCGCGTCGGCCGCCGACCGCGATGTCGAGGTGTACATCGAAGTCCCGGCCGACGAGTACAGAGACGAGTTCCTCGAAATCGCGCCGGACGCCGACGTCGTCGTCTCGCCCGACCTCCGGACGACCAACGCGGTCTACTCCGAGTGGCCGGGACAGTTGCTGATGACCGACCGCGAGGCCGTCGTGGCCGGCAGCGTCGAGGAGAGCGACCTCCCCGACGTCCTCCAGCAGAAAGCCATCTGGACCCACGGCCGCGACCACGGCTTCGCCGTCTGGGTGCGCGAACTGCTCGACGATCGCCTCGAGCGTCGCGGCGTCGGCGACGCGGCGGCCACCGGCGACACGGCAGCCACCAGCGACACGCCCGAGCCGTGACCGACCGCGTTCCGGCGTCGTTCGAACATCAACGAGTATATACTTTTAAGTGCGCGTCTCCCGTTTAGATCTGTTAGCAATGGCCATAGATCCGCAGTTCACCGAGAATCGCGAGAAGGTCGACGAACACAACGGACACGACGTCTGGGGACCCGTCGACGAACCCGAAGAGCTCGGCATCCACGGCACGCACGTCGCGGTCGACTTCGACCTCTGTATCGCCGACGGCGCCTGCCTCGAGGACTGCCCCGTCGACGTCTTCGAGTGGGTCGAAACGCCCGATCATCCAGAAAGCGAGGAGAAGGCAGATCCGGCGAACGAAGCACAGTGTATCGATTGTATGCTCTGCGTGGACGTCTGCCCGGTCGACGCGATCGACGTCGACGCCGGGCGGACGGCCTGAGCGAGTATCGGTAGCACGACCGTCTCTTCGTCGCGACCCTACTCCGCGCGGTCGACGTCGACCTTCTCTTTCAGGGTCTCGAGTCCGTCAGCTTCGGCGAGTTCCTGTAACCGCTCGCGGAAGTGTTCTTCACAGAGACCGACCTTGAGCCCGTCCGACTCGGCGGCGAATGCGGCCTCGCGGTCACAGTAGTGACAGTGCATACCCACGGGTTGGAACCACGTTGCATTGAACCCTCCGCTATCGGCCAGGATTGTAACGCGATTATGATAGCTCTATACGATCGTAGGCGGCCCGAGAGAGTCCGGCGACGCCCAGTTCGTACTCGTGGGCGTCGGTTCCGCCGGTCGTCAACAGGTCGTTGCGCTCGATCGCGTCCTCGACGATATCGGGGTCGACGTCGTCCCGATCGTAGGGGTAGTGCAGTTCGACGGCCTCGAGGGCGGGCTCGGCGGTCAGCCCGAGCGCCGCCTCCGGATCGGCGTACCGAAGCGGATGCGCCAGCGAGACGAGGTGGCTCGCACTCGAGAGCGCCGCCAGCCCTCGCTCGAAGGAGGGAACGTCCCGCGCGACGAAACACGGTTCGCCGTTGCCGATGAGTTCGGCGAAGGCGTCCCCGTAGTCGTAGTCGGTGTCCGGGTGGGCATCGATCGCCCGCGCGACGTGCGGGCGGCCGAAGCCGTCCTCGACGGTGACGCCGAGGTCGATCCCGAGTCGGGACTCAACGCAGTCGACGATCGCCTGACCGCGCTCGATCCGATTGCGCTGGATGCGCTTGACGATTCCCTCGAGTTCCGCCGTCGGCTCGACGCCGTACCCCAGCAGGTCGACGCGCTCGCCGTAGGGCGTCTCGACCCGCAGTTCGATCCCGCTGACGATCGTCACGCCGTCGCGCTCTGCGATCGGCTCGTCGATCGGCTGCAGCCGGTCGTGGTCGGTTATCGCGACGACGGCCACGTCGTTCTCGCGGGCGGCGTCCGGCACTTCCTCGAACTCGAGGCTCCCGTCCGAGCGCGTCGTGTGGACGTGCAGGTCGGCGTAAGGCATCTGTCCGGTCGGACGGCGCGCGGTCCCAAAGGCGTTTCTTCACGGGGCTCGCCGTCGAATTCGTCCGAACGCTGCCCGTCCCCTCACTCCACTCTAGCCTCATTAAAGAATATTAGGTATACAGTGCGCCTAAGAAACGTATATGGACAATGTTTATAATTATCGTTCACAGTAGTTCAGGTGTAATGCTGCTCAATGGCACCGGCGACGTCATCGACGACCACGAGTATCCCGCCACGACCGAGGAACTGATCGACGAATACGGCGATCGGACCCTCGAACTACCCAACGGGTCCGAGACGGTCGGCGATGTACTCGCCCGCCTCGAGTCAGAAACCTTCGAGTCCCCGGAGGAGGCGCGCGCTTCCGTCTACTGTGCGGTCAGCGACAAGGCCGTCGGCCGCGTCGGCTACAGCGACCGCGACCCGACACCGGTCGGTAGCCCGTACGCGCCCGACGCCGTTTCGTTCTAACGACCGACGATTTTTCGCGCTGGCTTCTCGCTTTCGCCGCTCGCTCAGTTCTCACTCCCTGCGACGATCTCAAACCGGAGAGCCCTACCGCCCTCGTACGATAGGGTTGCGTTTCGCGTACGACTGTCCGACCGAGAGCCGGCAAATTGCACAGCCTCGTCCGCTTGGTGAACGCGTCGGAGAGCTTCGACGGTTCGGACGCGCGTTTCAGAGCACGAGCTCCTTGTTCGCGTCGTCGATCTCCTCCCAAGAGACCGTCTCCTCCTCGATAATTCGCTCGGGCTCGAGCGCCGAGTCGCCGAGGACGGTCAGCGCAGCGCCGACCGGGGGTCGGAGTTCGGGGCCCTCCCCCTCGGCGTCATCCGGTGGTCCCGCGTCGTCCTCGTCTGGCTCTGCTCCGTCCCCGTTCGACCCGTTCCCGTTGTTGTGGTGGCCGTCGCCGTGTTGGTGAGGCCCGTTCTCGTGGTCGTGCGGGCCGTCCTCGTGATCGTGCGGGCCGTCCTCGTGGCCGTCGCCGTGTTGGCGAGGCCCGTTTTCGTCGGCCATCTCTCCGCCATCGCCGTTCGGTTCGGCCATGGTTTCGGGCTCAGGAACCGGTTCCGCACCGGGACCCGTCGCCTCGCCCGCGACGATCCGCATCACGTGGCCGAAGATCTCGTGCGGACCGCAGTGCATGTCGTACACGCCCGGCTGCTCGAACGTGTAGAGCCAGTAGGCGTTCACCGGCAACACGGGCGAGGAAAACGGCGGAACGTCGTCCGGAACTCGCGGTAGCTGTCCCTGTGCGGGGTGGTACGCTGTCACGGAGTGGTGCGGCGTGACGAGTCTGAACTGGACGGTGTCGCCCGGCTCGACGTACAGCCCCGTCGGCTCGAAGAAGAACTCCGGGATCTCGCGGTCCTCGCGGGGTTGAATCATCGCGTCGACGACGTGATCCGGCTCGACCGGTGGATCGACGTCCATCGCGAGCGCCGAGAAGCCGAACACGGGGTGAATTCCGTCACCGGACTGATCCGGCGGAATCTCGTCTTGTTGCAGTGTCGGACCGGCAGCGACAGCGTTCGTTCCCAGCGTCACGGCTGCGCCTGCACCGAGGACCTGCAACAGCCGTCGTCGATCGATCCTTGGCGTAATCGATGCTAAACCAGCGTTTCTGTAGTCGTGTTCACCCTTCATGGGCAGTATTGCTTCGCCTGGTATGGAAATAAATATGCTACTCGGTACCACGCGACTATCAGGAACGGAGATAGCTTCGATTGCCCCGTCCGTCGATCACCGTCGAACGGGGAGACCGCCCGCGATCAGAACTCGTCGATGACCGGAATGCCCTCGGTTTCGTAGTCTGTCATCGCCTCGAGTTTCGCCGTGACGTCCTCGAGGCCGATCGTCTCGGAGACGACGTCGGCGGGGCGGAGTTTGCCGGTCGCGACCATCCGGAAGATCTCGTCGTAGCGGGTCGGCGGCATGCCGAGCGAGCCGATGAACTCGATTTCTTGCATCACCATCGCATCGGAGGGGACGGAAATCATCCCCTGTTCGTCCTGCGTGGTGAGCCCGACCTGGAGGTGCTGGCCGCGGTTGCCGAGGCTTTGGACGGAGTTCTGGGAGGTCGTCTCGATTCCGAGCGCGTCCATCGAGACGTTCGCGCCGCCGTCGGCGATCGCCTTGACCTCCGCGGCGACGTTATCGACATCGGCCGCGTTGACCGTTTCGACGGCGCCGAGTTCCGTCGCGTGCTCGAGTTTCTCGTCTTTGAGGTCGACGGCGATCACGTTCGCGCCGAGGGCGTCGGCGATGTGGACCGCCGAGAGGCCGACGCCGCCGACGCCGTGGACCGAGACCCAGTCGCCCGCGCTCACGTCGGCGCGGTGGGCGAGCGCGTGAAACGAGGTCATGAACCGACAGCCCAGCCCGGCCATGTCGACCGACGAGACGCCGTCGGGGAGGGAGACGAGGTTGTGGTCGGCGGCGGGAACGTGGACCTGCTCGGCGAACGCGCCCTGGACGGGCGGGACGAAGCCAAGCGGCATTACGTTCTCGCAGGTGTTCGAGTGCCCGCGCCGGCACTCGTGACAGGTTCCGTCGCCCAGATTGAACGGCACGGCGACGTGGTCGCCCTCCGAGACGTTCTCGACGTCGTCACCGACGGCGACGACGTGGCCGGCGGGCTCGTGGCCCAGGATCTGTCCCGGCTGCGTCTCGAGGCCGAGCCAGCCCCAGTCGCCCTGCCAGCCGTGCCAGTCGCTGCGACAGACGCCGCAGGCTTCGACTTCGACCACCGCACCGCGCGGATCCGGCTCCGGGGCGTCGACGTCTTCGATCGAGAGCGGTTCGCCGTGTTCTTCGAGGACTGCTGCGCGCATATGATGGCCATTGTTATCGTCTACCAAATACGTATCCCAACCTACACGGTCTCGTGTCGGTCACGGACCGAAGCAGGTACACGCGAACGGTCGACGCTCGCGATCAGTCCAGCAGGTCGATCGCACCCTCGAGTTCGAGCGGCACCGCTCCCTTTCGGTAGCCCTCGATGCGGCCGTTCGGGCGAGCGCGGTAGACGACGGCGGGTCGGTGGGGAACGTCCGGCTGTTCGGCGCGGATGGCGTTCCAGGTGTCGTCGCGGAACGAAGAACAGTCGACGAAGAGGACGGCGCCGCCGCCGTGTTCAGCCAGCTGGCCGTTGGTCTTGGTCTCGGCGGTCTCGCGGACGGCGGCGACGGGTCCCGAGGCGGAGCGGTTCTTCGGGGGCTGGGGGCGGGTTACCTCGACGAGGACGTTGGTCTCGCCGTTTTTCGCGCGGAAGTCGAGCGAGTGGCCGGTGGTGACCTCGATCTCCGGCGTGACCGCGTACGCTGCGTCGCTAAGAATCTTCGCGGCGATGAACTCGCCCATCGCGGCGCTCATCCGGACGCGGTCGACGTGGTCGCTGGTTCCCAGTTTCCCGGCCATGACGTTCCGGTACTCGTCCAGTACGCCCGTCGCGAGGAACTCCTCGAAGAACCGCGTCGTCTCCCGGCGGCCGGCGTCAGGGAAGCCGGCGGCGTGTTGTCGGAAGAACGCTCGCGTCGACTCGCGGCCGTCTTTCGACATGAAGACGGGGAGGAAAAACCACGAAATGTGCGGGTAGTCGGCGAGCCACGGATCGGTCTCGTGGAGCGTCGCGAGCAGTTCCCGCTGGGTCCAGCGCGAGACGTGATAGGGGACCTCCTCCCAGCCGAACTTGTCCGTCTTCCACAGCGAGGAGGGCGTCTCCGTGTTGCCCATCCAGTAGGCTTCTTGGCCGTTTCGCGCGAAGAGAGCAACGTCGCCGTTTTGCATCTCGAAGCGGTGTGTCTCCCAGTCGGCGCCGATCCCGAATCGCGGCGCTACTGCGCGGGCGCCGATGTTCGAACGCAGCGGCTGGAGGATATCGTGTCGAACGTCCTGTTCGCTCCAGGACGAGGGCGAATACCGAAAGCGAAGCGGCCGTGCCACGGTCCATCTAGCGCGCGTATAGCCATACGTCTTACGCGTCACGTGTTAGCCGCCGAACTGATATGAAGGACCGTTACATTAATGTGCGGGACGAACCAACATGGTTGTACTTACCATGTCAATGGGTGCCTATGACGAGGACGAACACGAGCGCCGCGAGAAGCAAGCGTCAACGGTCGACGCCGACTTCGACGACGAGCGCACGATCTATCACGGAACGGTGGAGTACGATTCTGGCGAGTCTGCGGAGGAACTGCTGAGCAAGTTCGAGGAGATCAAATCCGACTGACCGCAGTTCGCCTCCGCGTTCTCGAGTCGCTTTTTGTCCGTTCGAGTCGGCGAGACGATTCGCCCCGCGTGGTGGCCGCCCGACAACTGCGGTACGCGGCTACCGACTACTCGAGGGCGTCCCAGCCGGGGGTCTCCGGCGCGCCGCGTGCCGTCTCGATCTCGTCGGCAACCGACGGTGATGGAACCGACTCGCCGGTCCGGGAGCGGCGGTACCACTCGTCGATGGCGGCTCCGACCCACGAGTCGGCGCCGTCGTCCCGCTCGGTCGATCCGTCGTCGGCCGTCGCCTCGAGCGTCCGCTCGCGGCCCCACTCGTAGTGGTGGTCCGAGATCGCGAGCGTCCCCGGACTCGAGGCCGCGGCGACGGCGAGACACTCCGCGCGGTCCGCCGCGGTGAGTTCGCCGGCCGCCGCGCGCTCGACGATCCCCTCGAGGGCGTCCGAGTTCGGGTGTGCAAACAGCTTCGCACCCAGCGCCTGCGAGCCGAGTAGCAAGCCGTCGAGATCGGCGGGCACGTCGTCGTCGCCGTCATCGAGCAACCGCTCTCCGCCGAAGGCGTCCTCGACGCGTTCGCACTCGGTCTCCTGCTCGAGGGCGAGATTGTGCGCCGGATAGGCCCCGCACTCGTCGGGGAAGCGGTCGCTGTCGTGGATGCGACACTGCAGCGTCTCGGGATCGAGAAAGACGCAGGTCGGCAGCCAGGACGGCTCGTCGCGATCGAACGGCGCGACCGGCTTCGGCGGCTTTCGGAGCCCGACGAAAAAGACGGGCCGTCCCGCGACGGCGGCCACGCTGTGGCCGTCGATCTCGACGCCTTCCGCCTCGTCTCGCGCCCGCCAGAACCGCGGCGTCAGCGCCGCGGCCATCCCGTCGTCGAGGAAGCCGCGGACCTCCTCGCGAGTCAGCGGGACGAAGTTGGTATCGCCGTCGAGCGGCGCTCTCGAGGTCCCGTCGTCGGCGTCACGATCGAAGGGTGACCGTCGCTGACTGCGGTCGGAGTCGGCCTCCTCGAGCAGCGGTCGCCAGTCCATACAGCAGCCGGCACAGCCCTCGCAGTGCACCTCCATGGGCGGCCGTACGATGCGAGGCGGGATAACCGGTCGGCCGGAGCGTTCGTCACTGGCTCACCGACGCAACCGGATTCGATCGCTCGGCTGGTTCCGGTCGTTTCGGCCGGCGGATCGAACGACCCCGGGCGGGACTGAAAGGGGCCACGAACGCCACACACGATGGCGTACGTGGGTGCTTTCGGGAGGGGCTAAAAGGGGATGACAGGGGTAGCCGCTACCCCTGTCAGGGGCTTTCGGGGGAACGACTTTCACCGTCCGGCCCGGACACTCGAGTATGGCAAACGACTCCTGTGACGGCTGCGGGCGTCCGATCTCGGTCGCTGGCGGAATCGCTAACCTCTGGACGTTCGGGCAGGACGACGGGAGTGACGGGACGGCGATGACCCTCGAGTTGGCCGACGGCTCCGACCACCTGCTGTGTTATCCCTGTATCGCGGCGCTACCCGACGAACCGACGGCCGCGGACGTCGGTCGGCTGGAGCAAGTCGACGGGGAGACGTCGAAATTGCGCGCACAGTAGCGACGGCTCGGACTCGAGACGGCCGGGATCGGAAAAAACGACGGGCAGACCTGATGGCGGCTGCGATCTCCGTGAGCGCGGGTATCGCAGCCGCCGTGTGATCGCTGACTGACGCGTGAGCCACGACGCGACCGTCGATCGTCGAAACCGGAGTGCGACCAGGACGGTTCGACGACCGCGGCGGAAGGATGGCGATTCGACCGCGACCGCGGGCCGGCTGGCGCCGCGGTGCACCGTCGTCGAATCGTCCTTCCGTGTCCGGACAGAAGTCGGATTACCTGATTGTAATCTGCACGCTACTGTCCCGTTCCAGGAAGTAATAGCTTGTTACGGGTAGGGTGTGGATTCGAGACCGAGAGCCGAGTCCCAACCCGCCAGTCGACCCCATCGCGGCGGGCGTCGGTCCGCAGCCTTTAGGGGTGGGCCCCGCCGTACATCGAACGGTGAATCCCGAGCGGATCTTCGAGGCGTTCCCCGCGCCGAGCTACCGCGGCGCCCAGGAACAGGCGCTGCGAGACATTCGCGACGCGTTCGCGGCCGGCAACGAGGTCGTCCTGGTACGCGCGCCGACCGGGAGCGGCAAGTCCCTGCTGGCCCGCGCGATCGCGGGTTGTGCCCGCGAGATCGACGACGCCGACCCCAGCGACGCGACCGGCGCCTACTACACGACGCCGCAGGTCTCACAACTGGACGACGTCGCGGCGGACGACCTGCTCGCCGATCTGAACGTCATCCGCGGGAAGTCGAACTACAGCTGTATTCTCCCCGACGAGCGCAACACGCCGGTCAATCAGGCCCCCTGCGTTCGCGAGCGAGGCTACGACTGCTCGGTCAAGCATCGGTGTCCGTACTTCTCCGACCGAGCCATCGCGTCGAACCGCTCGATCGCGGCGATGACGCTCGCGTACTTCATGCAAACGGCGGGCAGCGAGGTCTTTCGCAAGCGCGACGTCGTCGTCGTCGACGAGGCCCACGGGCTGGCCGAGTGGGCCGAAATGTACGCGACGATCCAGCTCGGGCCGCGAACGGTGCCGTTCTGGGACGAGTTGCGCGTCCCCGAGGTCGACGACCTCGACCGCGCGGTCAGATACGCCGAGGCGCTCTCCCAGCAGTGTTCGCGCCGGAAGGACGACTTGCTCTCGCAGGACTCGCTGACGCCCGGCGAGGTGCGCGAGCGCGACCGGCTCCAGGAGCTGATCGGCGAACTCGACTGGTTCGTCTCCGACTACCGCGACCCCCAGAGTCCGACGACGTGGCTGGTCGACCAGTCCGACCCCTCGAGCGCCCGTCGAGAACGCCGCGACGGTGACGACGAACCCGCCGGCGGACCGCTGACGATCAAACCGATGAGTCCCGAGAAGTACCTCCAGCACACCGTCTGGGACCGCGGGAACAGATTCGCGCTGCTGTCGGCGACGATCCTCAACAAGGACGCGTTCTGCCGGCAGGTCGGGCTCGACCCCGCCACCGTCGCGCTGGTCGACGTCGAGCACACCTTCCCCGTCGAGAACCGGCCGCTGTACGACGTGACTCAGGGGAAGATGACCTACGAACACCGCGACGAGACGACGCCGAAGATCGCCCGCACGATCGTCCGGCTCATGCAACGCCACCCCGACGAGAAAGGGCTGATCCACGCTCACTCCTACAGCATTCAGGAGCGACTCGCCGAGCTGCTCGCCGATTTCGGCGTCGGCGACCGCGTTCGCACGCACGACCGCGACGGTCGCGACGCCGCGCTGGACGGCTGGAAAGCAAGCGACGATCCCGACGTCTTCGTCTCGGTGAAGATGGAGGAGGCGCTCGACCTGAAAGGCGACCTCTGTCGGTGGCAGGTCCTCTGTAAGGCGCCGTTTCTCAACACCGGCGACTCGCGGGTCGCCCACCGACTCGAGGAGGGCCAGTGGGCGTGGTACTACCGGACCGCCCTGCGAACGGTCATCCAGGCCTGCGGCCGAGTGGTTCGGGCGCCCGACGATTACGGCGCGACGTATCTCGCCGACTCGAGTCTGCTCGACCTGTTCGATCGCGCGCAGACGGATATGCCCGACTGGTTCGAGGCGCAAGTCGATCGGATGGACCAGCCCGATCTGCCCGCGTTCCAGCCGCGGGCGGCCGTTTCGGGGCTCCCGAACTCGAGCGGCGCCGGCCATCGTCAGACGGATTCGGGCGGAAACTCGTCGCGAGCGGGCCGCTCGGGATCGAAGGGGGAGTCCGGCGCTGGGTCCGGGTCCGCGTCCGAATCTAGCGCGGGATCGCGCTCTCGACGCTCGAGGCGTTCCAGCCGCTCTTCGTCTTCCTCGAGTCCGGTAGCGGATGTCTGGGATACGGACGGCTAGATCGGTAGTGGTTCGTGACGATCGGTGGTCGGCGGTCGGTGATCACCGGTCGTTGCGACCCGTCGCCGGCCGCTCACCGAAGCGGTTGTGAGACGGCGGTCGAAAACGAGCGGAAGACGCTACAGTGCGGCGAGTGCACCCATCGCGACCATCGACGTCATCATGAGGATCGCGAACGTGAGTGCGATGACCTGATTTCGATCCATAGTTGTTGGCACTCTCCGCACCGGTATGAATGTCACGACCGTCGGGCTGGCCGTGACTTCGGACGCAGGCCGGACGCAGCGTTAGTCGAACCGCGCGTCGACGACGACGTGCGCGACGCCGGCGCTGTGGCTCTTAACGCGGCGTTTTTCGAGTACCTCGAGTTCGCGACCGGTGTCCTCAGCGGCCGCCTCGAGTCGTGCGAGCGGGCGCTCCCAGAGTCGCGATTCGGGCGTCGCCTCGTGGTAGTGGACGACGCCACCGGGGGACAGCGCCTCGAGGGCGTCGGGGAGGAAGTCGCGGGCTTCGTCGGTTCTGGTGCCGTGTTCGCCGTCGTTGGCGTCGTTAGCATCGCTGGCGTCGCTGGCGTCACTGCTACCGCCGCGATCGTCGCCGCCCGTCCCGTCTCCCTCGCTGCTGCCGTAGTAGCCCATCACCACGCGGTCGGCGTCGATCTCGCCGGCGAGGTCGCGACAGTCGGTCATGTAGGCGTCGACGCGGTCGCCGACGTCGTTGAGCACGGCGTTCTCGAGCAGGTAGCGAAACGCGGTGGGGTTGATCTCGGTCGCGGTCACCCGCGCGCCGGCGCGGGCCATCGGGAGCGTGAAGTAGCCGATGCCGGCGAACATGTCGAAGACGAGCTCTCCGTCGTCGCAGACGTCGGCCATCCGCGCGCGCTCGGCCTGGTTTCCCGGCGAGAACATCACGCTCGCGGGATCGAGGCCGTACCGCGTGCCGTGTTCGGTGTGGATCGTCTCGGTATCGCGCTCGCCGGCGATGAGTCGCGTCCGGGGCTCGCGGTGGGTGCCCGCCTCGCCGTCGTTTTCGATCCCCTCGTCGGCCAGCACGCTGTCGGCCTCGCCGTGGAGTTCGAGGAGGGCCTCGCCGACCGCCGCCTCGTCGGGACAGTCCTCGGGAACGGTCACGAGGATCACGGAGCCGATCACGGCCCACGAGCCCGGCGCGGCCTCGAGTTCGACGTCGCTCCAGCCCCGGGCGGCCAGCAGGTCCTCGAGGTCGGGGCTTCGCGGCTCGGGATCGACCTGCCGGGCGACGTCGAGCACGCGCGTCTCGGTCGGCGGGTCGGTGACCGGGAGGGCGATCGTCTCGACGGTCTCGGCGGTCCCGTCGCCGTCGTCGCCCGCGTTCGAGCGCGTTTCGGCGGCGCTCTCGCGAACGCGTCTCGAGTCGTCGTAGACGCCCTCGGCGCGCAGCGACTCGATGGCCGTCTCCGCGCGGGTCTTTTCGACGATGACCGCCAGCGGCGCGTCGGTCGCGACCCGCTCGAGGGCGTCCTCGGCCGTCGCGTCCGGTTCGTCAGTCATCGTCGTCGCGGTGTTCGTACGGGTCGTAGTAGTCGGTCTCGTCCGCGTCGTCGCCCGTATCGGGGTCCGGATCGGGAAGGATGTGGAGGCCCGCGCGACTCTTCAGGACGGGTGCGGTCTGCGCGTCGGAATCGAAGTAGTCCGGTCGCGAGACGGTTTCGGCCTGGTAGGTTTCGGGGTCGAGCACCTGCACGGCGTTTTCGTCCTCCACGGTGACGACCGTGGTTTCCTCGGCGTCCGCTAGTCGTCCGAGTTTGCGCGCGTCGGGCGAATTCCCTTCCTCGTAGCTCGCCTCGTAGCGCTCGCCGGTGGTCGCGCGAACCCCCTTCAGATTGCCGTGGGCGCTGCGGACGATCACGGGGCCGCCGTCGTCGTCGGCGAGGTCGATGACGTCGCCGGGGATGTATGGTGGCAGGCGAACGGCGAAGGTGACGCGATAGACCTCGTTGCCGTCCTCGTCCTCGGTAACGAGGGTTTCGGCGTCGTTGACGGTACCGCCGAACTCCTCGACCATCTTGTTCGAGATCTTTTTGCCGATCTTGTTGGTCGAGACCTTCATGTTCAGCCCCTCGTCGACTTCGCCGATCTCGGTGATGAAGGCGTTTCGGTCGCCCGTCGCCTCCATGTCGGCGACGACCTGGTTCGCGATTTCTTTCGCACGATCCATCTCCTCGGTCGTCGGAGTGCGGTCCTCGGCGCGGATCTGGACGATACTGGCGTAGTAGTCCCCGGCGATGCGGCCACAGCGCGAACAGGTCTGTCGGGCGATCTTGACGGGAATCATCACCTGTTCCTCGACGGGCGTCTCGCGGACGACTCCCGTGAAGTAACAGTACATCCGGATGGTGTTCTCGTCGATCTGTTCGGGTTCGACCTGCCAGGCGACGTCGTCGACGTCGACGTGGACGGCCAGCGCTTCGCTGACCTCCTCGATGGCGATGTCAGTGTAGTCCTGTGCGCCGACGTCGACCCACCGATTGCCGCGGTGGACCGCTCCACACTGGGCACAGACGCGGACGTCGATTCGATCCGGCGCGTCGATGAAGTCGAAGCCCTCGAAGTAACAGGCGTCACAGAGTTCGACGTCGGCGCCGGGTCGAAGGGGATCCGCAGCGGTCCCCTCGCCGTCGGCGTCGCTCGCCGACCGGTCGGGGACGGGGTCCCCGCAACGGGGACAGAACGCACGCGATTCAGTCATGGCCACCGCTTGGAACCTAAGCGAGTTAAGCGGCGTGCTCCGGCCCGCCGACTTCGGTACCGCCGTCGGTCGCCGACCCCGTTTCGCCTCCGTCGCCGACCGTCGGTATCCAGTCGGCTGATAGTCACGCTCGTCCACGCGAAACGAGGGGGGACGATCCACCACAGCGTTCGACGTCGATCGATCGAGTTCGACCGGCGCCGCTCGAGCCACGCGCCGAACCGTCAGCCACGCGTCAGACGGCCGTCGATACGGTCGTGTCAGACGTGACCGCGTCCCGGAGTCTCCATGCGAAACGAAGGGGTTCGGCTGCCGGCGCCGAAACGTGTGTGGTATTGTATACGTCAGTTCGCGAACGCGTCGGTGACACTTATCCCGTCGCGCTCCCTAGACGGGAGTATGAACTGGCAGGCGGACTGGGGACTTCGATTCCGAATGTTCCTGACGATGTTTTTGCTGTTCGCGCTGTACATCGTCTTCGCGGGTGTGCTCACGACCTACATGGGCGGCGGTCTCATCGTCTTCGCCATGCTCTTTGGCGGCATGTCGCTGGTCCAGTACTACTTCAGCGACACGCTCACCCTCAAAAGCATGGGCGCGAAGACGGTTTCGGCCGACGAGTACCCGCAGCTTCACGGCTCGATCGAACGGCTCTCCCAGCAGGCCGACCTCCCGAAGCCGAAAGTCGCCGTCATCGACTCGAACGTCCCAAACGCGTTCGCAACCGGGCGCAATCAGCAAAACGCCGCCGTCGCGGTGACGACGGGACTCATGCGAACCCTCGACCGGGACGAACTCGACGGCGTACTCGCCCACGAACTCGCCCACGTCAAGAACCGGGACATGATGGTGATGACCATCGCCTCGTTCCTCTCGACGATCGCGTTCATGATCGTCCGCTGGGGAGCCTTCTTCGGCGGCGGTCACAACCGCGGCGGGAAAGGCGGCGCCGGAATCATGGTCGCCATCCTCGTCTCGCTGGTCGTCTGGATCATCAGCTACCTGCTCATCCGAGCGCTCTCGCGGTACCGCGAATACTCCGCCGACCGCGGCGCGGCCGCCATCACCGGCAATCCGTCGGCGCTCGCCTCCGCGCTCATGAAAATCTCCGGACAGATGGACAAGGTCCCGAAGGAAGATATGCGCGAAGAAGCCGAGATGAACGCCTTCTTCATCATCCCGATCAAGTCCGGCATCGTCGGGCAGCTGTTCAGCACCCACCCGCCGACCGAGAAACGCATCGAACAGCTCCGCCAGCTCGAGGGCGAACTCGCGGCGTCCTGATCGCCGCGGCTGCCCGGGGCGTCGGTCGCACCCGTCCTTCCTTCTCCTTTCCCCGGCCGATTCGAACCCATTCCATTCTAAGGGGTCGCCTCCCTCACAGTGGGTATGGGACTGCTCGACGGACTCCGCGCCGTCCTCGGCCTGCGGGCCGAGACCGACGCCAGACGCGACGCCGACCCCGACGACCTCTTCGGGATGAGTACCGCCTACCTGACGATGGAGGCCGACCTCGGCTACGAGTCGGCCGACGCCGGCGCGCTCTGTTTCTCCGGCGTCGACTCGAGCAGCTTTCGCGACGCCGTCGACGAGGTCGAGGCCATCCTGGAGGCCGGCCGCGAGGAGACCGGCACCGAGTTCTCGGTCACCAGTGACGACCACGGCTACCACTGGGTCGTCCTCGAGGACGACGACCCCGAGGACCTGATCACGAGCATGCACTTCGCCGCGGACACCTTCATCGAGCACGGCTACGGCTCGCGGCTGCTCGCGGCCGTCTTCGCCTACGAAAACCGGGACGGTCCCGCCTACTGGATCTACTCGTTCCGTCGCGGTCGGTTCTACCCCTTCGCTCCCCGCCCCGGACGCGAACGCGACTCGAGTGCGGAGTTCAAACTCGAGGCGACGCTCGACGGCGAACTCGAAATCGAGCGCGAAAAGGAGTACTGGTACCCGCTGTGGCCGAGTTCGAGCGGTACCCACCCCTGGGAGTGAGCGGTTCGGCGCGCGGATACCAAATTGTACAGGCACTACAGGTATGACCGGTTAGGCCGTAAATCAGTATGTACGGCAGGGTCCCACCAACGCCACATCATCACCAACTGCGCCATACACCAGTTGTCCCTTCCCTGCCGACATTTCCCAAAACCCCGTAGCTTCCGGTCTCTCGGGGCAGTTTCGTAACCGACGCCGAACACTCGACTGAGACCGTCGACTCGGCGCTGACGACGGTCGACGCGATCCGTACGATCGCGACGCGTTCCACACCGATTATAGCGATTCGCTCGCAACGTCCGGACAGTGACCGACTGGAACCAGTTCAAGGGCGACCGTCGCCACTCGGGCGTCCGACGCGACCTCGAGGGGCCGGACGGCGTCACGGAGCGCTGGACGATCGACCTCGCCGGTCCGGCGGGCTCGCCGGTACTCGACCGAGACACCGTGTTCGTCGGAACGACTCGCGGCAACCTGTACGCCCTCGAGCGCGAAACGGGACGGCGACACTTTACGTTCGAGACGACGGCGGCGACCGCGACCGCGCCGGTCGTCACGCGCGACCGACTGTATCTCGGCACGGACGACGGCACCGTCTCCGCGCTCGATCCCGCGAGGGGTGATCGGTTGTGGGAGGCGACGCTTCCGGGCGCGCTCGCGGGGGCCCTCACCCTCGACGAGGACGAAACGCGACTCTACGCTAGCCACGACGGCGGCGTCTCGGCGCTCGAGGCGACGACGGGCGAGTTCGCCTGGACGCACGAGACCGATTCGGCTGCGGTTGGCGCGCCCGCAGTCGACACCGTTCGCGACCGGGATCAGGCTCAGCCGCGCGGTCGAACGCCGACGGACGAGGAGGCGCTCGACTTGCTCTCACTCGAGGACGCGCGGATGGAGGCAGACGAAAACGGCGGCGACGGCGACCGCGTCTACGTCGGCACCGCCGACGGGACGGTCCGCGCGCTCGCGGCCGAAACCGGCGACGAGCGATGGACGGCGCCGATCTCCGGCTCGGTCGTCGACGGCCCCACGCTCGTCGGGGATCGGCTCTACGTCGCCGACGACACCGGCACGCTCGTCGCCCTCCACACAGACAGCGGCCAGTCGTGGTTCACCTACGAGATTCAGGGCTCGTTTACGTCGTCGCCGACCGTCCTCCCCGACGCCGGCGCCACCTTCGTCGGCGCGGACGACGGCTACCTCCACGTCACCGACACCACCTTCGGCCGCCGCAAACTCCGAGGCTGGGTGTTCTCGAAGAAGGGCGTCGAACTCGACGGGCCGGTCACCTCGAGTCCCGTCGTTGCCGGCGACGTCTGCTGTATCGGCGACGAAACCGGCTCGCTGTACGGCGTCGACGTCTCCGACGACGCCGAGGACTGCGACTTACACTGGTTCCACGACCTCGAGGTCGGCGTTACGGGAACGCCCGCCCTCGGCGAAACCGAACTGTTCGTCGGCACCGAGGACGACCGACTGACCTGTCTCGAGTGGGACGGCGACGACCTGCGCTCGTAACGTTCGGTTCGTTACCATCCGCCGTCGCGTCCGTTTTGTTGCCCCTGTGCCTGACCAACTACTGCGCTGATACCGCCTCGAACAACTGCGCCGTCGCACCTTCTCGGATAAACTCACGGCCCGCTCTGCAATTACCCCCGTCCCCGCTGGCACTTTCACTTTCACTTCCCTGTTAACGAGGGTTTATGGGGGGTCCGGCGAAAGGAGTTGATATGCCAGACGTAGACCTCGAAACCCTCCCCGGCGTTGGCCCGGCTACCGCAGACAAACTCCACGACGCAGGCTTCGACTCCTTCCAGAGCCTCGCCGTCGCCTCGCCCTCGGAACTCTCGAACACGGCGGACGTCGGCGAGTCCACCGCCGGCGACATCGTCCGCGCGGCCCGCGACGCCGCCGACATCGGCGGCTTCGAAACCGGATCGACCGTCCTCGAGCGACGAAACGAGATCGGCAAGCTCTCCTGGCACATCGACGAGGTCGACGACCTGCTCGGCGGCGGCGTCGAAACCCAGTCGATCACCGAAGTCTACGGCGAGTTCGGCGCCGGTAAGTCCCAGGTCACCCACCAGATGGCCGTCAACGTCCAGCTCCCAAAGGAAGTCGGCGGCCTCCACGGCAGTACCATCTTCGTGGACAGCGAGGACACGTTCCGCCCCGAGCGAATCGACGACATGGTCCGCGGCCTGCCGGACGAAGCGATCGACGCGGCCCTCGAGGACCGCGAGATCGAAGGCAGCGCCGCCGACGAGGCCGCCGTCGACGCACTCGTTGAGGACATGCTCGACAAGATCCACGTCGCGAAGGCGTTCAACTCCAACCACCAGATGCTGCTGGCCGAGAAGGCCAAGGAACTGGCCAGCGAGCACGAAGAATCCGAGTATCCGGTTCGCCTGCTCTGTGTCGACTCCCTGACCGCCCACTTCCGCGCCGAGTACGTCGGCCGTGGCGAACTCGCGGACCGACAGCAGAAGCTCAACAAACACCTCCACGACCTCGATAAGGTCGGCAATCTCTACAACGCCGCCGTCATCGTCACGAACCAGGTCGCCTCGAACCCCGACTCGTTCTTCGGCGATCCGACCCAGCCCATCGGTGGCAACATCCTCGGCCACAAATCGACGTTCCGAATCTACCTCCGCAAGTCCAAGGGCGACAAGCGGATCGTTCGCCTCGTCGACGCGCCGAACCTCGCCGACGGCGAGGCCGTCATGCGCGTCCAGGACGAGGGGCTGAAGCCCGAGTAGACCGGCTCCCCGCTCTTTTCGTCCGGTTTCGTTCAGCGCGTTTCGATCGAACCGTCGCCGTCGGCAAGCGCCTCGACCGAGACGGTCACGGTGGAATCGGTATCGATCTCGACGTCGACCGCGTAGCCTGCGTACTGAAACTCGAGTCGTCCGCTTCGCGGCGTGGCGGTTCGGGTCGGTGCGAACAGGACGTCCATCGCTTCGGAATCGATTACGTCCCACAGCGGCGGCAGGGCCAGCAGGTCACAGTCTTCGGCGTCGCTGACGGCAGCGACAACGGTCTGTGTAACGGTCGTTTCGGATCGGGACGCCGACGAACGGGTGTGGACGATCATCGAAATTTCTACGCGAGTCGGTGTCAAATAGCTATCCGTCGTCGTCACGGTGTCTGACCCGTTCCTATCGCCGATAAATCAACTGTCGGGAAAATACAACCGTCGGGACGGCGGCGATCGAAGCGTCGGTTTCAGTCCTCGGTCGACGTCTTCTCCTTGTCGAGTTCGCCCATGTAGATCTCGGCGCCGTCCTGGGCCACCTTCTCGGCCAGCACGGCACACTTGACCCGCATCGGCGAAATGTCGACGCCGAGCATGTCGATGATGTCGTCGCGGTCCATCTCGAGCAGTTCCTCGACGGACGTTCCCGCGAGCTCCGTCGAGAGCATGCTCGCGGAAGCCTGGCTGATCGCACAGCCGTCGCCGGAGAAGGCCACGTGTTCGATCGTCTCCTCGTCCTCGTCGAGTTTGACGTCCATGCGAATCTCGTCGCCACACATCGGGTTCTCGCCGACGTGGGTGAACGTCGGATCCTCGAGTTTCCCGTAGTTACGGGGGTTCTTGTAGTGATCGAGGATCTGCTGTCTGTACATATCCGAGCCCAGTCCCATTGCTACGTACGAATAGACGAGAGCGTTGTAAAAGGGTTCCGGGGCGGCGAACCGACCGCTGCCGTCTGTGGAGACGCCGCGACGGTACTCGTGGGGTGTTCGAGTGGATAAGACGCTTGCTGACACCGCGTGCCGGGTCGCGAACGAACGCCGTGTTTGCGGCTACTCGAGGTCGGACCGTGGAGAACGGTTGTGGTCTGTACCGCTACGTCGACCCCTGGTCGATGGGGGGATTGAGGTAGCAGGCGTCGATGACCACGAGCACGCCGATCGCTGCCGCAACGCCCATCGCTTGCACTATTGACACGCTCAGGACGTATGCCGCGACCAGCGCAACCGCGAACGCGATCGGTACGATCACCAGCAGGAAATCGTACCGGCTGGCCTCGGCGAGAACATCGACCGGGGTCTCGAACGGGTCCCGTTCGGGACGGCCGATGGTGTTCTCCTGCATCGTTCTCACCTCGGCACCGCATCGTACGAGCGCGAGATTGAAAAACCCTAGGTGAGTTTTCTGTTGTTTGTAGTCGCTACTCGCGGCGTGTGCCAACGCGCCGATAGCTCGGGATAGACGTTACCGCTCACCGGTAATTTCCCGATCGAACCGCTCGAGATAGGTGCGGACGAACGTCGCTCGTTCGTCCGCGAGACGCCGCGCGACGTCCGTATACATTCGGTCGGGTAGGTCGAGAATCTTCTTGTGGAGGTGGTTGTACTGCGTTCGCCCGGCGGCCGTCTCGTCCTCGGCGAGCGAAATTTCGGGGTCGTGCATCGGCTGGCCCAGCGCGCCGCCGTGGGCGAACACCCGCGCGATTCCGACCGCGCCGAGCGCGTCGAGGTTGTCCGCGTCGGAGACGAGCTTCGCCTCGAGCGTCTCGGGTTCGATCGCGTTCGAGTAGCGGTGGGCGCGGACGCAGTGTCGGACGCGGTCGATCGTCTCCGGGTCGGCCTCGAGATCCTCGAGGATGCGGCTGGCTTCGTCGGCCCCCCAGGTGGCGTGGTCGTCGATCTCACCGCTGTCTTCCTTTTCGCGTCCGATGTCGTGGAGGACGACGGCGAGAAACACGACCCGATCGTCGATGGCACTCGAGTCGGGGTGGCGGTCGACGAGCGTCTCGGCGAGCGCTTCGACGCGCTGGACGTGGTGCCAGTCGTGGGCCGGCGGAGCGCCCTCGAAGTAGGTGCGGGCGCAGGTGCGAACTGCCTCGAGGTCGAGCATCGGCGTCGTGTTTCGCCACCGGGGGAATAAACGCTCCGTCCGCAGTCGATGTAACTCGAGACATTGCGGCGCGACGGAAGGAACAGACCGGTGTGATCGCGAAGGGAGCGCGAGATCGACGGTCCCGCGCGTCAGCTAAAGAGCTGACGCGCGTCGTCTAGCGCTTCGACCATTGCGTCGACTTCCTCGCGCGTGTTGTAGACGTAGAAGGACGCACGCGTCGACGCCGGCACGCCCAGCTTGTCGTGTAGCGGCTGGGTACAGTGGTCGCCGGCGCGGACAGCGACGGTGTGGTCGTTCATGATCGAGGCGAGGTCGTGGGCGTGGACGCCGTCGACGTTGAAACTCACGAGGCCGCCGCGGTCGGGGCCGGGCTCGGGGCCGTAGATCTCGACGTCGCCCTCGGCTGCGAGTTGTTCGTAGGCGTAGCGCGCGATCTCCTCCTCGTGGGCCTGAATCCGGTCCATGCCGATCTCCTCGAGCCAGTCGATCGCGGCCTCGAGGCCGACGGCCTCCGCGATGGGCGGCGTGCCGGGTTCGAACTTCCAGGGGAGGTCGCCCCACGTCGACTCGTCGAAGGTGACCTTGCGGATCATGCCGCCGCCGTAGAGGTACGGCTCCATCTCCTCGAGGAGTTCCTGCTTGCCGTAGAGGACGCCGATGCCGGTGGGGCCGGCCATCTTGTGCCCCGAGAAGGCGTAGAAGTCGGCGCCGATCTCGCTTACGTCGACCGGGCGGTTCGGCACGGCCTGGGCGCCGTCGATGATGGAGAGCGCGCCGTGTTCGCGGGCGAGGTCGGCCAGTTCGGAGACGGGGTTGACGGTGCCGAGCGTGTTCGAGACGTGGACCGCCGAGACGATGGCTGCGTCGTCGTCGATCAGTTCGCGGGCGTGGTCCATGTCCAGGCGACCGTCGTCGTCGACGCGGATGTACTCGACGTCGGCGCCCGTCTGCTTGGCGACCTGCTGCCAGGTGACCAGCGAGGCGTGGTGTTCCATCTCCGTGAGGACCACGCGGTCGCCGGGCTCGAGTTCGTTCAGTCCCCACGAGTAGGCGATCAAGTTCTCGCTTTCGGTCGTGTTCTTCGTGAAGATGATCTCTTCCCGACCGTCGGCGTTGATGAAGTCGGCGACGCGGTCGTGGGCCTCCTCGTAGGCGATCGACGCCTCCTGGCTCAGGTGGTGGATCCCCCGGTGGACGTTCGAGTTGTATCGGCGGTAGTAGTCGCTCATCGCGTCGACGACCGCATCGGGGGTCTGGGTCGTCGCCGCGTTGTCGAGGTAGACGACCTGCTGGCCGTCGAACTCCCGCTCGAGGATGGGAAACTCGTCGCGGATGGCGGCGACGTCGAGCGGCTCGATGTTCTGTTGACTCATTGCCGAAGAACAGGGACCCCAGACAAAACACTCCTTCGGTCCGGATCTCGAACACGTCAGACTCAGGGTTCGTCAGAAACGCATGGAAAGGGAGAGATCGGTTCGGTGGGTGGTGGGTGGGTGCCTCGGCAGGGTCGCGGTGGGATCGGCCATCTCTGCCCTGCCAATTCCATATACCGGCCCAGCGTCCATATCAATAACCCCAAACTGGTTTGGTAGTCGTGTATGTTCAGCGATCTATACTTGAATCCTTACAGATCGAGTCTCGTCGATATCGGAATGGACGGGCTGGGCGAATCGGCCGACGGCTTCTGAGCGTGAAGCTGCGGCCCGTCTCTTTTATACTCGTTCTGTGTTGAGTTGCCTCAATGGCTGCGATAGAGACGTCCGGACTGACGAAGACGTACGGCGAGTTGACCGCCGTCGACGGACTCAACCTGACGGTGCGGGACGGGGAGGTGTTCGGCTTTCTGGGGCCGAACGGCGCCGGCAAGTCGACGACGATCAACATGCTCCTCGATTTCACCCGGCCGACCGCGGGCTCGGCGACGGTCCTCGGCTACGACGCACAGGCCGAAGCCGACGAGATCAGCCCCCGGGTTGGCGTCCTGCCAGAGGGGTTCGACATCTACCCGCGCCTTTCGGGCCGTCGCCACGTCGAGTTCGCGATCCAGACCAAGGACGCGGCGAACGACCCGGACGCGATCATCGAGCGCGTCGGTCTCTCCGCCGAAGACGCCGCCCGCCCCGCCGGCGACTACTCCAAGGGGATGCGACAGCGACTCGCGACCGGGATGGCGCTGGTCGGCGACCCCGACTTGCTCATCATGGACGAGCCCTCGAGCGGACTCGACCCCCACGGCATCCGCGAGATGCAGGATCTCGTCCGATCGGAGGCCGAACGCGGAACGACGGTCTTCTTCTCGAGTCACATTCTGGAGCACGTCGAGACCGTCTGCGACCGCGTCGGCGTCCTGAACGAGGGCGAACTCGTCGCCGTCGACACCATCGAGGGGCTGCGGGAGTCGGTCGGCGGCGGCGGAACGATGGAACTAACGCTCGCCGACGGCGACGCGGGTCGGTTCCGCGAGAACGCCGCCGCGGTCGCGGGCATCACCGAGGTCGTCGCGACCGGGCGCACCCTCGAGTGTACGGTCACCGATTCGGCGGCGAAAGCCGGCGCCGTGGTCGCCCTCGACGACGCGGGGGCGACCGTCGACGACGTTCGGATCGAGGACGTCTCGCTCGAGACGCTGTTTACGGCGCTGACGAACGGCGACGGCGAGGTCGGGGCGGACACCGCCGGAACGGCGCAATCGGCGGACGCGACGACGGGGGCCGCGGCCGCGAGTTCGGAGGTGAGCGAATGAGCTCCCACATCGGTACCGTCGCGCGAAAGGAGTTCGAAGACGCTGGCCGTTCGAAACTGCTCTGGGCGCTGATCGGCTTGCTCGTCGGCTTCGTCGCCATCGGTTACGTCGGCATCTGGTTTGCGGACGACGAGGCGACCGCGGCCGAGGTACTCACCTTCGTCGGACTTCCGCTGCAGATTATTATCCCCATCGCCGCGCTGATCGCCGGCTACATGGCGGTCGTCGGCGAGCGCCGCTCGGGCAGCATCAAGCTCCTGCTCGGGCTCCCGCCGAACCGGACCGACGTCGTCTTCGGCAAGCTACTGGGACGGATGGCCGTTATCGGGACGGCCGTCGTTCTCGCGTTCCTCGTCTCGCTCGTCCTCGGCGCCGCGCTGTTCGGCTCGGTTCCGTTCGCCGACTGGTTCGGTTTCGCCGCCGTCTCGGTGCTGTTCGGACTGACGTTTACCGGTCTGGCGGTCGGCGTCTCTGCGGGCGTCTCGACGCGCGGCCGGGCGATGGCGGTGGTCGTCGGTATCTACATCCTCCTCGTCGGCCTCTGGGAGCTCGTTACGGCCGGCCCGTACTACCTCATCTACGACGAGGGGCCGCCGGTCGAGGCCGAGACCTGGTATCTCCTCGTCGAACAACTCAACCCGATCGCCGCCTACACGACGCTGATGAACACCGTCGTCGAGGGGCAGATGGACGTTATCATGTTCCGATTCGGCCTCGAGGACTTCGAAGCGATGACGATGACGCCCGCCGAGCGCTACGCGGGCGACGCGCCGTTCTTCCTACAAGACTGGTTTAGCGCCGTCGTCTTGCTTCTCTGGCTGCTTGTCCCCGTCGCGATCGGCTACTATCGGTTCCAGAACGCGGATCTGTAGCGCTCGAGTCCGACCACCGTCCGTCATCGCCACAGGAATCTCAACTCTTCTACCGGTCGATCTCGCTATCTCTCGCCAGACTGTCCCCTCGCTATTCCCACTCAAACTGAGTACCAATGCGCGGCGGCGCGCGCCGGCGACGAGCCCGAGCACCGCGAGGGCGTGTCGAGAACTGTGCGCGAGGGATGAGTGAGCGAGAGCGCGGCGCTATGCGCCGCGCAAATGCGAACGAATCGGTTGGGGAGGACGTGGAAATCCACGTTGCCAGGAATGTCGTTCGATAGATCGCGGTCGTCGAACTGGCCAGCTCTGCTCGGAGAAGAAGTCTCCCCGTTGCAAACGGCGACTGTCTCCGTAGCGTTCCGGTTCGGACTCGAGTGCTGATACCTGCTCGTCAGAACTGCTGCATCCGCAGCAACTGTGCGTGCAGCGTCGAGCCGACCTCGAGGACGTTCGCCTCGTCGATAAAGCCCTCCTCGATGGCGAGTTCGACGGCCTCGGTGCCGACGATGTTGGCGACGCTGGCCCGCGCGAGGCTGTCGACGACGGCCTCGTCCCCGACCGACTCGCCGCCGTAGAACTCCTCGGTGACGGTCAGCGAGATGTCGTCGGTCTCGAAGGTTTCGCCGAGGACGTCCTCGTCGCAGACGGACACGAGCAACCCCTCTTCGGTCTGTCGTTCGGTGACGAGCATGCGTTACTCGAGTCTCCAGTCGTCTCCGTCGCGGTCGGAGGCGCGGCCGGGGTCGGTGACGTCGAACCCGCCCTGTCGACCCTGGCCCTGTTCTCGGCCCTGCCCTCGCGCCTGCTGGCGCTGGGGGGAGACGTCTCGGCCGTCGCCCGCGCGGCCCTCGCCTTGCATCTCGCGGCGCTCTTCCATGACGCGCTGTTCGGCCCGCTCGCGCATCTCGTTTGCCTCCTCGGCGATCTCCTCGGCCTCGTCGTACTCGCCGAGTTCCTCCAGGATCTCGGCCTTTTCCTCGAGAACCCGCGAGTTGCGCATCCCCAGCCGAATCGCGTTGTCGATACAGTGCAGCGCCTCCTCGGCCAGCCCGCGCTCGGAGAGGAAGAAGGCGCGGTTGTACCAGCCCTGCCCGAAGCGCTCGTCGATTTCGACGGCGCGTTCGGCGTGCTCGAGCGCCTGGGCGGTCTCGCCGAACTCCCAGAGCGCGTAGGCGAGGTTCGTCTCGGCGGTGGCGGCGTGCTCGCTGTCGTCGTCGATCGACAGCGCCTCGCGGTGGGCACCGATCGCCTCGTCGTACTCCTCGAGTTCGGCGTGGGCGACGCCCTTGTTCACCCACGCTTCCTGCTCGACGCGCTCGTCGTCGGCGAACTGCGCGACCCGCTCGAAGGCGTCGGTGGCCTGCTCGTAGCGGTTGATCTGCATGTAGTTCAGCCCGACGTCGAGCAGTTCTTCGGCGTCGACGTCCTCGTTGGCGATGCTGTGTTCGTCCAGCGTGTCCGTGACGACCCGCGAATCGACGGGGTCGACCTTCGCGGGGTCGACGTCGAGTTCCGGCGGGTCGAGGTCGAACTCCGCGTAGGGATCGTCGAACCCCTCGCCTTCGGAGAAGTGGTGGCCGCGGTCGCGGTCGCGGTCGGAATCGCCCTCTCGGTCAGTCATTGACGGGAAACTAGCGATGACGACTGTTAAGGGCTGCGACCTCGAGAGTCCGCGGCCGGCCGCGTTCGGCGTCGACTCGCACCCGTACCGCCGACGAGAACTCGACGCGTCGAAACGACTCGACGACCGACCGGCGTCGCCGGTTGCTCTCGACGGGAACGTTTATGAACGCTAACGTAATTCGCTCATCTGGCATGTCCCCGCCACGACGATCCGATCCGACAGCATCGCCCTCCGACGACGCCCCCGCCAGCAACGCCTCCGAGACGGCGACCGACGCGCGATCCGATCCCGTCCTCTCGCGGCGCGGCTTCGTCGCCGCCGGCGGCACCGCGACGCTCGCCTCGCTGGCCGGCTGTGCGTCGCTCGTCGACTTCCTCGCCG
The DNA here is from genome assembly GCF_000337215.1 of Natronolimnohabitans innermongolicus JCM 12255. GTDB lineage: Archaea > Halobacteriota > Halobacteria > Halobacteriales > Natrialbaceae > Natronolimnohabitans > Natronolimnohabitans innermongolicus. The sequence continues at coordinate 74,987 of NZ_AOHZ01000047.1, read as the reverse complement.
ATATCGCGCTGCAGGACGTCAACGTCTTCAACGGCTACGAATCGCCGGTTGCCGGGACGATCGAGATCGTCGGTCCCGACGGCGAGACGGTCCTCGAGGAGTCGTTCGACCTCGCGGCCGCGACCGACGATGACGACGAGGCGGACGAGGACGACGAGACGACGGCGTTCTACGACGACGTCTGGACCGACGGCGGCGACTACGAGGTCACCGTCGAACTCGAGGACGATCCCGAAGACGACTCGAGCGACGAGAACGGCGAAACCGACGACGAGGGTGACGACGGCGACGACCCCGATTCGTCCACCGAGGAATCATCGGAGGAGGACGATCCCGAAACCGACAACGACGACGGGTCGCCGACCGACGAGACCATGCTCGGCCCGAGCAACACCGAGACGGTGACGATCGACGACCCCGAGGAGGAACGCCTCGTCGCCGGTCTGGCCCAGGACGGGCCGGCCGAACTGATCAGCTTCCACGTCATCGAGGACTTCAGCGACCTCGAGGACGAGTTCGAGTAATCTGCCTCGAGTCGCGGTTTCGTGATGACAACTCGATTTCGCGTTCTTCTTCGGTGTGAGTGAGCCCCATCGCGCCGACGCGGCCGCAAGTCACCACGATTCATTATCGTCCCGGTGTGACTGCTGGTATGCGACTGTTCGTCAGCGTCGACCTGCCCGACGACCTCGCGGATGCGGTCGACGACTTGCAAGACGAGTTTACCGGCGCGAGCGGACTGAATTTCACCGATCCCAGACAGGCTCACGTCACCCTGAAGTTTCTCGGGGAGGTCGACGAGAGCCGCGTGCCGGACCTCGAGCGCGAACTCGAGGCCGCCGTCGCCGACGCGGCGGTCGAGCCCTTTACCGTTCGCTACGGCGGACTGGGGGTGTTCCCGAGTCTCGACTACATCAGCGTGATCTGGTTCGGCGCCGAGACGGGCGGCGAGGAGCTGACCCGCCTCCACGAGGCCGTCGAAGACCGCACGACGGCGATGGGGTTCGAAGAGGAGTCACACGACTTCACGCCGCACGTGACGCTCGCGCGGATGGAACACGGCGGCGGAAAAGAGCAGGTTCAGGAACTCGTCCGCGAGCGCGATCCGACGATCGGCGAGATGACCGTCGAGGAAATTCACCTGACCGAAAGCGTCCGTACGGATGCGGGCCCGATCTACTCGACGGTCGAATCGTTCTCGCTCGAGTAGTCGTCGTCGCGTCGTCTCACTTCTTCGCCGCCGGTTCCCGTGATCGTTCGTCCCGGTGTCCGTAGCCCCGAAGCGACGGGCGCCTGTCGGTGAGACGGAACATGCAAGGTCGAAATCGATACGGATACTCGATGTAGCGAGTCGCAACGATGACGGCGCCAGCCGTCGGTCTCCCGTGACCTCGGCCCGTCGGCCGTCGCGCACACGCGCTGTCGTCTCCGCGGCAGCGAGCGCGAGCCCCGTCACGCGTCGCGAGCTATTGGTCTCGCTCGGCGGCGCGGGTGCCGTCTCGGGACTCCGAACGAGTCGGTTTCGGGACGACTCGCTCACCGACGGTTCGCGGACGCCCCTCGAGGACGAGACGCTCCGGATCCGCGTCTACCCCGGCCCAGTTCCATTGCACGTCCGCCTTCGGGACGGCCTCGACGCCGACGGCGCCGGCACCCACTGGACGGGGGTCCACGAAGACGCCCTCGAGGCCGTCTCCGACGCCGTAGCGCAGATTTTGTCGTACGCTCGCGAGCGCTCGCGATTCGAGGATCTCGAATGGCAGGTCGAGCGCGGCGAGTCGGTCCGCCTTCCGTTGTCGGCCGTCTCGCGGCCGACCGAAACCGTTTCGCCGTCGCTCGAGACCGTCCTCGAGGGGTTTCGCGACCGACTCGCGGAGCGGAACGCACTCGCGCCGACCTCGCGGGACGCGACCGCGACCGCAACCTGCCACCTGCTGCTCTCCTGGGCGCCGTTCAACCACCGACTCGGCTACGGCGGCACGCTGTCGCCGACCGCGAGAGTCGGCGCCGACGGCGGCGACGGCGACGGGAGTACGCCGGACGCGCTGACGGTCGCGAACGTCGGTGCCACCGAGCGGTGGGATTCGCGGCCGGTCACTCGAAATATGGCGATCCACGAGGTGCTCCACACGCTCGTCTCGAGCGACGTCGCCGAGGACATCGGCGGCACGCGGTGCGACCACGACCTCGGCACTGCGACGCGAGTCGACGACGCGACGGTGCGGGTCTCGCCGATCGCGACCGCCTACGCCGGCCCGGACGAGTTCGGCGGCGGGACCAGATTCCACGGCACCGGCTGTTACGACCACGAGGAGTTCCACCGCCACGACGGCCTCGAGGGCGTCGCGGAGTGGGAGTACACGACCGAACTGAGCGACGCGACGCTCGAGGCCACGACGCGGTATCTCGAGACGATCGGCTACTCGTGACCGACGAACCCGGACCGGACTCGGACCGCGTGCGTGCGGGAGCGCCGGCGTCGGTCGCTCTCGGTCGCGAGATGGACAAGATTTTAAGCCACCGCGGGCTACGGACGGGTACTATGGGTAAGAAAACGAAGGGCAAGAAGAAGCGACTTGCCAAACTCGAGAACCAGAACAGCCGCGTTCCGGCCTGGGTCATGATGAAGACCGACATGGAAGTCCAGCGGAATCCGAAGCGACGAAACTGGCGGCGCAACGACACTGACGAGTAATCATGAGCGCGAGTGATTTCGAAGAACGCGTCGTTACCGTTCCGCTTCGAGACGTCAAGAAGGGGGCCAACCACGAGGCCGCGGATCTCGCAATGCGACTCGTCCGCGAGCACCTCGCGAAACACTTCGCGGTCGACGAAGAGGCCATCCGTCTGGATCCCTCGATCAACGAGGAGATCTGGTCGAACGGCCGATCGAACCCGCCGCGAAAGCTTCGCGTCCGTGCGGCCCGCTTCGACGAAGAAGGCGAGGCCGTCGTCGAGGCCGAGGTCGCCGACTAAACTTGCAACGGCTCGCCTTCGCCGGGTCGGCCTACGTCGGCGTCTTCGCCCGCGCGACCGACTCGTGCGTACTCGTCCGCCCGGACGTCGACGACGACGTGGTTGCCGACCTGACAGACGAACTCGAGGTGCCCGCCGTCCAGACGACCATCGGCGGCTCCTCGACGGTCGGTGCGCTAGCGACGGGTAACGAAAACGGACTGCTCGTCAGCGCTCGCGTTCTCGAGTACGAACGCGAGACGCTCGAGGCGGAAGTCGACGTCCCCGTCGCGGAACTGCCCGGAAACGTCAACGCCGCCGGCAACGTCGTGCTGGCCAACGACTACGGCGCCTACGTCCACCCCGATCTGACGCGCGAAGCGATCCAGATCGTCAAGGAGACGCTCGACGTCCCCGTCGAGCGCGGCGACCTCGCCGGCGTTCGGACCGTCGGGACCGCCGCGGTCGCGACCAACTCCGGCGTGCTCTGTCACCCGAAGGCGACCGACGAGGAACTCGACTTCCTCGAGGAGAGTCTGGACGTCCGCGCCGACGTCGGCACCGTCAACTACGGCGCGCCGCTGGTCGGCTCGGGGCTGCTCGCCAACGAAGCCGGCTACGTCGTCGGCGAGGACACGACCGGACCGGAACTGGGACGGATCGAGGACGCGCTCGGCTACCTCGACTGAGCACGTACCGGCCGGCACCGCGGTTCTCGAGTCGTTCTCGTTCGTTTCGAGCCGCTCTTTCTGTCGCCGTCGCCTCTCGAGTAGCGATTCCGCCGGTCTACCCCAGATGACCGTCGCCGCATCAACGCCGTCAGTTACTACCCCACCGACCGGCCCCGCTTACGCCTGCGGTCTAATGAGGAGTTTGCCGACGTGTTCTCGCTCGTCCATCGCCCGGACCGCCCGAGTCGCCTCCGCGATCGGGTACTCGTCGGCGAGTACCGGCTCGAGTCGACCGTCCGCGGCGAACGAAACCAGTCGCTCGAGGTCGGGCTGGGTGCCGAGCGTGCTCCCCAGGATACGCTTGTGTCCGAAGTAGAGGTCTCGCGCGTCGATTTCGGGGTACCGACCGGCGGTTCGACCGCACACGACCATCGCTCCGTTCGTCCGGAGGACGTCGGCGCCGAGGCGCGTGTAGGGGCCGCCGAGGTGGTTGATCGTCACGTCGACGTCGCCGATCTCCTCGACCGCGTCGCGAATCTCGTCGGGGTCGCTCGAGTGTATCGCGTGATCCAGCCCCGCGGCCGCGACGCGTTCGAGTTTCGTCGCCGACCGCGAGGTTCCGACCGTTTCGGCGCCGAGCAGCGACGCGAGCTGTACCGCGGCGATGCCGACGCCCCCGGTCGCGCCGGGGACGAACACGCGGTCGCCCGCGGCCGTCTCCCCCCGTTTGAGCATTCGGTACGCGGTCGTGTAGGCGATCGGGAGCGCCGCCGCGTCGGCGACGTCGACCGAATCGGGAAGCCGAACGAGTCGACTCGCGTCGACGAGGGCCCGCTCGGCGAACGCGCCGTCGTAGCTGCTGTACGCCTCGCACATGTTCTCCGGCCCCTCGCGACAGAACCGACACGTCCCGCAGCTCTCGAGCGGACAGAGGACGACCCGATCGCCGTCGCCGACTCTCGAGACGTCCGGTCCGGTCTCGACGACGGTGCCGGCCAGATCGCCGCCCGGAACGAACGGCAAGTCGTCGCGCTCGAGTCGGTCGTCTCTGATCGTCCAGAGATCGCGGTGATTGAGCGCCGCCGCCTCGACGCGGACGACGGCTTGCCCGCTGGCGGGCGTCGGATCGGATCGGTCGAGTATCTCGAGGTCGGTGGAATCGTCGGTGGTGAACGCCGCGACGCGCATACGAGCGCTGTCGCAGCCCAGCGTGTTAGGTATTCCCACTCCTTCGCTCTCGAGGGACCGTGCGCTACCGCGGCTCGAACCGATGACGGACGACCTCGCTCTCGTCGTCCCACTCGAAATTGTCGTGGGCGCGCTCGAGTAGGCCGCGATAGGCCTCGAGGTCGTCCATTCCCTCTGCCCGCGCGTCCTCGTCGGTGAGATCGCCGAGCGTTCGTTCGGTGACGTCGGTCACCTCGAAGGTGGTGTCCTCGACGGCGAACGTATCGCCCTCGTCGGCGTACTGGTGGCCCCGGTGGATCTGGGTGATGTCGCCCTCGAGGGCCTGCGTTCGCATTCGCTCGCTCGGTAACAGGTCGGCGGGATCGCGCTCGCTCATGGTCGTCGGTTCGTCGTCGATCCGGATACCGTTTGCCACCTCGTCGGGGCACCGTCGAAATTGCGCGGCCCACGTGGCGGTGTCTCTCGTCCCTGCTCTCCCGGGATCATGTCACCAAGAGTTATGTTCTGGTAGATACACCTATCGCACACGAATGGCCCTCCAATCCATACTCGCTCGGTTCAAGACCGGGTTCGCAATCGCCAAGGCATCGCTCGGCGTGCTCCGCCGCGAAAAGTGGCTGCTGGCGTTCCCGCTGCTGTACGGGCTCGCGCTCGTCGTCGGGATGGGCGTCCTCATCGTCGGCGTCGCCGCCGCTCTGCTGGGGACGACGTTCGGCCTGGCCGCCCTCGATCAGGTCGCCGGCCTCGCCGACGGCACCGGCGAGACGACATTTACGGTGCTCGGTCTCGTCGTGTCGTTTCTCGGGATGTTCGCCGCGACGTCCATCGCGACGTTCTTCAGCGCCGCGTTAGTCTACTCCGTCGGCGAACTGTTCGCCGGCGAGCAGACGAGCCTCCGAAGCGGACTCGCTGGTGCCTGGCGGGCCAAACGGACGATCCTCGCCTGGGGCGTCGTCGGCGCCGTCGTCGGGATGATCTTCCGCGCCCTCGAGAGTCAGGACGGCTGGGGCGCCCAGCTCGTCCGGATGATCACCGGCGCCGCCTGGTTCATGATGACGTTCTTCATCGTTCCCGTCATCGTCTTCCAGGAGGGCGGCGTTCGACAGTCGCTTCGTGAGAGCATCACCACCTTCCGCGAGACCTGGGGCGAGACCGGCGGCGTCACGCTCGGGATCGGTCTCGTGATCCTACCGTTGATCCTTCTGACGCTCGCGGCCGGCATCGGCGCGCCCCTCCTCCTGGCCGCGGATCCGGCGTCGGTGATCGTCTACACGATCGCCCCCACGCTGCTCGTCGTCGGCGCGTTGCTCGTAATCCAGAACGCCGCCGTCGCGATCGCGAAGACCGCGCTGTACAAGTACGCGACCGACGGCGACCTTCCCGAGGAGTTCGACGGGATCGACCCGGACGCGATCACGAAATCGAAGCGCTCCTCGAGTGCGGCGATGGGCGGGACGACCGGCCGGAAGCCGGGCCAGATCTGAGACGGCCGCCGATCGACCCGAATCGATCGCCGTCGCGGCCTCGCTGGCCTCGAGAGAAAGGAACATTCTTCCGACTGCCTGCCGGAGTGGTAGCCATGAGTCAGTTTACGGTCACCGGCCGGTTTCAGGCCCGCGACGGTCAGGCGGAGTTCGAAACCACGGTCGATGCCGAAAACGAGGACGTCGCCCGTGAATACGTCCTTTCTCGACTCGGCAGTCAACACGGGCTCAAGCGGACGCAGATCGAACTCGAGGAGGTCACCCAATGAGTCAACAACAGCTACAGCAGTTGTCCCAGGAGCTACAGGAGATCGAAGAACAGATCGAAGCCTTGAACGAGAACGTCGAGGCCATCCAGCAGCAGAAAACCGAGACCGACGAGGCCATCGAGGCGCTCGACAGTCTCGACACCGACTCGACGGTGCAGGTGCCGATCGGCGGCGGCGCCTACCTCCGTGCGAGCATCGAGGACATCGACGAAGTGATCGTCGAACTCGGCGCCGACTACGCCGCGGAACTCGAGGAAGACGACGCCGTCGACACCCTGGAGAGCAAAAAGGAGAACCTCGACGACCGCATCGACGAGGTTAACTCGGAGATCGCCGAACTCGAGACCGAGAGCAGCGAGCTCGAACAGCAGGCACAGCAGCTCCAGCAGCAGGCGATGCAACAGCAGATGCAGCAGATGGGGCAGGGCCAGCCTGACGCCGACGAGTAACGGCGACCACCACGTCTACCATGTTTGACAACCTGAAGAAGAAACTCGGGAGCTTCCGGAAAGACGCCGAAGAGGCCGCCGAGGAGAACGTCGAGGCGGTCGAGGACGAGGAACTCGACGATGCAGACGCCGAGGTGGCCGATGCGTCGGCGGACGTCGCCGAATCCGACGCAGACTCCGAATTCGAATCCGACTCCGAACCGGAGCCCGAACCCGACGCCGACAGCGAGGCGGAGTCGGTACCGGAGGCGTCGGCCGACGCCGACGGGACGGACGCGGCGTCCGCACCGACGCCGGAAGCCCCAGATACCACCGGTAAAACGGCCGCCAGCGGCGCCGACGACGAACCCGCCGAAGGCGGACTCGAGGCCGGGACGACAGCGCCGACCGAGAGCGAGCGTGGTACTGAACCCGAGGCGGAAACGGCTGCGGCGGAGCCGGAATCGGAAACCAAGTCCGAGCCCGATACTGAACCCGAGCCCGAACCAGAAGCCGCCGACAGCGGCGGGCTCGACCTCGAGGGGATGATCGAGCGCGAGAAGGCCGCCGAAGCGACAGCGTCCGAAACGGCGGAATCGGCGGCCGACGCTCCGGCGGACGAGACGGCCGAAGCGCCCGAAGCCGATACCGACGACGAAGCCGGTACCGGCATCGGGACCAAAGCTCGCTCGCTCGTCAAAGGGAAGTTCGTCATCGAGGAGGAAGACCTCGAGGGGCCGCTCCACGAACTCGAGATGGCGTTGCTCTCGAGCGACGTCGAGATGGGCGTCGCTGAGGAGATCCTCGACAACATCCGCGACGAACTGGTCGGCGAGACGCGGACCTTCACGACCTCGACGGGCGAGGTCGTCGAGGACGCGCTGGCCGACGCGATCTACGACGTGATCAGCGTCGGGCAGTTCGACTTCGACGAGCGCATCGCCGAGGCGGAGAAACCGGTGACGATCGTCTTCACCGGCGTCAACGGCGTCGGAAAGACCACTTCGATCGCCAAACTGAGCCGCTACTTCGAGGAGCGGGGCTACTCGTCGGTGATGGCAAACGGCGACACCTACCGTGCGGGTGCCAACGAGCAGATCGAAGAGCACGCCGAGGCCCTCGATACGAAGCTCATCACCCACGAACAGGGTGGCGACCCCGCTGCGGTGCTCTACGACGGGGTCGAGTACGCCGAAGCCAACGACATCGATATCGTCCTCGGCGACACCGCCGGTCGCCTCCACACCGACGAGGGGCTGATGGACCAACTCGAGAAGATCGATCGCGTCGTCGATCCGGATATGACGCTGTTCGTCGACGAAGCCGTAGCCGGCCAGGACGCCGTCAACCGGGCTCGCGAGTTCAACGACGCCGCCGAAACCGACGGCGCGATCCTGACGAAAGCCGACGCCGACTCCAACGGCGGCGCGGCGATCTCGATTGCCCACGTTACCGGGAAGCCGATCCTCTTCCTCGGCGTCGGCCAGGGGTACGACGACATCGAACCGTTCGACCCAGACGAGATGGTCGATCGACTGCTCAGGTCGAACGAGGAGTAACGCGGTTCGGTTTTTTCGCGACCGCGAGTCCGATCACTGTCGGACGACTCGACGAAAGCGCCGCGGCTCGATTCCTGACCGCATTCTGCGGTTTAACGCTGACCTGTCGGCGATCGAATACGAAAAGTACATATAATCAATCTCTGACATTACGGTATGCGCGAACCTCGTTCTCGTCGCACCCTCCTCGCGTCGGCGCTTCCGGTTTCGATTGCGCTTGCTGGTTGTTTCGAATTCACGAGCTCCGACGAGACGACCGCAGATACCGTCTCGCCGGACGAGTACGACTGCGACGATGTCGAACGCCCGGAACCGTCTCCGTCCGACGACGACGCGGCCCTCGAGCCGGCGTCGTACCCCGAACGACTGGCATCGCTCTCCGACGACGCGGTCGAGTTCGTCGAGGAATTCGAAGCGGCGTATCGGCGCAACGGTTACATAGCAGAGTACGGCTCCGAGACCCGCGAGTTCGAGTTCCAGCTCGACGACCGAGAGTCGGAACTGATCGACGACGACGAGGAAACTGACCGCGAGGCCGTCCTCGTCTCGATCACGTACGAACTGACGACCCAGCTTCGACAGGCCTCTCCGCGTTCAAACCGACTCGCCCGAGTCACCTACTACGTCGACGAGAATATCGTTCTTCGGGCACGGTACGACGGATTTGCGGACGAGGCCGAACTCGATCCCGACCCTCGACAGCGTGGCGAGCCGGTCGCCTGTTTCGACTGAGTGGGTCACACTCGACGTCGATCACTGTTCGGTACCGGCTATCCTTTCTGCTATCGACGACGCCTGGCGGCCGACCGAACTGTGTTGTCCCGTTTTTCGGCATCACTGAGACTGTCTCACAGACCACTCGAGCGAACCACCGTTAAAATGCGGGGCTATTTGCCGGATCGAACGACCGTCGTCACGATTCGCCCCATTGCCGGGTGGTTTACGAATGGGACGTGTCGACCTGACAACCATGGTCTTTCGTGACGGTACGGCCACGTCGGACGACAGCGCCGCTCGCCGGCGGTGGTTCGAGTGAATACGACCGAGCAGTACAAGCAGAACAAACACCCCCTCGACGTCATCGACGACGTCTACGAGTACGCCGAGGACGGACTTTCCTTCGAGGAAATCGAAGAGCGCGCCGGCGGCGGCGAGTGGGAGCGCCTGAAGTGGGCCGGCATGTACGCCCAGAAACAGGAGGGATACTTCATGATCCGGACGAAGGTCCCGGGCGGGAAGCTCACGCCCGAGCAGGCCGCGGTCATCGGTGAAGTGACCGACGACCTGGCCGTCGCTCCCGAGGAGTACGGCGGCGAGGAGCAAAACGAACTCTGGGGCGACGCCTACCTCGATATCACGACCCGACAGGACATCCAGAAACACTGGATCCGGATCGAGGACGTCCCGGAGATGTGGGACCGCTACGACGAGGTCGGCCTGACGACGGTCCAGGGCTGTGGCGACTCGGCCCGGAACGTACTGGGTTGTCCCGCGGCCGGCATCAGCGACCACGAGTGTTTCAACGCACAACCGGTCGTCGACGCCGTTTCGGAGTTCTTCACGGGCAATCGCGAGTACGCGAACCTGCCACGGAAGTTCAAGCTCACAATCACGGGCTGTGCCCACGACTGCGCGCAGTCCCAGATCAACGACATCGGCCTGGTTCCCGCGAAGAAAGAACTGGGCGGCGAGTACCACTACGGCTTCCACGCCCGCGTCGGCGGTGGCCTCTCCGACGGCCCGCGGATGGCCTCCGAACTCGACGTCTTCATCGAGCCCGAGGACGCCGTCGAGTTCTGTCGCGCCGTCGCCCAGACGTTCAAGGAACTCGGCGACCGCAACAACCGCGGCGTCTGTCGCATGCGCTACCTCGTCGAGCAGATGGGCCCCTCGGCGTTCGAGGAGGCGGTCCGCGACCGCTGTACCGTCGACCTCCCCGAAAGCGGCGAGGGGCTGACGGAGGGCTACCAGGGCGACCACGTCGGCGTCCACGACCAGAAGCAAGACGGGCTCACGTACGTCGGCTTCAACGTCATCGCCGGCCGCATGGGCGGCGAGGAGTTCGCCGAGGCCGCTCGCGCCGCGAAGGAGTACGGCACGGAGGACGCCTCCGTCCGCCTCGCGACCGACCAGAACTTCCTCATCACGCACATCCCCGAGGAGAACGTCGAGGACCTGCTGGCGGAGCCGTTCGCCCAGGATTACCAGCCGGACCCCGGTGCGTTCTCGCGGGGCGCCGTCGGCTGTACGGGCAACGAGTTCTGTAACTACGCGATCATCGAGACCAAGAAACGAACCAAACGCTGGGCCCGCGAACTCGACGAACGTATCGACGTCCCCGACGATATCGACGCCATCAGGATGCACATGTCCGGCTGCTCGGCCTCGTGTGCCCAGCCCCAGATCGCCGACATCGGCTTCCGCGGCGAGACCGTCAAACTCGAGGACGAGAACAGCACCAACGAGGAAGGCGACAACATCGTCGAGGGGATGGACTTCGGGCTCGGCGGCTCACTGGGCGCCGACAACGAGTTCGTAGACTGGGTAGAGAACGCCGTTCCCGCACAGTCGGTGCTTCCGGCGCTCGAGCAACTCTTTGAGGCCTACGGCGACGAGCGCGACGACGGCGAGCGGTTCTACGAGTGGACCCGCCGCGTCGACAACGAGCGACTCCGACGGATCATGCAAGGGGCCGACGCCCCGGTCGCACGAGGTGTTGCCCATGGGGATTGATAGCGAGACCGACCGAAGGGAGGTCTCGGACAAAGTGAGCGGTGAAACCGCGAGCCGCGAGGACGAGCGAAGCGAGTCCTCGAAGAAGCGAGCGGGAGCAGCGGGATCGAAGCGACGCGAAGATCCCGGGAACTCGAGCGAGAAGCGACACGCGAGCCGCGAGGACGAGCGAAGCGGGTCCTCGGAGCGCAATTTCCCGGGCGTTCCGGAGTCGGACGACGACGACGAAGCGGTTCGGTTCCCCGACGCTGGCAGCGCTGCGCCGCGCTCCCGCGAAGGAAGCGAGCACGCCCGCGACGGCGCCATCGACGCCGGCGGTGAGGGCGAGAGCTGCTCGCCCGACACCTGTACGTGCGGCGAGAAGACGGCTCCCGCGGCCGACGCTGACTCGAGCGGCGAGAAGCGCATCGCCGCGGACGGAGCGGGCGCTGCAAACGTCGACGAGACGGGCGAACTCGGCGACATCGAGTTCACCGAGCCCGCTGAGAACGTGAGCCAGGACGTCTACGACGACGCCCCCGACACGCGCGTCGGCGTTCCCGAGGGCGTCGACCTCGACACGCCGGAGTACTCGATCCGCTCGGAGATGAACGACATCGAGACGCCCGACGAGAAGACCTGGTTCATGGAACTGGACGAGGCCGTCATCGGCGACGGCCGTTGTATCCAGTGTGGGACCTGCGTCGCCGCCTGTCCCTCCGACTCGATCGGCGTCGGCGAGGACGACCTTCCAAAGCTCGTCAAGATGTGTACCGGCTGTTCGCTCTGCTGGGACTTCTGTCCCCGCGGCGGCCTCCGGTACGAACGCCAGTGGAAGATCACCGGCGGCGATGACAACGTCAAAGGCGCCGGCGACCCGATCACGGAGTTCTCCGCGACGGTCGAGGACGACTGGACCGACGCCGCTCAGGACGGCGGCGTCGTCACCGGCATCCTCGCGACGTTACTCGAGGAAGGCGAGATCGACGGCGCGCTGATCGCAACCGAATCCGAGGACGAACCCTGGAAAGCCGAGAGCTTCCTCGCGACCACGGAAGAAGAACTCATCGAGAATGCGGGCACCGTCTACAACCAGACGCTCGCACTGGGGAACCTCGACCTCAAACAGTGGGAGCACAAGCTTCCCGACAAAGACTGGGACGACCTCGCGCTCGCGCTCGTGGGGACGCCCTGCGAGATCGAAGGCCTCCGCGCGCTCCAGGACTTCGAGTGGGACTACCAGAAACAGAACGAGGGCATCCGCGCGGTCGAGTACACGATCTCGCTGATGTGTACGAAGAACTTTAACTACTACAGCCTCATCGGCGAGCAACTCGAGGAGAAACGCGACGTCTCGCCCGACGAAATCGGCAAGATGGACGTCCTCCACGGCAAGCTGATGGTCTACGATCACGACGGCGAGATGATCGTAGAGGAAGACGTCGAGAACTTCCACGACGCCGCGCTCAAGGGCTGTGACGAGTGTGCCGACTTCACCGGCTTCTGTTCGGACATCACCGTCGGCTCCGTCGGTTCGAGCGACGAGTACTCGAGCGTCATCCTCCGCACCGAACAGGGGATGAACGCGTGGGACCTCACCGAGCCGAAACTCGACTATCACGACCTCGAGGACAAATCGGCGGTCGGCAAACTCCAGGGCTGGGACAAGAAGAAAGCCTTCGAGAGCTTAGCGCGGCCGTTCGATCCCGATGCGCCGCGATTCATCGACTACACCGACCACGCCGAGAACTACGGCACGGCGATGAACCCTCACGATCAGGGACACTAACGACCAGCAAGGCCAGCTTTGCTGAACCATTCAACCAAAGAGATATTCCAGCTGTCTTGCTGAATATAGAACGTATTTGTTGCACAGAGACTATATTATATTTAAAGTAAGGATTAACCAGTACGATTTAGTGGATCTGCCCACTGTGAGGGGAGATGACAGTTTGGCCTGATCCGCCAGTAGCCTTTTCACGATATAATGTATTTTCATATTCGTGTCATACTGTCGGAATTGCGGAACCGAGATCGAGCCAGCGTCCCGCTTCTGCAGCGAATGTGGTGCTGAATTGGATCCATCGCAGGATTCCAAAAGTCATCAGTCACACCAAGCAGAAAATGGCCAGTCCGAAACGGGACCACAGCGGCCCTTACAGGGGGAGCGACCACAGCAGCAGCCATCGGACCCGCCTACCAAAGCCCAATCGTCACAAACGAGCGAAACATCGCAGGTAGGATCAGAACCAACAGATCAGCCGTCCTGGAGCCATCTCTCCGAGATTTCACTTGGAAAGAAGTTGGGGCTTGCCGGTGGGGGTATTACGATTATCGGGGCTTTCCTTCCGTGGTTCTCTGTGGAGTTTCTGGGATCATCAATTAGTAATTCTGGGATCGATGGCGATGGCGTCTTCACGCTGATACTGGCTGTCGTCGCGGTTGTTGTTGTTGGGCGTTCTCGTCTCGGCAGTTGGGGTCGAAAAACCTGGATCGGTGTCACGCTGATTGGTGTATTTGTTGCATTTCTTGCGATGGGGTATATTAACGATCCGTGGATGGGTGTTGACGAAAATCCACCGGAAAATGCTGAAATGTTAGTTGACACTGGTATCGGGTTGTATCTGACGGCTATTGGAGGGATTATGTTGCTTGCGGGGCCACTATACGATAAATACGCTTGATTCTGGTGCGCCGTCAACACTACCGCCAGTCTCGGTGCCACAGACCTCCTGCTGAAACGGTAGTCCGATGATAGGACTGTCGCTCAAAAACCCCTCACCGACTGTATGCAGCCGCTGTATTCAGCAGTCAGTACTTATCATCCATTGAGGATTTCAACGGAGCCGTAAGGCCGTATTCGACCGAACTGGATCCGAGAACCGACTACGTCGTCCGGAGCGTATCGGTACTCGGCTCGTAGACCTCGCCTTTCTGCTTCAACTTCTCGATCTCGTGTTCGGCCTTGGAGTTGTCCATGCCGACCTCTTGGGCCCGATCGAGGACGATATCGACCGGCGCCCCTTCGTCGTACTCCTCTTCGATGTCGCTGATCAGTTGCTTCAGGTTCTTGATCCGGTCGCGCTGGGACTTCGAGGTTCCGGCCTCGACGATGTCCGCGTCGAACTCGCCCGTCTCCGGATCGACGCCGATATCCTGCAGACACGAGCGGACGATCTCGATCACCCGTTCGGCGTCGTGTTCCTCGACCGTATCCGACAGCCGCACGCGAGCGCTCGCTTCCGAGAGGCGAACGAGCGCCTCGAGCTTTCGCGCCGTGACCGGGACGGCGGCGTCTTCGTCGGTCCCCTGCGAGCGAAGATCGACGTAGAAGTCACGGATCGCCTCCCGGGCCGCCTCCGTCATCCGCGGGTGACAGTTCTGTTTCGCGTAGGCGATGTACTTGCGCAGGAGTTCGGCGTCGATCTCGGGATCGACCTGATCGGTCATCTCGTCGATCTCGTCCTGGGTGACCTCCATCTGGTTCATCTGCTCGCGCTGGGTGGTCAACTCGCCCGCGTAGTTGGTCGTGATGATGTGCTCGGCGAGGTTCTTGTCCTTTTCCTCGTCGGGCTGGTCGGTCACCGTGAAGATCAGGTCGAACCGGGAGATCAGGGCGGGCTCTAAGTCGATCTGCTCGCTGATCGGCTCGTAGTGGTCGAAACGACCGTACTTGGGGTTTGCCGCACCCAGCAGCGAACAGCGGGACTTGAGCGTCGCGTTGATGCCGGCCTTCGAGACGGAGATCTTCTGTTGCTCTAAGGCCTCGTGCATGGCACTTCGATCCTCGCTCCGCATCTTATCTAGCTCGTCGACCGCCGCGATTCCCTGATCGGCGAGGACCAGTGCGCCAGCCTCGAGGGTCCACTGCTGGCCGTCGCCGAAGTCGTCGCGAACGGCAGCGGCGGTGAGACCCGCCGAGGACGAACCTTTCCCAGAGGTGTATACGGATCGAGGTGCAATATTTTGGATATACCCTAGCATTTGAGACTTACCGGTACCCGGATCCCCGATAAGCAGCATATGCAGGTCACCGCGAATCCTCGAGCCGTCCGGCAACTCCTTCGTGACCCCCGAAAACAACTGGAGGATCATCGCGAGTTTCTCCTGGTCGTAGCCGTAGATGGAGGGCGCGATGGAAGCGACCATCTTCTCGTAGATGTCATCGTTCGAGGAGAGGCGAACGATCTCCGCTTTGTCCTCCTCGGTGATGTCCATGTCCTCGAACTGCTCTTCGTCGATGTCGACGGACATGCCCTCCATGTAGAAGTCGAACACGGGCGATTTGTCCTGACCGTCGCCCTGTTGCTCGAGGCGGAGGACGCCGGTCGCAGAGACGTGGTCGCCGGGGGTGACTTCGCCGGTGATGTCGTCTTCGACGTGGATGTCGAGCGCCTGGGGTGTCTCCCCGCCGCGCAGTCCTTCGGGGCTCTCCTGAATGCGAAGCTTCTGGGAGTCGACGAACTCCGATTGGTCGAAGTTGACGCGGAAGGGGCCCTGTCGCTCACAGCCTTGACACTCGTGGGGTTCCTGGAAGTCGCCGCTCGATTGGGGAACGCGGGAGAGGGTGCCACAGAGCTGGCACTCGAAGGCGGCTTCCTCGATCTTCGGGCGGACGTCGGTGGCCTTCCGGACGATGCCGTGGACCTGCACCAGCGAGTTCATATCGCGGGCGCGGATCTCCCGGATCTCGGGTGTCTCGGTCTCGGGAAGGTTCCGGATCCGGACGTGGGCCTGTCCGAGGCTGACGTCGATCGGGAGGTCGTAGAGTCGCAGCGCCTCCTCGGCGTAGCGCTGGAGCTGTTCGGGCTGATTCAGAAAGTCGTCGGCGAGGTCGGGATCGTACCGGTAGAGATCTTGCCAGTCGACGTGGAGCGAGCGCTGCTCGTTGGGATACTGCTGCGCAAGCTGCTTGATTTCGTTGTCGTAGTAGTTGCGGAAGAACTGCTCGAATGCGTCGACGAGTTCCGTATTTCCCGCTTGCGCCATTGCACTGTCATAGGGGCGCCACGCGGTATAAATGTGGGCAAAGCGGGGCGAAACTGAACTGAGCCGAACTGGTCGCGGCCCTCGAGCGTCGGTTCACGGAGAGGGTCGACGCTGTCGCTCGGCACAGATACATTACAGAAGGTGGTGATCGGTATTGCGGGGCCACGTCGCCTGTTGAGTTCGGCCGCGGCGCTTCACGCCGGGCCACACACGCCGGATCCCTGTAGTCCGAGCCGCCGTGGCCACGGTGTCTCATTTCGTTCCCTCGAGTATGTATGTACGGCCAATCTGTTTTGGTATCTGAGGTGAACGTCACGACATCGAGCAGATACGTAGCGAAGCAGTGGTGGCGTTTCCGCCGAGCGTCGATTACCGCGAGCGTCGCTCCACGCGGGAGTCTTCCCCGAGTCCGTCGGAGGCGACGCCCAGCGTCGCGATCGAACGAATCGCTTCCTCGACGGTGATATCGACGTCGTGGACGCGTTCTTCGGGCATGTGCATAACGAACCCATTGGTGGTCGGGTTCGGACCCAGCGGAACCATAATCGTCACCATCGCCTCGTCGTCGACGCGCTCTTCGACGACCGGCGGCGTCTCAGCGGTGAGAAAGCCGAGCATGTACGCGTTTCGGTGGGGAAACTCGACGAGTTTGACGTCCTTGAACTGATCCGTATCGTCGTCGACCAGGAGCTTGCTCGCCCGGCGAATGCTCTCGTAGATCGCACTGACGCCGGGAATCGTCTCCATCGTCGCGTGAACGCGCTGGGAGATGTACCGTCCCGGGGTGTACTCGGCGGCGATACCGACCAGCAAAAAGAACGCGACCAACGACAGCAGCGTCGCCGACTGGACGATCACCGTCGGCGGGTCGTTCGGCCAGACGTAAATGACGCCCTGAACGACCGGATCCATGATTCCGAGGACGAAATCCACGACGACGATGAGGAGGATGAGCGTGATCACGAGCGGAATCGTCAGCGCGATCCCGTTGACGAGCCAGCGCTTGACGCGTGACTGGAGACCTCCTCGAGGAGACGCCATACGGACGGGATAACTCGTACCAGCGGGGAAGCCGTTCGGCTTGCATTGATAGTCTCTACAGGCGACGGGTTCGCGGTGCCGGCCGTCGGCCGCTGTATCGCTCGGCG
Source organism: Natronolimnohabitans innermongolicus JCM 12255 (assembly GCF_000337215.1). GTDB lineage: Archaea > Halobacteriota > Halobacteria > Halobacteriales > Natrialbaceae > Natronolimnohabitans > Natronolimnohabitans innermongolicus. Next base: position 57,584 of record NZ_AOHZ01000047.1, on the reverse strand, counting down.
TGTCGACTCGAACCGTTCCGTACGCTGTTTTCGATCTGTACCCTCATGGATACCGGAGTAAATGGTTCACTGAACAGTCGTAACTATTGAACCGGTGTGAACGAAGCGACTCGAGTTATAGGGTGAGCGCGTACGGTCGTCGTACAGCACGCTATGAATCGGAACGAGAGCCAGCGGACGATCGTCATCTGTGCCGACTGCGGGTCTATCTGTGCCGGCAACGTAACGCCGGATGGGACGGTTCGGAGCATCGGACGCCCGGACGGTTGTGACTGCGGCAGCCGGGAGTTCGTGCTGCCGACCGACTCGTCTGTCGGGTAGGGGGGAGACGACTGAGCTCGGGCGGGCCAGCCGGCATGACGCCAGGTTCGGCAACGGAACGCCCGACGAGATCAAGAGCACCGTGCTCGAGCACAGCGACGGCCAGCCGGGGAACCTCAAGATCTATCGAGAGTACCACGAGAAGCTTCGGCGAGCGAACGGCTGGGACTGTTTCGTCGTCTACCGTCCACGCGGCAGAAGCGGTTGTACTGTCGTCCAGGACAAGATGGGTCGCTCGAGCGATCTCCCGCTACTGCGTTGGCGCGGTGGCGGCGATCACCGCGGGACCAAGCAAGCCAAGATTGGAATTAGTGATATCTTCTAACAGTAGGCAGGTCCCGATTTCCACGTTCAAATTGGCCGTAAAACTCGAGACAAGTACAGAGTAAAAATCCATCAAAGAAACCGTTCGTCAGCTTGTTTTGATCGAATCGTTGACTCCGAAGCGGTGAGCCACCCGGTATCGGCGTCAGATGGAACGTCGAACTCTGGAACAAATGGCTTAATGTCCAGCAATGGTGTCTGATCGACGACATCGATACCGGTGACGGTTACCATTTCTTCTTTGATCGATTCGATCCCGACAACAGAGAGACCGATTGGATTCGGCCGCTGCGGAGCTCGTGTAGCAAATATTCCCCGCTGTTCGTCATCGAGGAACGGTTCGACCTCCAGAGGGGCAGTGTCGTCAGACACATGGAAATGATACAATACGATACAGTGCGTAAATCCGTCGAGATCTTTGAGTCCATCTGCGTACGCTTCTTTGAGTTCGATAGTCCCCTCCACAGCAGCGTCTCCGACCGGTTGGATAGGCATCCCATCTGGTGATTCGAAAGGTGTCCGGATTACTCCTATCGGCTCGTAGCTGAATTGATCTTTGGCCACAACTGATCTTTGGCCACAACTGTAGTTCGGGCTTCGGGTGACAAATCAATTCGTGACCGATACGCAGACGTACTCTGCGCCTTCAGCGCTCCACAACAAGATTGTCCCCTCCCAGTGGTGCTAATGTGATCGACGGTTGCTGCCTGTTCTACATCGAACGTCGTCGCTCTCGTCGAGAGCGTCTCGGCGATCCCTCGGCGCTGCTCGTGCGTGAGGTCGTCGCACTCGAGGAGGCCGGTGAGGACGGCGATGGGATTCCACCACTCGGCGCCGCCACAGCGGTAGCAGACGTGCGTGAACGACGTGCAGTCGCTCGCCTCGAGGGGAGTCGGATCAACCTGCGGGTGCTGATCCATCTCCTCGGGACTAGCGCGTTTGACGTGCGTCCGCCCACAGCCCACGCAGATCGCGTCGACCGGAATCCCTCGGCGGCCAGCGCTCGCGCTCGCCAGTTTGCCCTCGAGGTCGCGATCGGCGTCGACGCTCATCGCGATCCATCCACGGTCACCGACGGGTCGACGCCCGCCGGATCGATCACGTGCGACCAGGTCAGCTTCGCGACCTCCTGTTCCGACCGCGAGCCGCCGACCTCGTACCATCGGCCGGACAGCAACTCGTCGACGAGCGTCGCCGGCACGATCGCGCGGGCGACCTGGGGCAATCCCGGTCGCGGCGGGTAGACCACGAACAGGTACATCCCGCCCGCCTCGAGGAGCTGACAGTGCGCCTGGAGCTTGACGTAGAAGCGTCCGCGCGTCGATCGATCGCCGTCTCGGGTTCGACGAGAACGATGCCGTAGAACGGCAGCGATCGGCTCGCCTCGAGGACGGCCGTTGTCCGCGCGTCGTGCCAGGTGGCGATCCGATCACTGACGTACTCGAGGGCGTCGACCGTCTGCACGATCTCCGCTTCAGGGCGTCACCGCTGGCCTTCGGACTCTCGAGAGCCGAGCGTCGCGAACCCACGACGGACCTCCTCGAGCGCGCCGAATCTCTCGAGCGCAACTTGAACAGAGCCGCTGGGTTGCGGGAACCGATACGTCCTCACACCGCTCGCACTCGTCGCCGTCGACGAGGCGACTCATCGATCACCACCCGTATGTACTGACCAGATGATCGGATAGTCTCGGGATTCTGACGGGCTGTTTATGCTTGTTCGAGAACTACAGGGCGGAGTGAAAGGCGGAGACGATGTGGAAAAATTGGTAATTGTATGTAGGTCGTGCAGTTCCGTATTCGCAGGAAAGCGGGCTTCGGAAGAGAAGCTGCTTCCTATAGGCAGGCCACAAGGGTGCCAATGCGGGTCGGATGTATTCGAACCCGTTACCGATTCTACCAACCAAGGATTTGGTGGCGTATCGGACTGATCAGTACCGCTCGAGGAGTGTCCGTCGTCGGCCCGAACCTCTCGCTGCTCGAGCGCACGCCGAACGTCGGCGTCGGTCGCTTGATGGGCTGGATGGGCTATGGGCGTCTGACTCTCGAGGTCGTAGCGTTCGCTGGCCGGGACGAACTCAGACAGTGGCCTCACCTCCGTGGTGACCCTCGGCAATCTCCGGATCGGGAATCGAGACGTCTTTTCCAACTGCGGACCCGCGGGTCAGGCGTCGGTAGGAATCGCACTCGGAACAGCGGTGGGCACGATCGCTGTTATCTCCGCAAACGCGACAGAATCGGTCGGAAACATGTGCTTCGCAGTGACAGCACGTCGAATCGGTGCCTGCCGACGGCCACGGGGCGACCGTCACGCCGACCACCTCCCGAAGGCGGTCGCTGGTCGGTGTGAGAATCCTGAGTGTGAAGCGGCAAAACGCGCCGCTTCACTTTTATACAGTATGGGATCGCCCGGATTTGAACCGGGGTCACGGGCACCCAAGGCCCGAAGTATACCAAGCTAACCCACGATCCCGTACACCCTACTTCTGGCCGCACCCCATAAAGCGTTTCGTTACGAGCCGAACGGTTTTACCGGTCGCCGTGATACCGGCCGGACACATGACCGGTATCGAAATCCTGCTGTTAGTCCTCGCTCTCGTCGGCGTCCTGATCGCCGCGACCCTCATCCGCGCACTCGCTCCCTTCATCGTCAACGCGATCGCCGGACTGCTGGTGTTGTTCCTCGGCCACGCCGTCTTCGGCCTCTCGATCGCGATCACGCCCGTGGTCCTGTTGATCGTCGCCCTCGGCGGGATCCTCGGCGCGATCGCGGTCATCGTCCTCGCCGCGTTCGGAGTCGCGTTCGTTCCCTGAAAAAAGTCCTCCCGCGCCGTTGCATTCCCGTTTTCCGCTCTCGTTGCCACGCGCAGTTTCGTTCCCGCCGTCCACCTCTCTCCTCCACCCCGACTCTGTACCGACCGACTGTATGCTCACCGACAGCCGGCGCGATCTACCGCCCCAGAAGCCGTGCCACGTCCTCGTCGGTCGCCTCGGCCGCCATCGCCTGCTCGAAGACGAATTCACCGGTGTCGTCGGTCGCGGCAGCACCGTCCTCGTCGGTCTCGCTCCACTCCGCTAACAGCGCCGCGACCTCGTCGTCGGTCGCCTCCGGTACCGATCCCTCGCTGCCCTCCTCGGCGACGACCGCGTCGAAGATCGTCCCGAACGTCGAGACGACGCGATCCTCGTGGTGGCGCGGATCGAAGTGAAAGTGTGCGTACGCGTCAACGCTCGAGAGTCGAGTCGCGAGCACGTAGGTGAACTCGAAGACCGTCTTCGGCGGCGTGTGTCGCAAGAGCGAATCCAGCGAGTCGAAACAGACGCCGAGATCCTCGTCCGCCCAGTGTTTGCAGAATCGGCTGACGGCGACGCCGATCGCGGCGAGATCGGTCGGATCCCGCACCGTATCGACGACGACGGGGGCGTCGAAATCCGACGCCGAGTCGGGCGTCTCCTCGAGCAAGACGTCGCCGACGGTCAGGAGGCCGACGTGGCCGGGTACGCAGTCGGGGTCCGGCCGCTCGGGCTGTTTGTCCGCGAACGAAACCCGTAGATCCGCCGACGAGTCGACGCCGTGGCAAAGCGACTCACAGATGTCGGTCTCACACTGGTGCTCGTGGACGAGCAAGACGTTCGCCGGTGGATCGATCTCGGCTGGGGTGACAGGGTCCATGACTCTCCCGGGCGCTCCCGGCGTGTCACAACGATGGGGCGTCTCGCTCTTTACCGTTCCGGCCGCTGATATGTCGAGCAAAAGCGTTCCGGCCGAGAGTGCGTGGCGGCGAGTGTCACACGGCTCGACTCGAGACCGCAGCCGTCTATCGAACCTGCAGTCGCTTACAGCTCGGTTTCGCGAAGTTCGATGTCGGCGACGAGTTCGTACGGATGGGCGTCCTTTCGGATCCCGTCGACGAGGGTGAAGGCTTCGCCGGGTTCCAGGAAGTGCTGGGTGACGACTTGCCCGAGTGGCGTCGGTTCGAAGCCGTCGATGAACTCGTACTGCAGCAGTTTGCCGAGGGCGTGTTTCGTCGGCACGTCGCCGATCATCCGGTCGTTGAGCGATTTGGCGGCCTTTCCGCCGACGGTGACGTTCGCGAGAGTTTCCTCGACGGCGGCGCCCTCGTCGTAGTGGGTCATCACCGACTCCATCTCTCCTTTCAGGAGCTTGAACGCCACCTCGTCTTCGGTCATCTCCATCGAGTTGTGGTAGGCGGTGTCGGGTTCGACGAGGACGTACACTTTCCCCTCGTCGTGGTAGTCGGGACGTCCCGCGCGCCCGAGCATCTGGTGGAACTCCTGGACGGAGAGCCACTCGATACCCATCGCCAGCGAGTCGAAGACGACCTGCGAGGCCGGGAAGTCGACCCCCGCGGCGAGGGCGGCGGTCGTGACCACGGCGGCGAGTTCCTGCTCGCCGAACTGGCGTTCGACCTGCTTTCGGCGCTTGTAATCGAGGCCGGCGTGGTAGGGCGCCGCGGAGTAATCCAGCTTTCGGGAGATCTCGTGACACCGTCTGCGGGAGTTCGTGAAGATGATCGTCTGCCCGCGATACCCCTTCGAGGACTCGGTGTCGAACTCCCGTCTGACGAGTTTGTTCTCGATGCGGACCTTCTCCTGGCCGTCGGCGAACGTGACGTGGCGCTCGATCGGGACGGGACGCTCCTCGAACTCGATGAGTGTCGACTCGAGCGACGCGGCGAGTTCCTCCGGATTGCCGACGGTCGCGGAGAGATAGACCCACTGTGCTCCTTGGTAGTCGTCCCGTTGCTTCGCCCGTTGTTCACACGTGTACTTGAGCCGCGAGATGAGACCGTCCAGTCGATGCCCGCGCTCTTCTTCCTTGAGGGTGTGGACCTCGTCGATGACGACGGTTCCGATGTCGCCCATGTCCTTGCCCGTCCGCAGGGCGTGGTCGATCCCCTCGTAGGTGCCGACGATGACGTCGGCGTTCGGGTCGAACTGGTTGCCGTCGTCCGTGATCCGACTCGCGCCGACGCGGATGGAGACGTCGACGAGGTGGCCGTACTCGTCCTCGAAATCCTCGTGTTTCTGATTCGCGAGCGCGACGAGGGGGACGAGAAACAGCATCTTCCCCTTGCCGTTCAAGACGCGGTCGATCCCGGTCATCTCGCCGACGAGGGTCTTCCCCGTCGCCGTCGCGGAGACGACCATCTGATCGTCGCCGTCGAAGAGGCCGTTCTCGACGGCCAGACTCTGGACCGGGAGCAGCGTCTCGAATCGGTCCTCGAGCAAGTTCTGCAGGCCCGGATGCAGGGAAAGCGAGTCCACGCGAACGGGGTCGACCTCGTCGGTCGTCGCGGAGATGGTATCGAACTTCGTCAGGTCGGGATCCAGCTCCCCCTTGAGGAGGTTGATGATCCGATCCAGTTCCTGTACCTCGAGCATGAGATCCTCGAGGCGTTCTTTCGCCGCACCCGTCACGCGGCCGCTCGAGCCCGCGTAGGAAAGTTGGCGCTCGAGTTCCTGGCGTGCACAGTCACGACAGATCCAGTCGTTGTCGTCCTTGATCGCCGTTTCGGTCGTGATCGGCGAGTACCGGCCCGCAGAGGCGCAGTAGCGACAGGTCCGGACGGCTTTGGTCTTCTCCTCGAGCTGGTAGCCCGAGAGCATCTCCGTCAGTTCGCGGCGCTTCTCGGGGGCGGTCTGTTCGGAGATGCGGATCCGCTGTGCTCGGCGCGCGAGTTCGACGAACTCGTCGGGCTGGCGGGGTTCCTCGCTCGAGCCGTCTTTCAGGCGAAACTTCGCCGGACGGGGACCCGCGGACGTTTCCGAGAGTCCGAGCTTCGCCCGGAACAGCCGCTTGCCGTCGCGTTCGACGACGACGAGGTAGTCGTCACCCGTCTGATGGCAGAAGATCGTTTCGACGTCCTGGACCTGCTTCGACACGAACGGGAGTAACAGCGTGGCGTACTTGAGCGGTTCGGACTCGGGCTACCGTCCGTTCGTTCACCGTTCCGTTGCGGGTGTTTTGACGCGGTCGCTCCGTTACGGCGGTCGGCATCCGGTCTCCGCGTTCGGTTTCCATCGACGGATCTTCGAGTATCGCCTACAGCACCTCGAGCAGTTCGAGCAGCGGAACCACGGCGAACCAGGTGAGATAGCTCAGCGACGCGATCAGCAGCGTCGTGATCTGCTGGGCCCCGGTCGCATCGGTCAGCCGACGGTGAAGCAGCCAGCAGAGTCCGAGCGCGTGAACGGTACTCAACGCGATCACGGATCCGTACGCCGCTGGAACGACGTCGAAGGCGATCCAGGCAAGTCCCGTCACGGCGGCCAACACGGTCGCTACGATCGCGAATCGGGCGGCGCCGTCGACGCCGAATCGAGCGGCGATCGTTCGCTTTCCGGCGGCTCGGTCGGCGGCAACGTCGGGCACGCCCGCGAGCGTGATCGCCGGCAGGATCGAAAGGGCGTACGGCAGGCCGAGCAGCCACGGCTCCGGCGTGCGCCACGAGCCACCGACGGCGACGAACCCGATCAGGAGGACGGCGATGCTGTGCGTCCAGGCGACGGTCACCTCTCCGAGCGTTCGGTAGGACAGCTGTAGCGGCGGGACCGTGTAGCCGAGCGCCGGAATCGCGAGTGCGGCCATCGCGCCGCCGAGCGCGACCGTCGAACCGTCAGCGGCGACGAGCGTGGACAGTCCGAAGAGCGCTGAGAGTGCCGCCGTAACGCCGATCCCGACCCGGAGTTCGCCGAACGAGAGTCGATCGTCGACCAGAACCTGTGAGCCGCCCGTGAACGGCCCGGCGAAGGTATTCTCTCGGTCGGTTTCGTAGTCGTAGTACTCGTTCGCAAACACCGTCGCAGCCTCGAGGAAGAACAGGAATCCGAGGCCGAACCAGTAGGCCGACGACTGGAAGACGGCCGTCGAGCCGACGGCCGCCAGCGCGCCGATCGTGTACGCGATCCAGGCCATCGGGTGAAACTGCAATCGAAGCGCGCCGAGCCACGTCGTCGCCTTCCGCATCGCCCGCTGTCGAGTCGATTCGGGTCCCGACTCGAGGGATCGACCCAGACCGCGGACGTCCTCGAGCCACCCCTCGCGTTCCTCGAGGGACGACCCCTCGATCGGGCCCAGTTCCGTCACGCGTGTGGTTCGCACGCCCGCGTAGCCGAGCGTCCCGCGTTCGATGGCGTTCGTTCCGGGCCGGCGGTAGAGCCAGCGGTAGACCCACGGCGGCATATCCATCGTGACGATCAGCTCTGCGGTTTTGTCGTCGAGTAACTCCGCGTGACCGGCTCCCTCGCCCTCGTCGTAGTCCGCGAAGGCGAACCCGGGTTCGAACACGCGGTCGAAGAAGCCCTTGAGCCGCGCGGGCATTGTCGCCCACCAGTTCGGATAGACGAAGACGAGGTGGTCCGCCCACTCGATATCGCGCTGAGCGTCCCGCAGATCCGGCTCGAGAGATTGCTCGGCCGGACTCTCCGCGTGGACGTCGGGATCGAATTCGCAGTCGGCGACGGCGAGCTCGCGGACGTCCACGCCAGCCTCGTCGGCGCCCTCGCGGTACGCCTCGGCGAGCGCGCCGCAGTAGCTGTCGGTTCGGGGGTGACCGAGAACGACGAGAACGTTCACGTCACTCGGCGGTTCAACGATCGCCCGGAAATAACTGCTCCGCCGCTTCGGTCGCTGAAACCGATCGATCACGGTCGCCGCTCCGGACGCGCTCGGCCGAAGCAGCGACCGTCGGTGCAACGATCGACAGCAGCACCGCCGTGATCGGTTCGGAAGCCCGTCTCACTCGAGCAGTTCGATCGCGTCGTCGCCGTTCGGGACGGCACAGAGGAATGCGCCCGGTTCGTCGCCTTCGTTGCGATACCAGTGGACCGTCCCGCTCGGGATAAGCAGCGAGTCGCCCGGTTCGACTTCGTGCTCTTCGTCTCCGAGACCGACGGTGTACTCGCCCTCGAGGACGTATTGCTCGTGTTCGACCTCGTTCGTATGTTCGGGGACCTCGGCGCCGGGCTCGAGGACGAACCGCCGAATCGCGAAGTTCGGCGCGCCGTGTTCGCCGTCGATGAGGACGCCCTTCTCGAGGCCGTCGGCGGCTTCGACCGGTTCGTACTCGATCTCGTTACTGTGGCGGATCAGTGGTTCGGTCATGTCTTCGAGTTGGAGCCGAATCCGCAAAACGGTCCGGGTCGCTACAGCGCCCGACGCAGCCGGGCGAAGAGAGACCAGACACCGCCGAGCGCACCGAGGACGAGTGCGAGATTGAACAGGAGGATCGGCCGTTCGGGGCCACCAATGGCCGGAACGGTCATACGGCTGCTCCTCTCGTCGATAGCATCTCCGTTCTGATCGATGACACGTCTACCGATCGATCACTACTGCCAGCGCCGTCGCTCACCGATATAAAATACTGCAATCAAGTGCCGATACCGCTACGAATCTACCTTACAGGCGCTCGACGTTCGTCGCGCGCGGGCCCTTGGGGGCCTGCTCGATGTCGAATTCGAGCTCCTGTCCTTCCTCGAGGTCCGGGCCGCCGATGTCTTCCATGTGGAAGAAGACGTCCTCGTCCGCGTCCTCAGTTTCGATGAATCCGTAACCGCCAGTGTCGTTGAAGAAATCAACGGTTCCTTTCGCCATTGCTTCTAAAGAGAACGCCCCGACACTCATAAAGGCTGCGTCTCGGTTTGGTCGTTGATAGGCCGACGGCGAGTGGCGTTTCTCTCGACTACGGCCAGTTTCCGTCGCTCACAGTTCCTCGCGGTCCTCGAGTTGGTGGATCGTGATCGAGACGAAGTAGACGAGCATGAAGAGGCCGAACCCGACGACGAGTCCGCCGAGTTCGAGCGCGCCGATACCGCCCGGAGTGACGACCGCGAGCATCGCTAACGCCCCGAGAAACACGGCGATCGTGAAGAGGCCGATAGCGTAGTAAAAGCCCGTGTCGGACTCGAGAAACTCCCGCATACCCGTCTCTTTCGCAGCGGGTGACAAAATGATATCGACGTCGGCCGTCGGCGTTCGATTCGGGCGCGCGCCTGCGAGTTCGACGCGAGTGCGAGTCTGGAACGCGTCGGTCTCGACTGGACGCGGGTCAGTAGAGGAGGCTGTCGGTCGCCGTCGCGTACTCCTCGGGGATCAGTTCGGCGATCGCGTCCGGGTCGGTCTCGCCGTTGACGTTGACGAGGTACGTTCGGCCGTGTTCGTTGCCGTAGACGCCCTGGAAGTCGTAGACGAAGCCGTAGACGTCGACGTCATCCGGGATCTCGTCGGCTTCCCGGAGGAATCGCGCCTGCCTGTCGACGTTGTACTCGACGAGCTGGTTGATCACCGTCTCCTCGTCGGCCTCGGCGTCCACGAGGTCGCTCTCGAGGGCGTCCTCGACGACGGGGACGAGTAGCTCGACCCACTTGTCGACGCCGCGCGGGCCGGGGCGGTCGCCGCCGGTTGCGACCTGGTAGGCGGCGGTGACGGCGCCACAGCCGGTGTGACCGACGACGGCCGCGACGTCCGTTCCGGCGTGGTGGATCGGATACAACATTCCGCCGTCGACGATCCGTTCGCCGTCGTCTACGTCCCAGACCTGATTGCCGATGTTGCTCGGCGTAAACACCGATCCGGGGTCGTCGACGCCCCACATTCGCTCCTGTGGGACGCGGGAGTCCGAACAACAGATCGTGACGACGTCGGGCTGTTGGCCGGTCTGAACCGCCGAGAAGTAGTCGTCGGGAAGCGATTCGACGTGGCGTTCGTTGCCCGCGAGCAGCTCGTGGAGCACGTCGTGTTCGGCGCTCATAGGAGAACGATCACGGATAGTAATGAAAATAGTTGCTCTTCGGTCCGATTTTGCGTCGGTGAGTCGTCTCGAGCCCGCGTTCGACTCTCGGGACCGGTTCTCGAGGGGCGCCACGACGCTGCATCGTACTCTCCGGCGACCGGTTCCGCGAGCCCAATCTTCTCCTACGGGCGCAATCATGTGAGCGTATGGCAGAAACCAGACAGTGGCACCTCGCGAGTCGTCCGGTCGGCGAACCGACCGAAGAGAACTTCGAACTCGTCACCGTCGACAGACCCGAACCCGAGGCCAACGAGGTCCTCGTGAAGACGCTGTACCAGTCGGTCGACCCCTACATGCGCGGCCGCATGCGCGATGCAGAATCCTACGCCGAGCCGTGGGACGTGGGCGAGCCGATGAAAGCCAGCGTCGTCGGCGAGGTCGTCGAGTCCAACGCCGCCGAGTACGACGAGGGGGATATCGTCACCGGCGACCTCCTGTGGGCCGAACACGCCGTCGCAGACGCGGGAGAACTCCAGCGGGTCGACCCCGATCACGGCCCGATCTCGACGGCGCTCGGCGTCCTCGGTATGCCCGGCGTGACGGGCTACTGGGGACTGAACGACGTCTGTGATCCGAAACCCGGCGACACGGTCTTCGTCTCCGCCGCGGCCGGCGCGGTCGGCTCCGTGGTCGGCCAACTCGCCAAACTGTCGGGCGCCCGCGTCGTCGGGACCGCCGGCAGCGAAGCCAAGATCGACTGGCTGACCGACGAGCTCGGCTTCGACGCGGCGATCAACTACAAGGAGACCGACGACCTCTCGAGTGCGGTCAAGGAGGCCTGTCCGAACGGCGTCGACTGTTACTTCGATAACGTCGGCGGCCCGATCACGGACGCCGTCTGGCCGCGGCTCAACGTCGACGCCCGCGTCGCCGTCTGCGGCCAGATCGCGCTGTACAACGAGACCGAGGTGCCGACGGGGCCGCGAAAGCTCACCAAACTCATCGAGACCCGCGCGACGGTCGAAGGGCTGCTCGTCAGCGACTACCAGCAGCGGTGGGGACAGGCCCTGCAGCGACTCTCGCAGTTCGTTCAGAGCGGCGACATCCAGTACCGCGAGAACGTGGTCGAGGGCTTCGAGAACGCGCCCGACGCGTTCCTCGGACTGTTCGAGGGCGAGAACATCGGGAAGCAGGTCGTCAAGGTCGCCGACGGACAGCACGCTTAGTACCGTCCCAACCGTCGGCTGATGGGGCGAATCGGACCACACCGCATGATTCGCCCCATCGGTTCAGGCTTGGACCGCCACTAGAGAAGCCGCGGCGTCGCCGGGTACGTCCACGCGTCTCCGTCGAGGGCCTTGATCGCGGCGACGACGCAGACGACGATGTTGAGGATTGGAAGCACGAAGAGGAACACGAATCCGACGAGAACGGCCGTGAGCAGCATCGAGACTAACAGATAAATCGTCAGCATCAGCTGCCAGTTCACCGCGTTCTTCGCGTTTTCGGCCGCGAACTCGTCGTCCGTCACGACGAGGACGATCAGCGGACCGAAAACCCACGTAAACAGTGCCAGCGCGTGCGTGATCCCCGCGAGCGTCGTTCCGTTCTTGCGCTCCGCTTCGGCGCTGCGTGCGTGTGTCCGCGTCTCCGCCCCGGCGCTTCGGCTCCGAGCACCCCACTCATCAGCGGTGACCGGCTCGCCACACTCGCTACAGAAATTCGCGCGTGGCTCGAGCGACGCCCCGCAGTATTCGCAGTAGTTGCTCACGGCACAACAGCGGTCGGCGAGCGTGATAATTGTATTCAGAACGCCGTCGTCGGCCCCGTCAGTCGGTCAACCCGTAGCCGATCTTGAACAGGTAGACGTCGACCGCGATGACGACCGCGGTGAGGACGGTCAGGACGCCGAGCGACGCGTAGGGGGCGAACTCGGCGTAGGCGGCCGGCGCGACGTAGTGCATGTCCGAGTGGCCGAGCAGGCCGTATCGGACGCTGTCGACCATGTAGACCATCGGGTTCAGCAGCGAGAGGTACACCTGCCAGGCGTGGTCGAACATCTCGAGGGAGTAGAAGACGGCCCCGAAGAACACGAGCGGGCGCAGGATGAACTGGTTCATCACCGTCAGATCGTCGAAGTCCCGCGCCACGAGGCCGCCGATGATCCCGAAGCCGGCAAAGAGCGCGGCGATGACGACCATCGTCGCGACCAGGAACAGCCCGTTCTCGATCGAGATCGGGACGAACAGCCGTCCGATGACGGCGATGATGACGCCGACGATCAGTCCGCGGACCGCGCTCGAGCCGACGTAGGCGACGACCATCTCGGCGTAGGAAAGCGGCGAGGTCAGCGTCTCGTGGATGTACTCGTTCCAGCGGCCGTGGAAGATCGAGAACGAGGCGTTCTCGAAGGCGTTCGAGATCGTCCCGAGCACGACGAGCCCGGGGACCAGAAAGAGGATGTAGCCGATTCCCTCGACCGGCTCGTCGATCCGACCGCCCAGGATCAGCCCGAAGACGGCGAAGTAGAGCACGTTCGTGATCGCCGGCGGCATGAACGTGTTCTTCGGCCGGCGGATGAACCGCAACACCTCGCGGCGAAACAGCGCCCGGAACCCGACCGAGAGCATCAGGCGACCCCCTCCTGTTCGGTCTCGGTTCGTTCTCCGCTCCGTTCGGCGTCGGCATCCGTCTCGTCCGTCCCGCCCGCACTCGAACTCGAGGCCGACGACCGGGTCACCGTCCGATCCTCGCTTCGGGTCAGATCGACGAAAATCTCCTCGAGCGAGGTGCGAGAGATCTCGAGGTCGGCGATCTCGTACCCTCGCGACTCGAGGTCGTTCAGCAGTCGCGGCGCGGTCGAGCCGCCGTCGTCGACGCGCACCTCGAGGCCGTCGCCGGCCGGCGAGGTCGAGACGTCGTGGGCGTAGGCGTCGAGTTCGGTCTCGAGGTCGGCCGCGGCAGAGGAGGTGACGGACGACTCGAGGCGCAGCGAGATGGTGTCGGTGCCACGCTGTTTGAGTTCGTCGGGGGTCGCGACGGTCACCTTCCGGCCCTCGTTCATGATCGCGACGCGGTCACAGAGACGCTCGGCTTCCTCGATGTAGTGGGTGGTGAGGAGGATAGTCGTCCCCTCGTCGTTGAGTTCGGTGACGAGGTCCCAGAGGTCGTGGCGCAACTGGACGTCGACGCCCGCGGTGGGCTCGTCGAGAATGAGCAGGTCCGGATCGGTGACGAGCGCGCGTGCGAGCAGCAAGCGGCGTTTCATCCCGCCGGAGAGCCAGTCGAAGCGCTCGTTGCGTTTGTCGTAGATGCCGACGCGTTTGAGCACTTCGTCGGCGCGCTCTCCGGCCTCCGCTTCGGGAATCCCGTGGTAGCCGGCCTTGTGGATCAGTACCTCCCGAATGGGGAAGAACCGATCGACGTTAAACTCCTGTGGCGCCAGCCCGATCGAATCGCGGGCCTGCTGGTAGTCGGCTTCGATGTCGTGGCCGAAGACCCGGGCGTCGCCGCCGGTCTTTCGGACCAGGCCGACCAGCGTGTTGATGAACGTCGTTTTCCCTGCCCCGTTGGGGCCGAGCAGGCCGAAGAACTCGCCCTCCTCGACGGTCAGTGAGAGCCCCTGCAGGGCGCGTAACTCGCCGTATTCTTTCACGAGATCGACGGTCTCGATGGCCGGTGGCATCGGCGGATCTCAGCCGGCGCCGCGGTTAAGAATGTTGATCTGGGCGCCCGAGACGGCCGATTCGGACCATGTTGCCGGTTCGTCGTCCCCGCTCAGTTCGGCAGGTCTGGCTGGTCGCGCGCTCGCGGTGCGCCTGCCGGATTGACGGCGCCGCTTTTCTGGACGATGTCGAAGGCGGTCATCACGTCCGACCGGGAGATCAGACCGACGAGGTCCTCGTCGTCGACGACCAGCAGTCGGCCGATGTTCGACTCGCGCATGTCGTCGATCGCCGTCATCGCGTCCGAATCCGGCGAGATCGTCTTCAGGTCGGTCGTCATCACGTCCTCGACCGTGTACGCTTCGCGTTCGACCGGATCGATTTCGCGGGCGTCCGTAAGCGTCACGAGCCCGACGAGCCGCTCGCCGTAGGCGTCTCGTTCGATGACCGGATACCCCGTGTGTCGCTCCGTGAACATCCGCTGGATCAGTTCCGATACCGTCGTGTCGGGTTCGACGGTGTGGAGATCGCCCGCGGGCGTCATGATGTCGCCGACGGTCACGTCCTGGAAGGCCGCTTTCATCGTCACCTGCTGGGCCTCGCTCGAGGCGGCGATATAGACGAAAAACGCCAGCCCCAGGAGAATAATATTGAACGGCGGAATCAGTCCGAACAGCCCCATCAGGATCGCGAAGAGCTTGCCGATGCTCGCGGCCTGCTGGGTGGCCTTCGCGTACGGCTGGTTGCGGGCGAGAAACGCGCGGAGCACGCGACCGCCGTCCATCGGGAACGCGGGGATCATATTGAAGACGGCGAGGAAAACGTTCAGGATGGCGAGGTAGCCGAACACGAACCGAGCGCCGTCGAACGTTTCGGGCAGGAAGAAAAAGACGACGTACGAGCCGATGCCGACGAGCACGGAGACGATCGGTCCGGCGATGGCGATCGTAAACTCCTGTCGCCAGTCCTCGGGCATCTCCGTGAGCGCGGCGATGCCGCCGAGCAGCCACAGCGTGATCGAATCGATCGGAAAGCCGTAGCGCTGGGCGGTCAGCGAGTGGCCGAGTTCGTGGAGGACGACCCCGACGAACAGGCCGATCGCCGCGATCAACCCGACCAGATACGGCAGCCACCACTCGGTCGTCAGCGCGTCGGCGTCGATTCCTGCCCCCATCGTCACGTTGAGAATCTCGACGACGGGCTCGAGTTGCACGCCGATGAGATACGCGAACAGCGGCAACACGAGCAAGAACGTGAGATCCAACTTGATCGGAATCCCGAAGAGGGAACCGATCTTGAAGCTCTTCATCATGCCTCATGCTACCTGTGGAAGCCCCTTAAACACGCCGCCGGGGTCCCGTTTCGCCGGTTCTGGTAACCCACTGACCGCAATCGCTGGCGCCGATCCACTCCGCTCACGTCGAAACGCCTACGGACGCCGACCGGCCGCGGTGCGTTCGATCCAGTGCGTGTCGGTCCCCGATCTTCGAGCGTTCCCCGCGCCACACGGTCGCTAATACATATAATGGCATATTTATCTACTAGCCAGTATGTATCCCTCCCCACAACACGTTTATATGTGAGCTCGCTGTCGTCAGTGGTAGAACGATGGAATCGCACGCAACCACCGTCACCACGACTGCAACCGCCACCGAACTCCGCCGACTACCAGCCGAAATCGACTCCACGCAGGGGAAACTCGTCTACCTCTCGCTCGAGGCGACCGAGGGAGCGACGCTCGAGGAACTCGAGGCACTCCTGACGCTGAAGAAGCTCACGATCCTGAGCGTCCTGAACTGCCTCTCGAGCCGTGAACTGATCGACAAACGCGGCGATACCTACGTGACGAACTGAGGCGGTCGGTCCCTGCTGGCGCGTGTCGCCGACGCGATTGGTGGGACTTCTTTTCACACCAGCATTCGCACGTCACCCCAGTGCCGTCCGCTCTCGACCGCGTTCCTGGCACGTGGTTCGAAGCCTTTATCCGCACGGTAGGCCTGCGTTTTCGTAAGTAACCACAACCATGTCCGACAAACCCGCCTCAATGTATCGGGAAATCAGTAAGCCGGCCTACACGCGCCGCGAGTACATTACTGGGATCCCGGGTTCGAAGATTGCACAGCACAAGATGGGCGACATCAGCGCCGACCCCGAGGACTACCCCGTTCAGATCAGCCTCGTCACCGAAGAGGAGGTTCAGATCCGACACGGGAGCCTCGAGGCCTCGCGCCTGTCGGCGAACCGCCACATGCTGAAAAACGCCGGTGAGGGCAACTACAAGATGATCCTCCGGAAGTTCCCCCACCACGTCATCCGCGAGAACAAGCAGGCGACGGGTGCGGGTGCAGACCGTGTTTCCGACGGGATGCGCCAGGCCTTCGGGAAGATCGTCGGCACCGCCGCGCGCATCGACGCCGGCGACCGCATCTTCACGATCTGGTGTGACGTCGACGACGCCGACTTCGCCAAGGAGGCGCTTCGTCGCTCCTACAACAAGATCTCGCCGCCGTGTCGCGTCGTCGTCGAGAAGGGCGAAGAGCAGCTGATCGCGTAATCTCGCTTCGACCGAAACTGGTTATCTACTGATCGCACAGTCGGCGTGCGATCAGGGACGTATCGACGTTCAGTGGCTACTATAGTCGCTTACGTTTCCACGAGACGGCCATCGGATCGGGGCCGTCGTCGCCACGCGCCGGCGACCGCCACGGGAACGAAGACGCCGATAAACGAGAAGGCGAGCACCATTGTGAGGACAGTTGGGTCGGAAAAGCTCGTCGTCGCGATGAACAGCGCGAGCGCGGCGTTTCGGGCGGCGGTCGTCGTTGCCAGTACTTCACGCGTGGTGCGAGTCGGTCCGCCGAGGACGTACCCGGCCAGCAACGCGGCGACGACGATGAGACTCGAGGCCAACAGCGTCCCGGTGCCGACGAGACGGAGCATGTCGTCGGCGTAGACGACCACCAGCAGGACGAGCAAGAAGGCGAACGAATAGTCGGAGAGTCGCTGAATCGGTGGATACAGCCGGTCGGAAACGGCTCTGTAACGGACGTCGATAGCGAGTCCGGCGACCAGCGGGACGAGCTGTACGGCGACGACTAACTGCGCGATTCCGAGAGGATCGGCCGTGACGTCGCCAGGGATGAGAAGCGCGGCTGTAACCGGAACCGACACGACGGAGAGAATCCCCAGGACGGCCATGAGTCCGCTTGCAAACGCGATGTCGCTCTCGGAGATTTCTGCGATCTTCGGGCCGAAGGGAGCACCTGGCGCCATGGCGATCAACAGGATTCCGACCGCGTGTCCCGTGCTCATCGGGATGAGCCGGACGATAGCGTACGCGACCAGCGGGACGAGGACGAGGTTCACGAGCAGCGACTTCGCCAGCAGCCGTCGCCTCCTGAGCGCGTTCACCAACTGAGCGGGAGCGAGCTCGAGACCCATCGCGAGCATCGTCGAGAGAACGAAGACGGTCGTCGCGGCGTCGACGATCGCGTCGACGGGAACCGTTACCATTCGTCTATCACGGTGTTTAAACTGTAACGAAACGACCGGTATATATCGTTCGTTACTCGACGTCGCCGGCGTGGGATTCACCACCGCTCGAGGCGAGGCACCTTTTTTGCCGTTCCCGTCCCGATTCTCGAGCATGATCGATCTGGCGGTCGCGAACGATCAGGAGACGTTTCGGCGGATGCGCGCCCCTCTCGCCGAGCGCGGGATACGGGTTCACCACGTGCCCGCGAGCGAGCGCGTGGTGCCCCTAGGTGCGGATTCGCCGTGGTCGGGCGAGGAGTACGACGCGGGGTTCGTCTATCCGGGGCGACTCATGGAGGGCGGCGTCGCCGACGCTTTGCTCGAGATACCGTGGCTCAACGACCACGAGACCGTCCTGACCTCGCGGAACAAGGCCGAAGTGATCGCCCGGCTCGGGCAGGCTGATCTGCCAGTGCCGGAGTCGGTCTACGTCTCGAACGACGTCGGAGAGGACGAGTTAACCAACGTCTTCGATCGGTTCGAACCGCC
Organism: Natronolimnohabitans innermongolicus JCM 12255; assembly: GCF_000337215.1. GTDB lineage: Archaea > Halobacteriota > Halobacteria > Halobacteriales > Natrialbaceae > Natronolimnohabitans > Natronolimnohabitans innermongolicus. The sequence goes on along the minus strand of NZ_AOHZ01000047.1, from coordinate 39,497 downwards.
CGTCGTCGTCAAACCGAACTCGACGACGCGCGGCGTCGGCGTCGCGAAAGCTCACGACCTCGATTCGTTTCTGGGAATCTGTGACTACCTCTCGCTGGTCCACGACTATCAGGCGACCGGCGACCGATCGTTTCTCGTCCAGGAGTATCTCCCCGACGCGACCGACTACCGCGTGATGGTCCTTGAGGGCGAGTACGTCGGCGCGGTCGAGCGACGGCTCCCCGACGCGGCCGTTTCGGAGGGCCAGTGGAAACACAACGTCCACCGCGGCGCCAAGGCGACCGGCGTCGACCTCCCGCTCGAGTTGCGCGACCTCGCCGAATCCGTCGCCAGCGAACTCGAAATCCCGTTTCTCGGCGTCGACCTGCTCGAGACCGACGATCGGGTGGTGGTCAACGAGACGAACGCGCGGCCGACGATCGACGAGGAGACCAAGTACGAGTCGGACTTTTACGACCGGCTCGCGGCGGCGATCTGCGGGACGCTCGAGTGAGTGCTCCGGTCCGGCGAGCGTCCGGGTTCGTCTGCGTTCGTTCGCGTCCGAAAAACGAGCGACTGCGATGTGAAAACGGTTCGACTGCGACCGTGGCTGCAACTGGACGGCGACCGCGACGGCGACCTCACTCGAGGCTGATCCCCGAGGACTGCTCTGCGGGTTCGAAGACGACCTCGAGGACGCCGTTGTTGTATGTTGCGGAGGCGGTGTGTTCGTTGACGCGCTGGGGCAGGGAGACGCGCTCGTCGTACTGGCGGTGGTCGCTCGAGGCGGAGATGGTCAGCGTCTTGCCGTCGCACTCGAGTTCGATGTTGTCCTTCTCGACGCCTGGCAGGTCGGCGACGACGCGAACTTCGTCGTCGGTCTCGTGGATGTCGACGTGGGTATCCATCCCGAATCCGTTGTCGACGTCGCTCGAGGCGGCGAAGTCGACGTTCGTGTCCGCGCCGTTCATCATTTCGTTCATCATTCGTTCGATTTCGCGGAACAGGTCGTCGAAGGGTTCGTCGCGGTCGTCTCGGCGCATACCCAACGGTAGTAGACGGCGCGGCAAAAACTTTCTGTCGTCCCTAGTTGTTCGAGCGGAACCGAACCGAAACTCGTGTCGATGTCGTTGAAAGCCGGTCAGTGAGCGAATCGACGACCGACCGTCGGAGTCGACCTACAGCCCGACGCCCATCGTTTCGTTGGTCGTCTCGATGCTCTCCTCGGCGTCGGCTTCGCCAAGCACTGCCCGGATGGCGTCGACGTTCTCCGGCACGACGTCGGATTCCTGGTGGATGCCCTGGAAGAGATAGAGGTCCGTCCCGACCGTCGAGATGGACTCCTCCCAGATGCAGTTCTCCCAGATGTCGCCGCGCGGGCGACCCGCGTCCATGGCGTACTCCTTGAGTTTGCCGCTGCCGTCGATATCCATCCGCTCGGGAATGAGAAAGAGACGGGATTCGTCGGCGAACAGGTCGCGAACCGTTTCGGCGTCGACTTCCTCCTCGAGGGTGACGTTCAGGCTGTGCATGTGCATCAGCGTCGCCGGCACCTTCATCCCGAGCGTGTCGATGTCCAGGTCGTCGAAGATGGTTTCGACGTCGGGACCGTGGTGGGATGGGATCGTGACCGGATTCGGCAGGATGTCGTTGATCGGACCGCGGGAGGTCTGGCCGGGGTCGCCGCCGCGGCGGACGAGCGTCGCGCGGACCTTCTCGACGCCGTACGCTTCGCGAAGCGGCGCGATCACGCGGGAGAGTCCGGTCGTGTTACAGGAGACGACGCGGACGTGGTCGGCGCCCGTAGCGTCTTCGAAGTTCGAGCGCGCGTTGAAGCTGACGTCGACGAGGTCGGCGTCTTCGCCGCCCTGGTAGAGCGCGGGCGTGTCGTACGCTTCGTACATCGACTTGTTCTCCGCGCCGATGCCCGACGGCGTGGCGTCGACGACGACGTCGGCTCCGTCGACGAGGTCCTCGACGGGACCGGCGATCTCGAGGCCGGCCTCGGCGAACTGATCTGCACGGTCCTCGATGGCGGCGTAGAGCGAGAATCCCTTGTCGATTGCCGTCTCGGCCTCGAAGTTCGGCCGCGTCTTGGCGACGCCGAGTACCTCCATGTCGGGTTGCTGCCGGACGGCGTCCGCGACGCGTTTTCCGATCGTGCCGTAGCCGTTGATCGCGACCTGAATCATTCTGTGCGGGAGTCCACTACCGAGGGGGATAACCGTTTCGAGGCTCCTCGATCGATTTTAACTCGACGGAGAGTTTTACGCGCATTCCAGTAGCCGTTCGGACGGCCGGCGGACGGATGTCGGTGACGAGACTGGTGACTGGGTTTATACGTCATCGAGCGCGATAATTGAGATATGGTCGAGGTGGAAGCGACGTGTGACCGACGCGGAGACGTGACGCTCGTTCGGGGACTGGTCACGAACACACGATCGACACCGCAACGGATTCGCCTGCGGAGCCGACTCGAGGGTCCGGTCTGGACGCCGGACGGAACGACGATTGCGGTTCCGGCGTGGGACGCCGACGAGGGCAGTTGGACGGCGACTGTCCGGCCCGGCCGAACGCGCGGGCTCGGGTTCGCCAGTCCGGCGCCACCCGTCGAGACGCCGATCGAACTCGTCGGCGCGCGGCGCACCGACGACGAACCGGCGACGTCGCGGACGGCCGTCGACGACCTCGAGGCGTGGGCGCCGCCGTCCGACGTCCTCTCACGGGAGCTATGATCGTCGCCGTCGCTGGCGGCAAAGGCGGCGTCGGCAAGTCGACGACCTCGCTGAACCTCGGCTACGAACTCGACGCCGTCGTCGTCGACGGCGATCTCACGGCGGCGGATCTTCCGGCGGGGAGCGGACCGGACCTTCACGACGTGTTAGCTGGCCGCGTCGAGCCGATGGCGGCGGTCGAGCGCATCGGCCCGATTCGGTACCTCCCGTGCGGGCGAACGCTGGCTGGCGCCCGCGCCGCGGATCTCTCCGCGTTCGGCCGCGTCGTCGATCGACTCGAGCGCGAGTGTGGACGGGTCGTCATCGACTGTCCCGCCGGCCTCGCACGCGACGTCGGAACACAACTCGAGGCGGCACACCTCGCCGTCCTCGTCACGGCGCCGGACGACGCCGCACTCGTCGACGCGCTCCGGACGCGACGGCTCGCGGCCGACCTCGAGACGCCGGTCGCCTCGATCGCGCTCAATCGGGCGCGGACGGACGACCACGCCGACCTCGCGAGTCGCATCGAAGAACGGTTCGGGGCGGTGACGACGATCGTCGAAGAACGGTCGGCCGTCGACGAGGCTCAGACTCGGTGGCGTCCTGTCGCCGAGTTCGAGCCAGAGTGTCCCGCGGTCGGCGCGTTCGACGACCTCGCCTGGACTATCCAACGCTGTGAACAACGACTCTCGAGTCGGATCGGCGTGCTGTGATCGCGGTCAGTCGTCCGAGGACCCCTCCTCCGGGAACGTCGGTGGAGACGCCGCTGGCGATTCCGACACGGCGTCGGCTGGCACCGTCACCGCGTCGGTCGCGCCGTCGAACGCGAGTTCGATCGTCTCCGAGAAGCCACAGTCGGTGCGGTGTTTCGGCACCGAGAGGTAGTGTTCGACGTCCGCCCCTGTCACGGGAACGGTCGCCTCGAGGTCGAAGACGATGTCCGCGACGTGCGTCGTGATGTCGCGGTTTGCTGGTGTCGACGCCGTCTGTGTACAGTAGAGGACGGCGACGCTGTTGGTCTCGACCATCCGCTCCTCGAGATCGTTGAGGAACTCGACGTAGGCGTCTCTGTCCTGTCGCTCGAGCGTGTCCGCCACGTCGACGATCAGGTTCGCACCGTCGGGCAGTTTCCCGAGTACCGTTCGCAACTGGTCGAACGGGCTGGTCCGGTCGACGCGGCGAATCGTCGGCGATCCGGTCTCGAGCGTCGACGATTCGATCGCGCGGTCGACGCCGCGTTCGGAGCGACACGTCGTGACGTACAGCGTGCCGCGTACGGCGGTGAGTTGGTACAGTAGCTGTTCGCCCTGACTCGCCGGGTCGGCCGTCAGCGCGACCACGCTGCCCGGTCTGACGCCGCCACCGAGTCGCCGGTCGAGCGCGTCGACACCGGTCGCGAGCAGTTCGTCCGCGTACTCCGGCGGCGTCCGCGAGGTCGCGTTTTTCGTCTGGAGCGCGCTGACGATCTCGTCGTAGGCTGCGCGTGCATCCTCGTTCGAGCGTGGCGCCTCGACGTCGGGAACGACGCCGAGTACCGGCACATCAACCCACGAGTCGACCGCATCAGGGACGGACGAACACCGATTGCCGACGACGCCGAGGACGGGAACGCCGAGTCGGGAGGCCATCTCGATCGTCGTTTCCGCGGCCTCGAGGCTGCGCTCGTCGTCGGTCGTGACGACGATTACGCCGTCGGCGACCGAGAGCGGATCGACGGCGTCAGGTCCCGCTCCGGAGGGACAATCGACGAGCACCTGCACCGAGTCGAGCGTCAGTCGCTCGAGCGCCTCCGCGAGGTCGACCTGTTCGCTGGATTTCGGCGCCGGAAGCAACCCGACGTTCGGCGCTCGCGGATTCTTCTGTGCGACCTGGACGAGGTCGTCGCTGCCGTCGACGGCCGCCAGCGTCGGTTCACGGTCGACCTCGCCTCTGACGTGGAGATTCGGAAGCTGTCGGTCGGCGTCGACGGCGAGCGCTGGCGTTCCGGTACGACCGAACGCCTCGGCGAGACCGAGCGTCGTCGTCGTCTTCCCACAGCCGCCTTTTGCACCGGCGATTGCGATCATGTCTCGATTAGGCGTCGGCTTCCCATTTGAACGTGTACACGGATCGACCGATCACTGCCGCTGTGGCAGATCCGTCACCGTCGACCGGATCGTCATTCGCGAGACGCCGGCCAACTCCGCGAGTTCGGTCTGCGTGACGTCGACGCCGTGGTCGTAAGCCGCAACGTACAGGCAGGCCGCCGCCACGCCGCTCGGATTCTTGCCGCCGATTCTTCCCTGCTCGGAGAGCCAGGTGACGTACTCGCGGGCGCGACACTCCACGTCGGCTTCGACCTCGAGTTCGGTCGCGTACCGCGGCAGGTACTCCGTCGGCGAAATGGGGCCGACGGGAAGCCCCAGCTCCCGATTGAGGGCGTCGTAAGCGGCTTTCAACTCGTTTCGATCGGCGCGTGCGACGCCGACGATTTCGTCGATCGTCCGCGCGATCGACTGGACGCGACACGTCGCGTAGATACAGGCCGCAGCGAATCCCTCGAGCGAGCGGCCGTAGAGCAACTCCGCGGACTGTGCGGACTCGAACAGGGCACAGGACTGCTCGCGAAGCGACGTCGGGAGCGACAGCGCCGAGACGATTCGTCGGATCTCCGCAAAGCCGTAGGCCCGGTTTCGGTCCGCCTTCGAGTCGAACCGCGCCTGATTGTGCTGTTTGCGCATTCGAACGAGCTGGCGCTTTCGTGGCGCTGAAATATCCGTTCCGGTGCCGAACCCGATCTCGGTCGAGAGCCCCCGATCGTGGCGCGAGCGCTCGAGTGGTGCACCGGTCCGGCGAGCCCCCTCTCGATCGCCGTCACCGCACCGCCATTCGGGACCGTGATCGAGTTGTTCTCGTCCAACGACGAGACCACACCCCTCACAGATGCGCTCGTTGTTCGACTGTCGTACGGTTCCACTACACTCGGGACATCGATCTTGCTGCTGTGTCGTTCCCATGGCAACCCCAAACCGCCCGAACGTGTTGGCGTGAAAACGGCTCTGCACCAATATGTATTAAATTTTGATGTCTGTGGCGGTATTCACAGTAGGATGAGTAGTAATATTTAAATTGCTGCGGGCGAGCCGTCGCGCCAGCGGGGACAACACCGTCCGTCAGTCGCGGAACAAGTCGTCTCGGTCATCGTCGGACACTCACATCGCGACTCGACGCGAAAACGGGGACGGTAGTGGTGATGATGGTGGTCGTGTGTAATCGGGTCCCTGCCCCGAGGGCGGTGGAGGGGGCCGCCAGTCGGGACCCGACTAGCCGTACGATGGCACTACCGATATACCAATCGCAAGGTAAAAGAGACGTTTGAGTTAACGAACGTCCCGAAACGATCGGTTTCACCGAGGTTTCGTATTATCTGTGCGTCGTGTGTGCGAGGTCGAAACGATTTTGAATACTGACACGGTATCCCCGGTATGCTCGGCTTCCTCCCTGACGACCCCGTTATCATCGCGATCGTCGTGATCCTTCTCTCGCTAATCTTCTTTACGTATCTGCTGATTCGACGGACCGTCCTCGAGTTTCGAGACGGAATGCGGTAGTCACCGCTGTCGATCACTCGAACGTCTCAGTGATCTTCTCGAGCGCGCGTCCGATATCCGCCCGTGAGACGTCACGGTGGGTACAAAACCGTACCGTCGCCGGTCCGAACTCGCTCGCGAGAACGTCGCGGTCGCGAAGTCGTTCGACGACCGCGGCCGTCTCGAGTCCCGTCCCGCTGATATCCGCGAGGACGATGTTCGTCTCCGGTTCCCGAACGTCGAATCCCGGAACGGCCGCCAGCCCGTCCGCCAGCGCTTGCGCGTTCTCGTGGTCGGACTCGAGTTCCGAGACGTTCTCGAGCGCCTCGAGTCCGGGGCCGGCGATGATACCGGCCTGGCGCATCCCGCCGCCGAGGAGTTTGCGAACCCGTCGGGCCCGCTCGACGAACGCCTCGTCGCCGGCCAGCACCGATCCGACCGGCGCGCCGAGTCCCTTCGAGAGACAGACGGAAACCGAGTCGACGGGATCGGTGATCTCGGTGACGGGGACGTCGAGCGCCATCGCGGCGTTGAAGACGCGCGCCCCGTCGAGGTGGACCGGAACGTGGCGCTCGCGGGCCGCCTCGGCAGCGGCGGCGATCCGCTCGGGGTCGATCGCGAGGCCGCCGCGGGCGTTGTGCGTGTTCTCGAGACAGAGTAGTCCGGTTCCGGGCCGGTGGAGATCCTCCGTGACGTACTCGTCGGCGATCTGTTCGGGCGTCGGGACGCCGCGATCGGTCTCGAGCGTTCGGACCTGCAGATTCGCGTGCTGGGCGAAGCCGCCGAGTTCGTACGCGACGACGTGGCTCTCGCGATCCGCGAGGACCTCCTGGCCGCGCTCGGTATGGACGCGGGCCGCGATCTGATTGCCCATCGTCCCGCTCGGAACGTAGAGCGCCGCGTCCTTGCCGACCGCCTCGGCGACGCGGGCCTCGAGTTCGTTGACCGTCGGATCCTCGCCGTAGACGTCGTCGCCGACGTCGGCCGTGCGGGCGGCCTCTCGCATGGCGTCATCAGGTTTCGTCACCGTGTCGGAACGCAGGTCGATCATGGCTCGAGATGGTCCGCGAGAGGGGATATAGGCGACGTTCCCGGCGGCGATCCGAGCTGGCGTTTTGCGCCGCGACTCGGCTTCGAACTCCGACCGACACATCGAAATCCCAACGTTTTCTACGCCGTCGACCAGTGGCGAACGTATGGGCGAACACTCCGATCGTGCGGTCACCCTCGTCTCGGCGTTTCGGCTCGCGGCGTTTGCGCTGCTCGCCGTCGGCTTTAGCGGCTGGGTGTTCGACGACGGCGGCGAGGTCTCCCTCGAATCGCCGTACACCCTCGCGTTCGGCCTCGGCGTCGCCTGCGCGCTGGCGTCGATCTATCTGGGGATCTTTCTGGCGAACCGCGACTGAGGCCGGTGGCAGCGTCGTCGTCGCCGAACTCGATTCGGGCGAATTTCGGATGCGAAAACGGTATCCCGGCGCTCGGAGACGTCTGACACATGGATCCACGAATCCGCGAGCACGCGGAGATCATCGCGAACCACTCGGTCGATCTGCAGGACGGTGACAACGTCGTCGTCGACGCTCACCCCGTCGCCGAGGACCTGGTCGTTGCCCTCCACGAAGTGATCGGCGATATCGGCGCGAACCCGGTGACGACGAGCCAGCGGACGGGCAAACGCCAGCAGCGCGCGTTCCTTCGGGCTGGAGACGACGACTACGACACCCCCGAGCACGAACTCGCGCTCATCCAGAACACGGACGTCTACATCGCGATCCGCGCCTCGGATAACGTCACTCAGACCAGCGACGTCGATCCCGAGACGCAGGCGGCCTATCAGCAGGCCCACCGCCCCATTCTCGAGGAGCGGCTCTCGACCCGGTGGTGTCTCACGCAGTATCCCGCCCCGGCCAACGCCCAGCTCGCCGAGATGAGCACGGAGGGCTACGAGAACTTCGTCTGGGACGCCGTCAACAAGGACTGGGACGAACAGCGCGACCACCAGGAGAATATGGTCGAGATCATGGACCCGGCCGAAGAGATCCGCATCGTCAGCGGCGACACGACCGACGTGACGATGTCGATCGACGGCAATCCGACGCTCAACGACCACGGCGAGCACAATCTGCCGGGCGGGGAGGTGTTCACCGCACCCCAGCCCGACAGCGTCGAGGGCGAGGTACTGTTCGACATGCCGCTCTATCACCAGGGTCGCGAGATCACGGACGTCTCCCTCGAGTTCGAGGGCGGCGAGGTCGTCGACCACGCGGCGGCGAAAAACGAGGACGTCCTCACGGAGGTTCTCAACACCGACGACGGCGCGCGCAGACTCGGCGAGCTGGGCATCGGGATGAACCGGGATATCGACCGGTTCACCTACAACATGCTCTTCGACGAGAAGATGGGCGATACGGTCCACATGGCCGTCGGCCGCGCCTACGACGACACCGTCGGCGAGGACAACGAAGCAAACGACTCCGCCGTCCACGTCGACATGATCGTCGACATGAGCGAGGATTCGTACATCGAGGTCGACGGAGAGGTCGTCCAGCGGGACGGCACCTTCCGGTTCGAAGACGGGTTCGCCGAATAGTACCGCGACGAACGGAGTGAGTCGCGGCTTTTTCAAACTAGACCGCAAGGCGAATTCCCGGACGTTGGCCGGAGTGGGCGGCTTTTTATCGACGGCCCCAGTAGCTACGTGTATGACAGTTCTCGTCGCGTACGACGGTTCGGAGCCGGCACAGAAGGCGATCAAACGCGCGTTCGACGAGTACGGTGACGAAGAGATCGTCCTGTTACGCGTCGTCGAATTCGCCGGCGGCTACACGGGGGCTGGTATCAAGGCGGTCCAGGACCTGCTCAACGACGAGCGTGAGTCGGCCGCCGCCAATCTCCGCGAGGATCTCTCCGAACTGGTCGATACGACCGACGTCGATTTCCGGACCGAGGTCGCCGCCGGCGCGCCGGCGCGCGAAATCGTCTCCTTCGCCGAGGAACACGACATCGATCACATCATCGTCGGGAGCCACGGCCGAAAAGGCGTCTCGAGGGTCCTCCTCGGCAGCGTCGCCGAGCAGGTCGTTCGTCGGTCGCCCGTGTCGGTGACGGTCGTCCGGTAATCGCCGGCGCCGTCTCGATCGGTATCGATTCGGTCAGTCGGTCTCGCTGGCGTCGCCGTTACGTTCGCGCTCGTGCTCGCGCTCGAACGCAAATCGAGTATCGAGTTAGCCTTCTATCTTCAATCCGTCTCTGAACCGGGATCGTCGGCGACGTCGGATTCGTCGACGAGAATCACGTCGCCGACCTGCCCTGCCTGTTGGTACTCGCATCGATACGTGTCCATCTCGGCGGTCGCCTCGAACACGAGCGTCTCCACTTCGCCGACGATTTCGTTGCCGTCGGTCGAGTAGCCGTCGACGACCTCCTCGTCTTCGTCCCAGAGGGCGACGTTGTGGTGGACGCCGTCCATGTTCTCCCACGTGAGTTCGTACTCCCGCCCCTCGACGAGCACGAGCGACGGGTTTTCGACGCGGTCGATGGCCGCCGGTTCGACGCCGACCCAGCCGCCGACCCAGCCGTCGAAGCGGATCTCGTCGACGTCCGCCCACGAGCCGGGGTCGGTGTCTCCCTCGACGTACTCGGCGGCGTCGACGCCGGGTTCCTCCGGTTCGTCGTCTTCGTCGCCGTCCAGACACCCCGCGAGGGGAAGCGTCGCGAGCGCGCCGGCGACGCCCGCGAGAACCGCGCGTCGATCCGTTCCGTGAGGGCTCATCGTCGCCACTACGTGGCAGAGCGAAATAAGTCGCCGTTCGCTCGAGCAGGAGTGTCGGTCGCACTGATACGGAGTCAGACGGAGTTGCTGACGCGTCGCTCTCGGGTCGCGGCCGTGTCGGGAATCGAGGCGAGAGAGCGGCCGTCTTATACGGACTACTGACCGTCATTGACGGTGCAACCGCAGAACGATCCGCGGTTGCACCGGTACATCGGAACGGCAGACCGTCTCAGTCGACGAGCGCAGCGACCAGCTCCGAGACGAACGCGAGTTCGTCCTCGTTGACGCCGTGGCCCATCCCCTCGTAGAGGCGCTCGGTGACGTCGCCGTTCATCGCCTCGAGGACGTCGGCGGTTTCGTGGACGCGCTCCTCGGGAATGTGTGGATCGACGTCGCTGCAGCCGAGGAAGACGGGCGTTCCCTCGAGATCGGCGCCGTCATCGAGGTAGTCCTCGGGATCGACCGAGTCGCCGATGAGGCCGCCGCTCAGGGCGGCCAGCCCGCCGTACCGGCGCGGATTGCGGCCGACGAACTCGCTGGCGAGGCAGGCGCCCTGGGAGAAGCCGACGAACGCGACTCGCTCGAGCGGAATCCCGCTGTCGGTCGCTCGGCCGACCGCGTCGGCGATGGCTCGCAGCCCCGAGGTGCGGCCGGGCTCGTTTTGCTCGACGGGCGCGAGAAAGGAGTTCGGATACCACGTCCGGCGTGCGGCCTGTGGCGCGAGGAAGACGACGCCGTCGTGGTGGACCTCTCGGGCTAGCTGGAGCATGCTCTGGGCGGTTGCGCCGCGGCCGTGGGTGAGGACGACGGCAGCCGTCGCGTCCTCGAGGTCGGTTCCGGCGGTCGCGAGCGGCTGGTCCTGGTGGGGACCGTCGACGTCGTAGTCGAGGGTGACTCCGCCGTCTCCGTCGTCTCCGCCTTCGCCGCCCATCAGAGGCCACCGGTCCCCGCGCTGGCCTCGGGGAGGTCGTGTTCGACGACCTCGAGGCCGAGCGCTTCGATCGCGCCGCGGAGGTGTTCGTCCTTGGCGTACTCGGCGCCGTCGTCCTCGCGAAGTTCCTGGGCCTTCGCCAGCACCTCGCCGCGGCGGTCGTCCGGAATCTCGTACTTGTCCGTCGAGAGTTCGATCACGAGTCCGTTGTTGTCGTGGGTGTAGATCGAGTGGAAGATCCCCCGATCGAAGACGTTGTAGCGGTGGCCGGCCTCCTCGAGTGCGTCCATCGTGTCCTCGTACTCGTCGGGATCGACGCTGAAACAGAGGTGATGGACGGCGCCGACGCCGCCGCGCTGTCCCTTCGCGGAGGGGCGGTCGTCGCTTACGAAAAACGTGAGGATCCGCCCGTCGCCCGTATCGAAGAACAGGTGGGTCTGCGAGGGATCGTCGAGATTCGGCTGCCGGAGGACGAGGGGCATTCCGAGGAGGTCGCGGTAGAACGCGATCGTGTCCTCGGCGTTGCTCCCCCAGATGGTGATGTGGTCGGTTCCAGACATGTGGACCGGACTGTCGGGCGGTGCTGGCGTAACCGGCGGTTGGGAGTCGTCGGACATGGGTGGGACGTGGTTGGTGGGTATGTGTGGTCGGTGGATCGAGTTGCGGTACGGGTTGGCGACCGGTCGTCGGTCGTCCGTCGTCGCTGCGTGGCTCCTCGCGGGTTACTCCGCGAGTTCCTCGCCGAAGATGCGCTCGGCGTCGGCGGGGACGTCGAAGTCGTGGTAGTACTCGCCTTTCTCGTTCGAGAGGATGTTCAGCGCCGCGGCGGCGCCGTCGCCGACGGCGATGGCGGCCTGCCACTCTTCGGGACGGACCATCGCGCCGGTCGCGTAGACGCCCTCGACGCTGGTCTCCATGTCGACGTCGACGTCGACGACGTCCTCGTCGGTGAATTCACAGCCGAGATCCTCGGCGATGTCGCGGTTCGCGCCCGTCGCGAGGACGACGTAGTCGGCCTCGTAGGAGTCGTCTTCCGTTTCGACGGTGAATCCGTCGCCGTTCTCCTCGACTGCGGTAACCGCCTCGCCCTGGTGGCGGTCGGCGCCGAAGTCGTCGACCTGCTGGCGCGCGGTGGCCATAAACTCGCTGCCGCCGACCGAGCCGATTCCGAGATAGTTGAACAGGTGGGCCTTGTGCATCCACGTCTCGTCGGTGTCGAACACCGTCGTTTCGAGGCCGTTCTTTTCGGCGAACAGCGCGGCGCTCAGGCCGGCGGGACCGCCGCCGACGACGAGTACCGAGGCGTTCAGTTCGTCTTCGCGTTCGTCTGCAGTCGTATCGTCGCTCATGTAGTTACACAATGTTACCGCAGACGTATGAACCCCGCAGAAACCTCAGGACAACCACGTGACACGCGTGTTACCGGTCCATCTGCGGCCGCGGGATGTCGGCTCGAGTACGGCTCGGAACCGCGGGCGAAGATGGTGCAATATCCCACTAGTGAACCATCGTAGATAGTTCTTTCAGGCTGACTTCCAGAGAACGTGGAACGTCAGTATACCTGTCCTAGAGTCGCTGTAACGCGGACTTTCCGGCTGGCGCATGCAGGCTCAATGGCTTCGGGTGGCTCGACCTAACTAATTCGATACAGGAGAGCGACCGGGTGCCGCCGGGACAGTCGCCGCCCCGCGGTTGCGGCCGATCGCGGCCTCGTCCGCGACCGAGGACGTCCCCGTACCCGGTATCGATCACTAGCCACGGCCCGGTGACGGTTCGCTCGAGGGCCTACACCTGCAATCCAACGGAGATATCCATGAACACAAGCCTCGAGGTAGAGTACTGGGTCATCGACGACGATGGTGACCTGGTCGCACCCGACTCACTGCTCGACGTCTCCGAGCAGTTCGATCCGGAGTTCGTCGAGCCGATGCTCGAGATCAAAACGACGCCGTGTTCGTCGATGGCGGAGCTCCGCGAGGAGTTTTTCACGCTCGTCGAACAGGCGGTCGACGAAGCCCGCGACCGGGACAAACACCTGGTCCCGCTGGCGACGCCGCTATCCGCCGCACCGGCGGAGATTCCGTATCGCGACAAGGACAGTACCGACCTCCAGCGACGGATCGTCGGCCCCGCGTTCGACGACGCGCGCGTCTGTGCGGGAACGCACATTCACTTCGAGCAGTCCAACGTCGTCGACCAGCTCAACACGCTCACCGCCCTCGACCCCGCTTTCGCGCTCGTCAACAGTTCCTCGCACTACCGCGGCGAGCACATCCTCGAGTGCGCACGGCCGTTTCTCTACCGCCGCTCGTGCTACGAGACCTGCCCCGATCAGGGACAGCTCTGGCCGTACGTCGACAGCGTCGACGAGTGGGAGACGCACCTCGAGGGCGCCTACCGGTGCTTCCGCGAGCGCGCACTCGAGCGCGGTATCGACCCCGACGCGTTCGACGACGAATTCGACCCCTACGACGCCGTCTGGACGCCCGTCAGGCTCCGGAAAGCCATGCCGACCGTCGAGTGGCGCTCGCCCGATGCGGCGCTGCCGAGTCAGATCTTGCAACTTGCCGAAGCGGTTCGTTCGCTCGTCACCTACGCCGACGCACGCGGAACTACTATCGACGATGGATCGGTTGCAACTGTCGAGGACACGCTTTCGCTTCCCTCGTTCGACGCCGTCGAATCGGCGACCGACGCGGCGGTCTACAACGGCGTCGACGACTCGCGGGTCACGAACTACCTGCGAACGCTCGGGTTCTCGCCGTCGGAATACGAGCCGCTGGCAAATCAGTTACCCGACGATCGACTCTCGAAACGCGACGCGAAACGCCTCCGTCTCGAGGCTGCGCGCGGCCTCGAGGCCGAGGTCGCACAGCGTCCCGCGCCGTCGTCGACGGTTTGAGCCTCTGGAGACGACTCCGTTCGTGTGAGTCGTATCGGGTTCAGGTCTTGTGTACACCGTCAGCTGACCGAACACAGTTTCGAACTGGCGATAGCTTCGTAGATGCCGCACACTTCGAGCCGACGCAATTCTCAACGCCAACTCAGTGGAGGCGATCGAGCCAGCGGTCGCCGGTACGCAGATCCATCGGAATCTCCTCGCCGAACCGACAGCGGGTTCGTTCGGTCTCGCAGGGGTTGCCCATCCCGAGGTCGACCGTAGCCGAACCGCCTTCGAAGATAGCCGTGCTCGCGGTCGTTAGCTGCCCGAAGGCGTGCTCGCCGACGTCCGGCTCGGGATGGCGACAGATCGAGTCGTCGCCGGGGCCGTTCTCGTGATCCTGTGCGAATCGCCAGAGATCGTCTCGGTCCAGTCGATGGTCCCCCTCGAGTAGCTCGAGGGCGCGCTGGCGTCGCTTCGTCGAACTCTCGGTCTGTGTGGAACGAGCGTGGACGAAGTGATTGGTTCGGGTAACGACCTGGTCGTCGTCGACGGTGATGCGTTCGGCGACGGGATCGACCTCGAGCAAGACGGCGTCGGTCGCGTCCGCGAGGAACAGCGTCTGTCCGCAGAGCTGTCGAGTCGGATAGGACTCGAGCAGCGTTCGAGCCTCGCCGACGGTCGAACACTCCTCCAGAATCATCCGGATGACCGTCCCGTTTCGAAGCTGGTTTTCGGGGTCGACGTCCGCACGCTCGCTGTCGATGAACGTGTTGGCGGCGACCAATCCCTGGTCGTTGACGCCTTTGAACATCGAAATCGTCCCGCAGGTGTCGACCGTCAGGATTCCGTAGGTGTCCTCGAACGCCGGCTGCTCGACGATCGACTTCGGGCGGAGGCCTCGGCCCGCGATGTCGCGGTTCTTGAGCACCATCGGGCCGCCGGTATCGGCGTCGCTGACACGGTTATTGTCACCGCCGTCGACGCTCGCCGTCTCGGCCTTCGGCGTCGAAACGAGCGCGTTCGTACAGCCCTTGGGGTGTTTCTCGGAGCGTCCCTCGCCTTCGGCCAGTTCCTCGCAGAGCTCCGAGTAGGCGAAGACGTAGACGTCGTAGACCTCGGGGTCGACGTCGAACACCTCGGCCATCGCCTCGTAGGCCCGTCGATGGCGATCCGGCAGACTCTCTCGACTTCGTCGGCCGTACTCGAGCAGGGGCTCGAGGTCGACGTCGCGCTCGTCGATCAGCGTCTCGAGTTCGTCCATGGCCCACTCGACGACCTCGCGTTCGGTTTCGGCGCGGTGGCGTGCGTGGTCGGCAAACGAGTCGACGTCCGTCCGCAAATCGGTGTATGCGGCCGACTCGACGGCTGTATCATCCATACCTGGACCACGGACTCTACACAAGTGTATCGCGGGCCTGAATTGTCTTGTTCCGTGGTGGAACACCGACGTCCGACGCGTCGACCCCCATCGACGGCGTCGTGACGCCGGTGACGTGCGATTGCTGTGTGGGTGTACGCACGTCGGCAGCGGGGATCGGTGATCGTCGCGTGTCGCGATGATCGGTTCTACCCCCCTTTCCCCATGTGGTGCCGTTTCCGGCTCTGCCGACACAGTAGTTAAAATCATCAACAGTAATTAGTTCACCGGTAGGGGAATCGATGGGAGTCATCCGAGGGTGAATCACGGTGCCAGTACGATAGTGTCTCGATTCCAAAATCCAATCACGTTCGAGACTCGAGTCGTGATCCGGAAAGGGATTTGCGGTGGACGAAGCGAGGGCAATTTTAGAACGGAGTACAGAGATTCGAGGAGAAAGCCCACGACTGAACTCGTGGGAGTAGTCACACGAGCAACTCACTCGATCTCGATCGACCACTCGCCGTCGACTTCGACGGAAATCCAGACGGTTCCGTCGACGGGGTCTCCGGTCTGGTTGATCGTTACCTCGTGGTCGAAGTCGCCGTGGCCCTGAGTCACGGGTTCCGTGTCTGCTATGGCCGTTGCGTCCTGATCGAGGACCTGGATGTTTCGAAAGTTGTCTCCATCGGGTCGAACTTCGCCCGCGACCTGGATTGTAGTTTCGCCTTCGATTCCGACCGGACCAAGGACGTCGAACCCCTCGCCACTGGCCTCGGCCGGCGAGTGGTCGACAACGGACGGTTCGGGCTGGACGAGTTCGACCGACCACTCGCCGTCAGTGGTCACCTCGAGCCCGTACTCGCCACCGCCAGTCGGGACCGCCACGGCGCCCCTATCGGGCTGAATCCCGCTAGTGATGATCCCACCAGAGATTCGACCGTCACTGTCGATCCGTTCGACCCGGAGATCGCCGTCTCCCTCGTGGTCGAAAATCGCGATCATCACTCCGGCGTCCAGTTCGGCCGTTTCGGTTACCGTATCGCCGCTCCCGGAGAAGGAGTGTGTGACTGCACCGTGGCGGTCCGTATCGTTTCGAATCGATTTGAGAGACGACAGTTCGTCGGCGTTTCGGTACTCGATGTCGGTCCCACTGTCGTCTCTACCGTTCGAAGCGTCGCTCCCGTCATCAGCCGTCTCGTTCCCCTTTGTAGCCGCCTCGTTTCCGTCGGTGGAACCCCCTGCCAGTGCAGCGTACATTCCCGTCCCGACGAGCGCAACCAGTGTTCGGCGTTGCATACAATAACCATATTTCTGTAAGTTAGGTCTTGTGAACGGAACGATCGTGTTGCTCTGCTGTCGCTCACGGGGCAATCGTGACAGCGCGATGTCTCGGTAGAAGTTGAACCACGTCGTCGGCTCGCTATCGCTCGCCGCCGCCTCGTTCGAATCCCACGTGCCGGTTCACTCGTCGCTACGCGACTCGTTGCACGGGCGCGATGGGATTCGAACCCACGACCGTCGGATTAGAAGTCCGACGCTCTATCCGGACTGAGCTACGCGCCCTCGAGTACGAATCCACGACGGATTGGCATAAACAGTGTGGATTTACTTCCCAGTTACCCGTGGAAACGGGATAGCGCCGTTACGAACGGCAGTCGGTGGGTCATCCGGATCGCGACCGGACGGCGACGACCAGAAACCAGAGCGACCGTTGCGTCATCTCGTCCCGTCTGAAACGCACAGGTCTGGACAGTTACAGCGATCGCGGCGTTCGTCGCCGAGACCGGGACTCGAGGCTATTCGTTGAGCAGCGTAGACGGCCGTTCGAGGGGTCGAAAAAGAGGGCCAGACGGTGGCGGACGTAACAGTCGATCCGTTACAGCGCGTCGTCCATCAGATCGTCGTCTTCGTCGCCGTTCTCGAGGCCGTTTTCGTCATCTTCGTCGTCGTCCTCGAGGCCGTTTTCGTCATCTTCGTCGTCGTCCTCGAGGCCGTTTTCGTCATCTTCGTCGTCGTCCTCGAGGCCGTTTTCGTCATCTTCGTCGTCCTCGAGGCCGTTTTCGTCGTCTTCGTCGTCCTCGAGGCCGTTTTCGTCGTCGTCGCCGTTCTCGAGGCCGTTTTCGTCCCCGTTTTCGTCCGCGGGGCCGTCGTCTTCTTCATCGTCGTCGTCCGCACAGCCGGCGATCGCAGCAACCAGTCCAGTGCCGAGCGCAGCCGTAAACCGCCGTCGGTCGAGTTTTGGTGCTGTCATAGCGTGCGTTCGAGGCGACGACCGAGTGGTAAATAACGACGACAGTCCGTTTCGACGGTTAGTCCGAATTCGAATGGATTGCGTGCTGTTAACGCGGTCGGCGGAGACGATTGCGAAATCGAGCGCCGTTTTGTACTCGACAATCGACGGGCCCCTGGGTGCTACCCGAGAACTAAGCACGGTGTCTGCGCGCGGAACGATCACGTCGACGATGCTGAAACCACGCTGAATCTCGAATACTGGCCGTTAGAACGGACCTACCGACGTTTCGCGTGCTGCAACCGTTCCGCTTCGATCGGCGAACGGGCCGCGTTTGCTCGCGACCGAACACAGCGCTTATGCCCGTCTCGCCGATACGTTCGCCCGATGCACGTCATCGGAACGGTGGGACTGCCCGGCAGCGGGAAGGGCGAGGCCGCAACCGTCGCGCGCGAACACGCCATCCCCGTGGTGACGATGGGCGACGTCGTCCGCCAGGAGACGGCCGACCGCGGACTCGATCCGACGAAAGATCACGGCGACGTCGCACAGGCGCTGCGCGACGAGAACGGGCCGACGGCGATCGCCGAGCGCTCGCTGCCGATGATCGAAGACCGCCTCGAGAATCACGACACCGTCCTGGTCGACGGGCTGCGCTCGGGAACCGAGGTCGACGTCTTCGAGGAGCGCTTCGGCGAGGCCTTTACGCTGGTCAGCATCGAGGCGCCCTTCGAGGTCCGGGCCGAGCGGATCGACGACCGCGGCCGGGACGTCGGGGCGGACGAGGGCGGCGAGGGACTGGCCGCCAGGGACGAACGCGAGCGCGGGTTCGGGATGGACGACGCGATGGACCGCGCCGACGTCGTCGTCGAGAACACCGACACGCTCGAGGCGTTTCACGACCGCATCGAGGCCGTCATCCGCGACGGGACGGCCGACGCTGCGGACGGAACCGACCCGGAATCGGAACCTAAACCGGGCTCGGCGTCGAACGCGGAGACAGACCGATGACCGACATCTACCGCGTCGACGTCGAGGTGACGGCGCCCGTCTACGACACCGAGGTCACCAGTCGCGTCGCCGACGCCGTCGCGAACATCTTCCCCAACGCCGACCTCGAGGAGTCCTTCGGCGAGATTCACGCCGAGGCTCACTCGATGGATCACTTCTCCGAACTGCTCCACCGCCAGGAGATCCTCGATACGGCCCGCGGCGAGTTCTTCGCGAACCGCGAGGACGATACGTTCACCTTCGCGCTAAAGAAGCAGGCGGCCTTCGAGGACCGCGTGAACTTCTCGGTGGGCGAACCGGACGAACTCGGCGAGATCAGCGTCCGCGTCCGCGTCGAAGAACCGACCGTCGAGGAGTACGTCGACCACATCGCGCCGCCGACGGAAGACGGGCGGCCGGTCGAGAGCTGAGCGGGAGCGACCGCAGCGAATTTTCGCCGTCGAGTCGACGGCCGTAGTACATCGAACACCCACCGTGGCGAGAGCTCGTAGTAGCGACTCGAGGAGGGAACAAACGCGATCGCCGCCGCGGAGCGCACTCGAGCGACCCTGTCGGATTCGAACGCTCGACCAAGTTCGGCAGAACGGTGGTGTTACCGCGAACAGTTGCGCGCGTCCTCGAGTGCGTCCTCGGCGTTCGACCGGTGGTTCGCCGCGGTGATGACGTCCCCGTCCGCGGCCGCGGCCGCGCTATCGCCAAATTCCGCGGCGGCCGTCGCCAGGTGGCCGCTCCGACAGCGCGTCTCCGCGAACGTGTCCGCGAGTCCGGACGGGGGCTCCGGTTCGGACTCGAGCGTCTCACCCGACGTCGAGAAGGCCGATTCGGCCGCGTCGAACTCGTCTTCGGCGTCGTCGAACGCCTCGTTTTCGAGGGCGTCTCGGCCGCGCTCGAGCGCATCGTAGCCCTCGAGCATCGCGTCGAGGCCGTCACCGAGGGTGACGAGCGGGGACAGGACGTCCCCGAGCGCTTCGACGCCGTCCTCGAGTTCCGCGCGATCGATTCGAACGAGCTCCTCGAAATCGTCGTCGAAGTCTCGAACGTCCGCCGCTGCCTCGTCGTGGTTTTCCTGTGCACCGTCGAGTTCGTCGATCCGCTCGTCGAGCGTCGCGGACGCGGACTCGAGATCGCCATCGCCGTCGATCGCCGCGAAGACAGCGTCGATGTCCGACTCGAGCGTGTCGTCGGTAACCGTCTCGGTCACCGCGACCAGTCGCTCGAGGACGTCGGCGTACGTTCGGAGGAGCGAAACGTCGTCGTCTCGGTCGTCGAGTTCGGTCGCGGCGGTCTCGAGGCGCTCGCGTGCGCTGTCGATACTGGCCAGCGGATCGTCGGGATCGAACTCGAGGTCGGCGGGATCCTCGAGGTCGTCGTCGACGAGCAACGCGAGGGCGGCGTCGTTCAGGTCGCCGATCGCGCGCGAGAGTTCGCGGTCGCCGGTTCGGTTCGCGACAGAGACGGTTTCGTCGCCACCGGTGACGCTCCCGAGACAGCCAGCAAGGGCGGTCGACGCGACCGCACTAGCGCCGGCGCCGGTTCGAATGAGATACTGCCGACGGTTCATCGATACCGGAGGATACGTCTAGAAGGTCATGAACGTACTGGCATCGTGTACGTTGGCTGTCGTACCCGAAAACGAGAATCAGACCGAACTGGACGAGACGACGTGGGCCCCTCGAGTCGCCGAGAGGAGAGAACAGTCGGCACTTGGGAGTGCGATCAGCCTCAGCCGAACGGCCCCATGCCGCCCATTCCGCCACCGCCGCCACCGCCGCCTTGCTGTTGCATCTGTTTCATCATGCGCTGCATCTCCTTGTCCGAGCCCATCCCCTGGAACTGCTTGATGGTCTTTTCCATCATCTTGTACTGCTGGAGCAGTTCGCGGACGTCCTCTTCGCTGGTGCCCGAGCCGCGGGCGATGCGTTCGATCTGACTGGCGCCGATGGCCTTCGGATACTCCTTTTCGGCCTCGGTCATCGAGTCCATGATGACCGAGAACTTCCGCATGCGATCCTGTGTGACGTCCATCGCATCGTCGGGGAGCTGGTCTTTGATCCCGCCGCCGAAGCCGGGGATCATGTCCATGACCTGATCGAGCGGCCCCATGTTGTTCATCGCCTCCATCTGCTTTTGCATGTCGTGGAGGGTAAACGAGCCCTGGAGCATGTCCTCGGGATCCCAGTCGTCCTCTTCGACCTGGGTCTGTTCCATCGCGCGCTCGACGCGTTCGGCGAGCTGGCCGAGGTCGCCCATCCCCAGCAGCCGGGAAATGAAGCCGTCGGGCTCGAAGCGTTCGATGTCCTGGACCTCTTCGCCGGTCCCGAGGAAGGCGATCGACGAATCGGTCTGGTCGACGGCCGTCAGCGCGCCGCCACCTTTCGCCGTCCCGTCGATCTTCGTGATGACGACGCCGTCGATGCCGATGGACTCGTCGAACTGCTGGGCCTGGTCTTTCGCGCCCTGCCCGATCGCCGCGTCCAGGACGAGCAAGGAAGTATCGGGCTGGACGACGCCCTCGATGTCTTCGATTTCGTCGATCAGGTCGTCCTCGAGCGCGTGGCGACCCGCCGTGTCCACGATGTGAACGTCGGCGTCGCTGGTCTCCTCGAGTCCGTTTCGAGCGATTTCGACGGGGTCGTCGTTGTCCGGGTTGCCGTAGAAGTCGACCTCCGCGCGTTCACACATCTCCTTTGCCTGCTGGTAGGCGCCGGGTCGGAAGGTGTCGGTCTGGATGACCGCCGGGCGCAGTCCCTTCGTCGAGAACCACCAGGCCATCTTGGCCGACGAGGTCGTCTTCCCCGAACCCTGCAGGCCGGCGAGCAGGATGGTCTGTTCTTCGAGGGGCAACTCCGTCGAGTCGCCGATGAGACCGACCAGTTCCTCGTAGACGATGCGGAGGACGAAATCCCGCGCCGGCGTCCCCGCGGGCGGTTCCTCTTCCAGGGCGCGCTCTTTGATGTTGTCCGACAGCTCCATCACGAGCGAGACGTCGACGTCGGCGGAGAGCAAGGAGCGCTGGATCTCCTTGACGATCTCCTCGATGTCCTCCTCGCTGATGCGGGACTTCCCGCGGAGCTTGTCGAGGGTTCCCCGCAGAGAACTCCCGAGATCGTCGAGTACCATTTGCCACTTCTACGGGGCGACGTCGTTAAAGGCTTTTTCTACACCGTTGCCCGACAGATCGAGGCCGCCGTCGATGCGTATTTCACTCGACCCGGCCAACGCCCTCCCATGAGCGCAGACGATCCGGATGGGAACGCAGTCGACGACGTCGACGTCGATCCCGACCAGTACGACGCCCTCGAGGACGCCGACGTCACCATGCGCGAAAACGAGCACGGCCTTCACATCGCCGACGACGAGGTGACCGGCGTCTCGAGTCAGGGACCGACGCCCGAGGACGCTCTCCGAAATCTCGCCGAAGCGGTCCGGTCGTACCGCGAGGCGACCGACGACGACCCCGGCGACGACTGGCTCTGAGCGTCTCGTCTCGTCGTCCGTCCGAGACCGGCCACAGCACGCTCCCGTTTTACGGGTTTGCCCGTGGTGAGACCCAGCCATGGACGAATACGACGTCATCGTTATCGGCGGCGGATCGGGGAATCAGGTCGCGACCGCCGCGGCCGAACGCGGACTCGAGGCGGCCGTCATCGAGCGCGGACCGCTCGGCGGCGCCTGCATCACGCGGGGCTGTATCCCCTCGAAGGCGCTCATCCACCGTGCGGACCTCGCCGAGGAGGTCCGGCGAGCCGGCGAGTTCGGCATTCCGGCAACCGTCGACCTCGAGGCCGTCGACTACGGCGAGTTCACGGACGCGATTCGCGAGGCGGTCTACGAGAAGGCCGAGCGACAAGCAGAGAGCCTCGAGGAGACGGAGCACCTGACGCTGTACGACGGCGAAGGCCGATTCGTCGACGATCGAGCGCTCGAGGTCGATCTGAACGACGGCGACACCGTCGAACTCCGTGCCGAGACGATCGTCGTCGCGGTCGGGAGTCGGCCGATGGTTCCGCCGATCGACGGCCTCGATACCACCGATTTCCTGACGAGCGACGACGCCCTCTATCTGGACGAGCGACCCGACTCGCTGGTCGTCGTCGGCGGCGGCTACATCGGTGCCGAACTGGGCTACTTCTTCGCCGCGCTGGGCACCGAGGTCTCGATGATCGGTCGCAGCGAGCAACTGGTCCCTCGAGAGGACGACGAGATCAGCGAAGTCATCACGCGGTCGCTCGAGCGCTACGCCGACGTCCACGCGGGATACGAGGCGGCGTCGGTCGTGGAAGCCGGAGCCGGCGTGGTCGTCACCGCGGAGCCGAGCGACGGCGAGGGCGGCGACGACCCGGTCGAAATCGAGGCCGACGACCTCCTGCTGGCGACCGGCCGCCGACCCAATACGGATACGCTGAACCTCGACGAGACGGGTATCGAGACGGACGACGAAGATCACCTCGTCGTCGACGAGACGCTCGAGACGACCGTCGACGGGGTCTGGGCGCTCGGCGATATCGTCGGCCGGGAGCCGTACAAACACGCGGCCGACTACGAGGCGGAAATCGTCTCGGCGAACGTCCTCGAGGATGCAAACAGAGAAGCCGACTACGCGGCGATGCCCCACGCCATCTTCACCGAGCCGCAGGTCGCGAGCGTCGGGCGGACGGAAGCCGAACTCGAGGAGAACGGGCTCGAGTACGAGTCGGCGACGATCCCCTTCGATACCGCGCCGCTGGGGATGATTATGGACGTCGACGACGGTCTCGTGAAGGCGCTGGCGGCGCCCGACGGCGAGATTCTCGGCTGTCACATCGCGGGACCGCAGGCGTCGACGCTGATTCAGGAGGTCGTCGTCGCGATGGACCGAGCCGACGGACGGGTCGAAGACGTCGCCGAGTCGGTCCACGTCCACCCGGCGCTCTCGGAGGCCGTCTACACGGCGTTCAGCGAACTGTCCTCGAGTGCGTTCTCGACGGCGCCGGATTGGTCGGAGACGAGCCTGTAGCGAGACGGCACACTCGCCGACGCAACGTCTGTACGTGCGGTCGCCCCCACTGCGTTCAGTCGTCGACCTCGCCGCTTACTACCTCGCCGTCGTTCGCCATCCACTCCGTCAAACTCCCCTCGTAGAAGGCGACGTCCTCGTAGCCCAGCGCCCGCAGGACGACGTAGGTGTGGCTGATCCGCCGGGCCGTATTGCAGTAGAGGACGACCTCGCGGTCGCGCGTGATGCCGTGGTCGGCCAGCAACTCCTCGAGTTCGGCTTCGGGTTTCAGCCGCCGCGTCTCGTCATCGACGACCTCGCGCCAGTCGAAGCGGACGGCCCCCGGGAGACGCGCCTCCTCGAACTCGTGGGTCTCGCGGGTGTCGACGAAGATGGCGTCGCGCTCGAGGGCCTCTGCGACGGCGTCGAAGCCGACCAGCGGACTCTCATCGCGCGAAAGCGGGTCGGCCTCGTAGTCGGTCGGTTCGATCGCTGGTTCGTCGCTCGTGGTCTCGTGTTCCCGGCTCCAGGCGCTGTAGTCGCCGTCGAGCAGCCGAACGTCGTCGTGACCGTACTCGAGGGCCGTCAGCACGAATCGGGCGGCGAAGACGCCGTGCATGTCGTCGTAGGCGACCACCGTGTCCGACGGCGAAACGCCGGCCTCGGTGAGCAACTCGGCGAAGGCGTCGACACCCGGCAGCGTTCCGCGATCGACGTCGCTCTCGTCGCGGTAGCTTTCGAAGGGCACGCTGACGGCGCCGGGAACGTGACCGATGCCGTCGTACTCCCAGGCGTCCCTGACGTCGACGATGCGTACCTGCGGATCCTCGAGTCGCGCGGCGAGCCAGTCCGGGCTGACGACGACGGATTCGTCCATCGATCGATCATTTCGGGCAGGCACTCGAGTACACACCGGTCCCGGCAGCGCTCCCCGTGGTACCGAGGTAGTAGCAAGTATTACCGCCAGATGGGGATTCGACGCGACGGCGACACCCGACATACGACGGCCGTGACTATATCATGCTGGCAGTAGGCGCGCACCGCTTCTTCTGCCGAAAACGGGCGTTTCAGGTAGCGGCAACAGTGTCCGACACGGTCGACCACTGTCCGAATTGTCCGCTTCGAGAGCCACTATGAGTCCGGGGGACCTTCGAACGAGTATGGCAGACGCAGACTACGCCAACGACGTACTCGTCAGCGCCGATTGGGTCGAAGACCGACTCGAGGAGTTCCAGGACGACGACGCCGACCTCCGACTGGTGGAGGTCGACGTCGACACGGAGGCCTACGAGGACGAACATGCACCGGGTGCGATCGGATTCAACTGGGAGACCCAGCTTCAGGATCAGACGACCCGCGACATCCTTTCGAAGGAAGATTTCGAAGACCTGCTCGGCTCCCACGGCATCAGCGAGGACTCGACGGTCGTCCTCTACGGCGACAACGCCAACTGGTTCGCCGCCTACGCCTACTGGCAGTTCAAGTACTACGGTCACGAGGACGTCTACCTGCTCGACGGCGCACGGAGCTACTGGCTCGAGAACGACTACCCCACGACGGACGAAGTGCCGGAGTTCTCGGACGTCGAGTACGACGCCGCCGGCCCGCGCGAGAGCATCCGCGCCTACCGCGAGGATGTCGAGAACGCGATCGACCGCGGCGTGCCGCTGGTCGACGTTCGCTCGCCCGAGGAGTTCAAAGGCGAGATTCTTGCCCCGCCGGGACTCCAGGAGACCGCCCAGCGCGGCGGCCACATTCCCGGCGCGAAGAACATTTCGTGGGCCGCCGTCACCAACGACGACGGGACGTTCAAGACGCGCGAGGAACTCGAGGAACTCTACGGCGAGGAGGGGATCGACGGCAACGAGACGACCGTCGCCTACTGCCGCATCGGCGAGCGATCGTCGGTTGCGTGGTTCGCGCTGCACGAACTGCTCGGCTACGAGGACACCGTCAACTACGACGGCTCCTGGACCGAGTGGGGCAATTTGGTCAACGCGCCGATAGAGAAAGGCGAAGCCGACGACTGAACGGAGTGATTGAGTCGGCTTCGTAGTGGAGCGGGGAGGCGTAGCCGACCCGTGGTGCAGGGCGAAGCCGACAATTGAGCGTAGCGAAAGCGGAAGCTTCGTATCGGAACGGGGAGCGCAAGCGACCTGCGGAGAAAGGCGAAGCCGAGTGAAACGAGGCCTCGTAGCGGAACGGCGAACGAAGTGAGCCATGGAGCAGGGCGAGGCCGACGACTAAACGGAGTGCAGGAGGCTGCGTCGTAGCGGAGCGGCGACCAATAGGATGCCTCAAGAAAGCGAACGCGACCGTCTTGCAATCCTGAAAATTGAAGAGAATCCCGCCACAGCCACGTGAGGATCTGACGTGTGGCCTCGGCGATCATCCAGTGACCTTGGATCTGTTCTGTGGTGTCGGTTGGGCGTCGGCCAGATCCAGCGTTTGGATGGTTCAATTCTTCTGGACTCAGCCGATCGGCCACCACAACTGGTCGGTATTAGCGGTCGTAGATATATTGTGATGCGACGAACGTGAGGGCTGTAGAAAAGAACACACCTAACGTTTCAATTGCAAGGCTTCCAACAATCCAGTACTGATACGACAGAACGACGAACGTAGCGACGAGGGCAACGGTGAAGCTATTCCTGTAACTTTTCGCTTTTCCTTCAGTAATATCTGTGTCTAAAACAGCTTCTACAACGCTCATAGTCCGAATTTATCCCTCAACCACAATATAAATTTTCATCCATAATTGGCTATTTTATTTCTATTATAAATAATAATTATTATTAATTAGATTGGAGTGATCAGTATAGAGGGTACTTATACTACCGGGCAAAAATCAAAATTCTTCATTACACTATATATCTTAAACTTCATTATTTGTGTATATACATTAGATTTATAATACAGGTAAAGATTTATATTATTCACAGAATGAAAATCTAACTTCAATGTCCGATGAGTTTGACAATAACAGGCGAAGCGTATTGAAAAGCATGGGTATTGTTGGAGGCGCTGCCATTGCGACGCCGGCAGTTAGTGGCTCGGCAACCGCTTCGGACGAACAGGTCGAACCACAGTCCTCGGTTCCTGGAGTAACCCACGTCAAAACGTTCGACGGCGACGATATCTGCTACGCAGCAGCCGGAATGTGTCTTCTGATTCCGACCCCGGCAGGCAGCGTGGCAGCTAAAGGCTGTGTCGTCGGCAGCGCGGGTTGTTTCGCGTATGAAACACTCGACCGATTGGGCTGGTCCGGATGTGAGATCGATCTGTACAGCGTCCCTCCCTTTATGCCCCAGCCTTACGTGGTCATCCCGCAGTGTATTCCCAACCCAACTAGTTTCCTGATAGATCTTATCAACGAGCACCGCCCCTCCCTGCCCTCGCCATTCGCTCAAGAAGCAGCTACTGAACAGGAGGATAAATCGGATCTCGATGAAAACGAATGGATCGTCAGTCAAGAGTTTGCGGACGAGTATGAGATAGACACGTCTCCAGAGACCGTCTCGGTCGAAGCGATCGGCGACTAACCGTCCCCATGCTAGCCGTACCGATCTAAGAGATCAGAGATTTGCTGGGCATCAGCTCAGTGAACTTTCACCAGATATCCAAAGCGCGCAGCAGGCAGTACAGACGTTTTCAGATCGAGTTGGGACCGAACTCCCGTCTGGAAATTCAGTGAGAGTGGAATCACCCGCTTGAGCTTAGTCGGGCTGGATTCACCTTCCAGGTCGTCACGAGCCCCGACAGTTCGATACGAACTGCTCTAGACGTTCGTTCGGCGCTTCGAGTTCGCCGACCGTTTCCTCAACGGAAGGGTCTCCGCCGACGAGGAGCTTGAGAATCGATTTCCCACCGCGGCCGCGATACACAGGGGCTCCAGCGCGTAGATGTATCACGATCAGAGCGCCATCTCGCACCGCTGTATGCGACACCGGTATAGGGGAGTCGTGGTCGTGGCGGCGATCGAACGGAACGGACGATACAGCCTCGACGCAGCGTTCAGTGCGGTGGCGCGAAAAAACGATCGACACGTCCGACAACGGGTCGGCGGTCAGCGACAGTTCAGTTCAGGTAGTCGGCGGCCAGGTCCGTCGACGAGATGACCTCGAGGTCGCCCTCGCTCTGGAGGTCGTCGATGATCTCGAGGGAGGCTTCGAGGTCGTCGAGCGTGCGGAACGACAGCGTCGCGATCGTTCCGGTGTCGGCGGCCCACCGGAGGAGGGTGTCGGTCTCGTCGGGTTCGGGGTTGGTGGCCCGCGGTGCGAGCGCGGCGTTGCTGAGGTAGCCGTGGCCCGCGTAGCCGGAGGCGAAGCCGACGTCGTAGTGTTCGTCGACGAGTTCGATAGACGTCTCGTCGTACCGGTTGAGCGGGTACGAGAAGACGCTGTTCTCGAAGCCGTTGTCCGCGAGCCAGGAGGCGGCGGAAGTGAGCTGGTCTTCCTGCTCGGACTCGCTCAGCTGCGTGAGGTCGCTGGTCGACGCACCCTTGCTGGCGATGGTCCAGCCGTCGTCGTCGAGGTCCTCGAGTGCGGCGACCGAGGGGTAGCCTTCGGCGCCGACGCGGTCGGTGGTAACGAACGTCGTCGCGGAGACGTCGTAGTCGGCGACGGTCGAAGCGGCGTCGAGCGCGACCGATTCGTCGGGGAACTGCAGGAGGACTTTGCCGGTCTCGGGACGCTCGACGAACTGGTAGTCGTCGGCCCACACGGACAGTTCGCGGTCGCCGGCGTAGACCGAGAGCTTGGTGTGCTCGATCGAGCTCAGATCCGGTTCGCCCTCGACTCTGTCGAGGCCGAAGTTGCGGTGAACGAACCCGGAATCGGCGGTGACGCTCGTTCGCAGGAGCAGCCGGTCGCCGTCGGTGTCCGTCAGCTGGAGGGTCACACTGAGGTCGGTATCGCTCGCGAACGCGAGCGAAGGGAACTCGGTCGAGAGATCGCGCGGCGAGTCGAACTCGCGTTTGATCATCACGCGCGTGTCGCCCTCTTCGGCGATCATCCGCGCGGACTGGGAACCGGTGTAGTAGCGCTCTCCGTCGGCCTCGAGGGCGCCCTCTTCGACGTGCCATTTCGAGAGGTCTTCGAACTCGTCGAACGAGCCCGGCTCCTCGTCGATCGGGTCGGAGGATCCGTTGCCGTTCTCGTCGCCGTTGTCGCCGCCGTTTTCGTCGTCGTCGCTCGAGCCGGTCATCTCTGAACAGCCGGCAAACGCAGCCGCAGCCGCCGTCGCCGTCGCGAGGTATGCTCGTCGTTTCATTACGACCGAAGACTGTCGGCTTTGGGTGATTGTTATGAACGGATTAGTGTTCAGTTCGGTGGAGTAATCAGTGCTTAGACGGGAGAATGCCAAGGCTACTGATATGGACCCTCGGACAAGGAGAGTGGAAACCGTCGCTCGACAGACCTAACTCGAGTCCGACCGAACGGTCGGTATGGTTGACTCCGAGTCGTTCGTCGAGACCGTTCGCGAAACCAACCAGACCGCGCTCTCCCGACTCGGCTCTTCGAAGTCGCTCTACGCCGACACCGGCGGCGACATCGACACCGAGCCGGTTCTCGAGGCGACGGCCGACGCCGAGTACGCCGCCTGGCAGACGTTTCTCGAGTGGGCCGACGACGAGGCTCACGACGCCGCTCGCGAAGCCTTCGAGCGGACAGCCGAGGAGGAACGCGACCACTACGAGACCGTCCGTGACCGCCTCGACGCCGACGAGTACGAACCCGAAGCCGTCCCCGCGCTTCACGAGTACCTGCGCGGCCTCGAGTCGACGGTCGACCGCGCCGGCGCGTTCGTCGGACGCATCGTCGCGAGCAAGCACTCGAAAGAGCAGGTCGTCGGCTATTTCGTCGGCGACGCCGACCCGCAGACGGCTGGCGTCTTCCGCGAGTTCGGCGACGATCTGGACGGCCAACTCGAGCGCGCGACGGCGCTGCTCGATGACGTCTGCGACGATGCCGACGACCGCGAGGCGGCGCTCGAGGCCGCAAACGGCGCGATCGAGACCGCCTACGAGGAGTACGTCGAGAACATGGAGGCGCTGGGTGCGAACCCAAAGCCGGTCTGCTGACGGCTGACGGCTAACCGCTACCCGTTCTAGACGCCGTCGACGGTCGATCGATACGCTCGAACCGACTCGAGGGCGTCCTCGACGTGCTCGGCGACGTCTCCTCCTTCCTGATCGGCGATTTCGGTGAGGATGTGTTCGTGGCGCGCGAGTGTTCCGTGGTCGGGGCCGCGGTCGGCCGCTGCGTGGTCCGCGAACTGTTCGGACTGGCTCTCGAGGCGTTCGCGCGTTTCGCCGTCGGCCGCAGCGTCGGCGGCCTCTTGCAGCGTTGTAGCGGCGTCTTCGAGGTTTTCTCGTGCCATAGAGTGGCGTTCTCCCGTCGGCAGTAAAACAGTTTCACTCGTTCCGAGAGTGCGGGACGGTTCCGGCAGACGCCGATATCGGTCCGCTACTCACCGGACTCCACGGACTCGACGGACTCGAGTCGCTCCGAGAGATCCAGCGCTGCGGCCGTCTCGGCGTCGAGTCCGGCGACCGCGTCGTGGAAGTTCGTCGCGTAGCTCGCCGGACCGTTGTAATCCAGTTCGGCCGCGCGTTCGCCGGCGATTCCGAACGCGAGCGTTCCGTGGAGGGCGGCCGTCGTCGCGTCCTCGAGGGCGCCGTGGAACGCGGCGATCGTCCCACCGAGCATGCAGCCGGTGCCGACGACCTGGCCGAGCATCTCGTGGCCCGCAGTAAGCCGAACGACGCCCGCGCCGGTGGCGACGACGTCCGCGACGCCGCTTGCGACGACCGTCGCGCCGGTCGACTCGGCGAGCGACCGCGCCGCGTCCTCGATTTCGTTGTACTCGCCGACCGACTCGACGCCTTTCACCTCGGCTTCGACGCCCGCGAGCGCGCTGATCTCGCCGTAGTTACCCTTGATGACCGCGAAGTCGACGGCCTCGAGTAGCTCCTCGGCGACCGACTCCCGCGTGGGCGTCGAGCCGACGCCGACGGGATCGAGGACGACGGGAATATCGTTCGCGGCCGCGGTCTCGGCGGCCTCGTGCATCGCTTCGACCTTTCCCGCCGGAACCTGGCCGGTATTGAAGAGGATCGCCGAGGCGCCGGCGGCCATCTCGCCGGCGTCGCCCGGCGAGTCGGCCATCACCGGCAGTGCATCCCAGTGCAGCGTGAGGTTTGCCACGTCGTTCATGGTGACCTCGTTGGTCAGGTGCTGGACGAGCGGCGACCGCTCGTCGATCGCCGCGAGGGATTCCGCGAGGTCGTCGCCGGTAATATCAGTGGGTGGTGACTCACTCATTACCTACCGATCCGTCCTCTACGTCCTTCGCAGTTTCGACGGTTTCAGCGAGCCGTTCGGTGGCCGCTCGCGGATCGTCGGCGGCGGTGATCTCGGAGATGACGGCGACGCCGGTCGCGCCCGCCTCGACGACCGGTCCCGCGTTGTCCGCCGTGATCCCGCCGATACCGACGACCGGGATCGAGACCGCGTCGACGATCGCGGCGATTCGCTCGAGACCGATCCCGTCCTCGTCGTCGGCCACGTCCTTCGAGAACGTGCCGTAGACGGCGCCGACGCCGAGATAATCCGCGCCCGCCGCCTCGGCCTCGCGAGCTTCGTCGACCGTCGACGTCGAACAGCCGATCACCGCGTCGGAACCGAGCAGTTCGCGGATGACCGCGACCGGGAGGTCCGACTGTCCGACGTGGACGCCGTCGGCGTCGATCGCTTGTGCGACGTCGACGCGGTCGTTGACGATCAGATCGACGCCCGCCTCGGCGGTCAGCTCCCGGAGCTCGAGGCCCACCTCGTAGCGCCGGCGCGTCTCGGTCTCTTTCTCGCGGAGCTGAACGACGTCGACGCCGCCCGCGGTCGCGTCCTCGACGACGGCGATCGTCGACCGGCCCGCGGAGATCGATTGCTGGGTGACGAGGTAGGTACCGTAGCTCGAGGGGTCCATGTCCGAACTGGCGAGGGTGAGCCACTAAGCGCCTGTGGTTCAGTCCCACAGCGTCGCGCCGTCGGTTCCGGGACTCCGACCTTCTTGGTCCGTGGTAGCAAGCTACACACATGGCGTTCGATCCAGCTCGCGCGAGCACCGTCACGTTCGATTCCTACAGCACGCTCGTCGACGTTGACGCGGTCGAGACCGCGCTGGCCGACCATCCCGACGTCGACGACCCGGAACCGATCTCGAGGCGCTGGCGCAGCCGGTCGATGCAGTACACCCTCGTCGGCAACCACACCGAGACGTACGAACCGTTCTACGACGTCAACCGCGACGCCCTCGAGTACGCCCTCGCGGCCCACGGCGTCGATTCGACGGCGGACGAACGCGAGGAAATCCTCTCGGCGTACCACGAACTCCGGGTGTTCGACGACGTCAGAGCGAGCGTCGAACGGCTGGCCGAGGCTGGCTACGACTGCTACGTCCTCTCGAACGGAAATCCCGAGATGCTCGAGTCGATGGTCGAGCGGGCCGATATCGGCGACCTGCTCGCGGACACCATCAGCGCCGACGAACTCGAGACGTTCAAGCCCGATCCCGAACTGTACCGCCACGCCGCGGGGCGGACCGGAACGCCGATCGACGAAATCGTCCACGTCTCGGCGCTGTGGTTCGACGTCCAGGGAGCCAGCAACGCCGGAATGCAGGGCGTCTGGCTCGATCGGAAGGGTGACCCGTGGGATCCGTTCGGTGCCGAACCCGACCTCGTCTGTGACGGACTCGACGAACTGGTCGCGCGACTCGAGTGACACGGCTATCGCTCGCGGCGGTTCCCGTCGCTGCGAAGGAGACCGTGCCAGTCGGCGTCGTCGAGTCGCTCTCGAAGCGCCGGAAGCGGCGTGATCGGCTCCGGATCCGACGCCTTCTCTCCGATCCGGCGGCGCCACCAGGCGACGTCGTACCAGTCACCGTCGGTGTAACCGATCGCCGGAAAGTCGACGCAGCGGTCGAAGCCGAGCCGCTCGTGAAATCGCTCCGTTTCGGGATTGGGCACCGTCGTGACGGCGTAGGCGTCGCGGACGCCCTGGCGCTCGAGAACGGCGAACAGCGCTTGGTAGAGCGCGCGGCCGACGCCGGACTGGCGGGCGCTCTCGGCGACGTACACCGAGAGTTCGACGGTCCACTGGTAGGCTCGTCGCTTCCGGAGCCGACTCGCGTACGCGTACCCGACGACCTCGCCGTCGAGTTCGCAGACGAGCCACGGGTACGTCTCGAGGGTTGACGCGATGCGGTCGGCCATCTCGGCGGCGGCGGGTGGCGTCTCCTCGAACGTGACCGGCGTCGATTCACAGAACGGGGCGTAGATGTCGCGAACCGCGCTCGCGTCGGAGCGGCGTGCGAGGCGGATCCGTGACTCGGACTCCATACGAGTTCGTTCGAGGGGGACGTGGTAAACGTACGGTTTCGACGGTTTCGACTGCTGGAACAGTCACAGAACGCAAGCGTACGGCGTTCAGCCAGACGTTCGCGTCCGAACCCATCGCCCGAACCGACTCGCGTAGTGGCTGCCGACGGTGTAGCCGCGACGCCAGGTCGAAGGTCGGAAGAGCTGTCGGATCCCGAACGCGAGGACCGCGAGCCAGAAGATCAGCGATGTCCAGACTCGAGTCGCCCGCTCGGAGTGGCGAAGTACGGGAACCGTCACGAACGCACCCAACGCGAGTCCCAGCGCGCCGCCGGCAGCCGGCAGGGAGAGCACCTCGAAGTACTCGAGGGCGGCGACGAGCGGTGCGAAGGCTGCGGCCGCGAGCGTTCCCCTGAGGGCGAGCGGACGGGCCGCCGTCGACGGGCGGTCGGCGGCGAACGCATCTCGGCCGAGCGCGACGAGTTGCCAGCCGGCGAACGCCCCGAGCGAGGCACCGAACAGGAGCACCGCGTCGGGGTCGAGACCCGTCGTCGGAAGCGAAAGCGCACTCACGACGACCGCAAGCGAGAGGGCGACCGTCCCCTGGTCGTCCGCGTACCGGGCGAGCAGCCGCTCGGCGACGAACAGAAACGTCAGGCCGACGGCTACGCCGGCGACGATGTCGACGAGATAGTGGACGCCGAGTGCGACCCGCGAGAGTCCGACGAGTGCAATGACCGTCGCGCTGACGGCGAGTCGCGTCCGGAACGTTCCGATCGAGAGACGCCGCGCGAGCGTGACGTAGACGACCGTGGTCATGAGGGCGTGGCCGCTCGGAAAGCCGTAGCCGCTGGCCATCGCCGTCGTTTCGTACAGCGGTTGGACGAGTCCGGGGAGCGCCTCGAGCGCGACCAGCGGCTCGCCCGGACGGGGGAGCGCGAAGACGTGTTTCAGGGCCGTGATCAGCGAGAGGCCGGCTAACGTGAGGCCGACGACGACCATCGCGTCCTCGCGTCTGTTCGACGCGAACCAGTAGACGGCACCGACGAGGAGCGCCAGAAACCAGACGTCACCGAGTTGCGTGAGCAGCGCGACCAGAATCGCCGCCCACTCGGGGATCACCGCCTGGATCGGTTCGAATTCATTGATACCTCTAGACATATCGTTCAGCACGGGAACTAGTCAGTAAACGGTATCGGCTCGAGACCGGTCACCTGTTCAGTCGGTCGTTCGATCGCTCCTCGGCCAAGCGCGTGACCGTCGAACTGATCTCCTCGACCGTCGCGGCCTGGTCCTCGTTGGCGTCGGCGACCTGTTCGATCTCGTCGGCGACGCGTTCCGACTGCTCCAGCAGGTCGTCGACCATCGAGGCGACCGCTTCGGTACTCGCCGCCTGATCGTCGGTCGCGTCGGAGACGCCTTTGATCCCGTGGGAAGCCTCCTGTACGGACTCGGCGATGTCCTGAAGCGTGTCCATCGCGTCGGTGACCTGTGTGATTCCCTCGTCGATCTGTCGCGTGGTCTCCTCTAAGCTCTCGACCGCGTTCGCGCTGTCGGTCTTGATGTCGTCGACCATTTGCTCGATTTCGCTCGCGTGTTCTTTCGACTCCTCGGCCAGCGATTTGACCTCGTCGGCGACGACGGCGAACCGTTTGCCGGATTTGCCGGCGCTCGCCGCCTCGATACTCGCGTTTAGTGCTAGCAGATTCGTCTGATCGGCGATGTCGTTGATGACCTCGACGATCCCGTCGATCTCGTCGATCCGCTCTTCGAGTCGGGCGACGTCGTCTGCAGCCTCGGCCGTCGACTCGTCGATCACTTCCATCAGTTCGATCGCTTCGGTCGCCGCCTCCCGTCCTTCTTCGGCTCGCTCTTCGGCCTGTGCGCTAGTGGTTGCCACTTCTTCGGCCGTCGACGCGATCTCCTCGACCGTCGCCGACATGTCGGTCAGTTCGCTTGTCACGTCTTCCATCGACTCGGCCTGCGCGCGGGCTTCCCGACTGATCGCCTCGGAGCTATCGGCGACGTCGTCGACCGACGACTCGAGGTCCTCGATCGGTTCCTGCACTTCCCGGCTGACCCGTTTC
This sequence comes from Natronolimnohabitans innermongolicus JCM 12255, assembly GCF_000337215.1. Classification (GTDB taxonomy): domain Archaea; phylum Halobacteriota; class Halobacteria; order Halobacteriales; family Natrialbaceae; genus Natronolimnohabitans; species Natronolimnohabitans innermongolicus. The sequence continues at coordinate 4,603 of NZ_AOHZ01000047.1, read as the reverse complement.
ATCAGCGTCTCCTGGTTCTCGATGACGTCGTCCAGTCGCTGGCTGTAGGAGTGGATGTAGGTCTCCATCGCGACCTGCTGGTCGAGGTTCATGACCGTCAGCAGCGTCTTCGTCCGCGCCGCCAGCTCGTCCAGCGCGTCCGGTCCGGTCAGTGCCTCGCCGGCATCGGCGTGGGCCACCGCGCCGCCGTCGGGTCGTGCGAGGTCCGCCTTCAGATCCTCGACGAGCGCGTCGATCAGGTGTTCGTAGAAGACGGTGTACGCGCCGAGATAGATCTTCGGCCCGAGATCGAGCAGATCGTGGATCTTCCCGATCCGGGCACGGTTGTCGAAGTGCGACCGGCCGTACTGGCCGTCGAACAGTCCCTCCAGATACTGGCGCTGGGTTTGTTTGAGCTGATCGACTGACTTCGACGATCGCCCGAAGATCTCTCGCGTTTCGTCGTAGGACTCGAGAGTGTCGTAGAAGGCGTCGACCGTCCCGTCGATCGCCGGTTCGACGACCGGCTCGATCTCTCGAAGACGTCGTCGGTCGTCGTCGTCGAAGCCCGTAAACTCCTTGCGCCACTCGATTTCGCGTCCGTCGATGCCGATCTCGTCGATCAACTGTGCACCGTCGACGCGCCGTCGTACTGCAGCCGTTATCTCGTCGTCCCCAGACCTCATTCGCATGGACGTTGCGACACCACCCCGTTATACTCACTGGCCGAATACGCCCTCTGCCGTGCGATCAAATCCCACGATTCCACACTTTGTGCGGTTTCAGCCGTCCGATCACCGGGGCCGCGCCGTCGGCGGTCGGTTGCCAGCGGCGATATCTGGGCCAACGCACGTCGCACGCAGCGATAGCGACGCCAAGGCTTTTCGGTTCGCTCGGTCTGGCGACCGATATGGACGACCACCAGCGACTGACGGCGCTCTCGGACGCCGAGGCCGACGCACTCGCCGAGGCCGCACTCGAGAGTGAGTCCGTCGAACGGCTCGAGACGTACCTCGAGGAGTCTTACGACGCGTCGCTACCGAGCGAGAACCGACGCGCGTTCGAGCGCGACGACGGTGTCCGTGCCGTCACGTTCGAATCCGATCCGGAGCCCGAATCGGCGACGCGACCGGCGCTCGCGGTGACCGTCCACTTCGAAGACGAATCGGTCGTGCGGGCGACGGCCGAACGCCACGGCCCCGACGTCGACGGGACGGTCGAACTCGTCTTCCCGTCGGCGCTCGCACCCCGGCCCGAGGCGGCGGTACGCGACATCGTCAACCCGGACGGCGGTGACGACGAACTCGAGGTCGAGGTTACCGTCGACGAATCGGACGCGGTCACGAGTTACACGATCGAACTCTGAACACGGCGCGGGATCGAGTCTGCCCTCGCTCGCTATAACTCTCGTAAGTTGACGACCGTCGAGCGAATCGTCACCGGCGCCACGTTGGCGACGTCGGCCGCGGCCGCCTGCGTGACCGCCGGCCACTCCTCGCGCTCGCCGGCGGCTTTGTAGAGGCAGGCTGCGGCGATTCCGCTCGGATTTCGGCCGACGACGAGCCCCGCTTGCAGTAACTCCGAGACGTGCGCTCGAGCGCGTTTTTCGATGGGCGTCTCGAGCCCGAGTTTCGAGGCGTATCGTGGGAGGTACTGAGTCGGATCGATCGGCCCCGTCGGGAGTCCGAGTTCGCGGTTGAGCGCGTCGTAGGCAGCGGTAAGCTCACCTTCGTCCGCGCGAGCGACGGCGGTAATCTCTTCGACGGTTCGCGGCAGCGAGCGCGCTCGACAGGTCGCGTACAGCGAGGCGGCGGCGAATCCCTCGAGGGACCGTCCCTGTAACAACCCCTCGGACTGGGCGGACTCGAAGAGCGAGCAAGACTGTTCGCGGATGCAATCAGGAAGGGAGAGCAACGCGTTAACGCGCCGTATCTCGGCGAAACCGTAGACCTGGTTTCGCTCGACTTTCGACGAGATTCGCGACCGATTGTGCTCGCGGCGCAACCGGGCGATCTGTCGGCGCTTCCGTCCGCTCAATCGAGCCCTGTAGTCGTCGTTCGACCCTGATCCGAAGCCAATCTCGGTCGAGAGCCCGCGGTCGTGTCGCGACCGCGTCAGGGGGGCGCCGGTCCGGCGACGGTCAGTTTCGTCGTCGTCGAACGAACGCCACTCCGGACCGCGGTCGATCGCATCCACAGCAGTAACGAGCCCACAGTCTTCACAGGTCGTTTCGGCACCACTGGTCCGTAACCTGCCCTCGCACTCGGGACAGACGGTAACTGAATCGGCATCCACCATTGGTAAGTACGTCCTTCATAACTGGTTAGATTCCTAACAGTATTTAAAATATAGGTTATCGAAGAAGAATTAACTATATGGTGGCGTGACCACTGACGATGGCGGAGCCGGGACCGCCTCAGAACTCGAGGAGTCGCCGGACGACGGACGGCGTCCGCTCGTCGGTCGCCACGCCTCCCTCGGTTCGATCGTCCCGGGCCGCGAGCAGCGTCTCGTACCGATCGATCACGGCCTGCCGACGCCGTTCGCTCGTCGCTATCGTAACAACTGAAACGAGTTCCACACTGCTCGCACAGCTCACGGGTCGTCTCTCCCCGGTCGCGGTTCCGCGGCGCTCACTCCGTTTCGCGCCGCGCGTCCGTCGGGCGATCAGGTGTGCAGTGACGGTCAGCGGCTACTATAGCGCCCGCTCGAGGAAGACTCGCGATCGCCACTCTCGAGGGAATGAGGCGGTGCGATACGGTGTATCGTGCTCGTCCGGTGAGGAGAGGAGGTCGCTCGCAAGCGGTCGTCGGTAGCGGGCGTCTCGTCGGACGGTCCTCGTTCGGCTCCCATGTGATCGGGTATCACAGACGGCCAGAAAATCGTCAGACAGTCGAACATTAGGCGCTGTATCGGGACGTATCCGAACCGTCCCTGCGTCGTCACTCGGCGTCCTGAAGGTGAGCCAGAACGGCGTCGGTATCCGCCGGCACCGGCTCCGGATCGGCGCCCGCGGCGGCCGCGGCGTCGGGGTCTTTGAGCAGGTGGCCGGTCGTCAGGCAGGCGACGCGCTCGTCGTCGCCGACGACGCCCTCGCGGCGGAGCTTTCGCAAGCCGGCGACGGAGGCCGCGGAAGCGGGTTCGACGCCGATCCCCTCGCCCGCGAGGTCGCGCTGGGCGTCGGTGATCTCCTCGTCCGTGACCGAGACGGCGGTGCCGCCGGTTTCGCGGATACCGGGCAGGGCCTTCGGCGCGTTGACGGGGTTGCCGATCCGGATCGCGGTTGCGCGCGTCTCGACGTCCTCCCAGCGGCGAACCTCGTCGGCGCCGTTCTCGATGGCCTCGACCATCGGCGCCGCGCCTTCGGCCTGGACGCCGGTGAGCTTCGGCACGTCGTCCTCCGCGAGCGCGCCCGCCTGGACGAGTTCGCGGAAGGCCTTGTACAGCGCCGAGGTGTTGCCCGCGTTCCCCACGGGGAGGACGATCCGATCCGGGACGGCGTCGTAGTCCGCGAGGAAGCCCTCGAGGATCTCGAGGCCGATCGTCTTCTGGCCCTCGAGCCGGAACGGGTTCAGCGAGTTCAGCAGGTAGGCCTCGCCGTCCGCCGCGAGTTCCTGAACGATGTCGAGGCAGGCATCGAAGTTGCCGTCGACCTCCAGAATTCGGGCGCCGTGAAGGCTGGCCTGGGCGATCTTTCCGGCGGCGACCTTCCCGGCGGGGAGGAGCACGAGCGTCTCCATCCCGCCGCGGGAGCCGTAGGCGGCCAGCGCGGCGCTCGTGTTGCCCGTCGACGCGCAGGCGAGGCGGCCGACGCCGAGTTCCTTCGCGACCTTGACGCCGACGGTCATCCCGCGGTCTTTGAACGAGCCCGTCGGGTTCATCCCCTCGTGTTTGATCCGCAGCGCCTCGACGCCGAGATCGTCCTCGAGTCGGGGTACCTCGTACAGCGGCGTGTTACCCTCCTGGATGGAGACGCCCTCGTCGAACGGCAGGGCGGCGCTGTAGCGCCAGACGCCCGGCGCTTCGCCCTCGAAGTCCTCGAACGTCGGCAACTCTTCGTAGCGGGCCTCGAGGAGGCCGTCGCACTCGTCGCAGGTGTAGCGGACGTCGTCGAACGGGGCGAACGTTTCGCCGCACTCGATACACTCGAGCCAGACGCCGTCGTCGGCGTCGGCGGGTACGTCCGGCTGATCAGCGGAGAGACTGAGGCTCATTGTCCCTCGAGAGGGGTGGGAGGGAGAAAAAGGACGTGGGTTCGTCGGTCCGCGCCGCTCTCGAGGGGTGCCGTGTGGCGAGTCGTGGGGCAACTCGATCCAGACGTTCACGTCCATCGACCGTCCGCTCGGAGACGTATCCGGCGAGGACGACGAGTATCGCGCTCCCCACCGAGCGGGTCGATACGTCGTTGCACCGCTTGGTTCCCGGACGTACCATACGATTCTCGCGATCGCTACTCCGCCGACGAGTCGGCTCCTGTGCACTCGCACTCGACTGCCTTCAGGAGAACGATCATATCTGAGCGGTCGACTATCACAATTGACCTCCTCCACGCCCTGAAGGACGTGGAATCCGACCATCGGATTTCCGCCGAGCGTGGCGTTCGAGGTTCCAACCCGCACTCAAG
>NZ_AOHZ01000046.1 GCF_000337215.1 Natronolimnohabitans innermongolicus JCM 12255 | reverse complement strand
GGTTACGATGGAAATCCAGTTTGGCCATCGATGGCAGATGTCGAGCCGGGCCTACCGCTTGACCTCCGCCTGAAGACGGAGGTATGCGCTGTCGGTCTGTATCACGCCGTCCGCTCTCCCATCCGAACGTAATACACCAAGAGCACGATTAGCGTCGCGGCCGGCAGTCCCCATCGCAGAAGCCGAAACGTCATCGCTCCGTTACCCGGTTCTTGGAGGGCCCACACGATCATCGCGATCGCCATTCCTCCAACGAATCCCAGGTCGGCGGCCCACTCGACGCTCGTTCGACGGCCGCTAACGTACGGAGGCCACTCGAGACCGACGAGCACGTTACAGACGCCTCCCAAAACGGAGGCTGCATACATGACGACAACTGGTGTCACGACGTCGGTCGAGATCCACCCCGCGAGTACCATCGGCGCGATGATCGCGTTTGCGAACACGAACAGTAGTACGCCGCCGACGAGTCGGCGATTCCAATTGATCATAACCAAATAGAGTCCTCGACCCCCCAATTAACCTTCAAAATTATAAATGATAGTATGAAGCGGTTAGCGAACCGAGTTCGGGCACGGAATCGGAAACCCGATGAACGAGTCGATTACTCGCGTTCGCTCGCGATCGATTACTCGAGCAGCCAGCTCAACAGCGCCTTCTGGGCGTGCAGGCGGTTTTCGGCCTGATCGAAGACGATCGAGCGATCGCTTTCGATGACCTCGTCGGTGATCTCCTCGCCGCGGTGGGCGGGCAGACAGTGCATGACCGACGCGTCGTCGGCGTGCTCGAGCAGTTCCGACGAGATCTGGAACCCCTCGAAGTCGTCCATGCGGACGTCGCGTTCGTCCTCCTGGCCCATGCTGATCCAGACGTCGGTGTAGATGACGTCGGCGTCGGTGGCCGCCTCGACGGGGTCGTGAGTCGTCGTCGGATCGCCGCCGAGGTCGCGGGCGCGCTCGAGCACCGCGTCGTCGAGTTCGTACCCCTCGGGCGTCGCGACGGTGAGGTCGAGGTCGGTTAGTGCAGCGCCGATGGTAAAGGATTGGGCGACGTTGTTGCCGTCGCCGATCCAGGCCACGGACACCTCGTCGAACCCGCCTTCCTGCTCGCGAATCGTCAGCAGGTCGGCGAGCGTCTGGCAGGGGTGGGCGTCGTCGGTGAGGCCGTTGACCACGGGCACGTCGGCGTACTCCGCGAGCACCTCGACGTTCTCGTGTTTGAACACCCGCGCCATCACGACGTCGACGTACCGCGAGAGCGCGCGGGAGGTGTCCTTCAGCGGTTCGCCTCGGCCGAGCTGGATGTCGTCCTGCCCGAGGAAGATGGCGTGTCCGCCGAGCTGGGTCATCCCGGTCTCGAAGGAGATTCGGGTTCGCGTACTCGCCTTCTGGAAGAGCATGCCAAGCGTCTGCCCCGGTAGGTCGGCGTGATCCTCGCCGGCTTCGACGGCGCGTTTGTACTCCGTGGCTCTGTCGAGAACCGTAAACAGTTCCTCCTCGGTAAGGTCGTCGACGTCGAGGAAATGCCTCGGCTGTGTTTCGTCCGTATCTGTCGTCATTGTCTGTAAAATCGTGTGAAAATGTGTGTACTCACGTCTCGCTGAGCGTCTCCGCGACGCGCTCTAAGACGGCGATCGATCGGTCGTACTCGGACAGCGAGAGCCGTTCGTCGGGTGCGTGATCGAGGTCCGAGTTGCCCGGTCCGTAGGTCACCATCGGGCAGTCCCACGCGCCGGCGTAGATGTTCATGTCGCTGGTCCCGGTCTTTCTGAGCAGGCGCGGATCTTCGTCCTCCTTTCGGATGGCGACCCGGAACGCTCGGGCGACCTCCGTCCGCGGACTCATCATCACGGGCGGCACCTTGTCCTTCCAGGTCACGGTCCCGACCTCGAGTTCGGCTTCGGCGGCTTCCCGAACCGTTTCGACGTCGAGGGCGGGCGGGACGCGAAGCTGGACGTCCATCGTCGTCTCGACGGAGAGGCCGTCGTCGCTGACGCCACCCTGGATATCGACGGGCTTCGTCGTCACCTGCTCGAAGACGGGTTCGTACTCGCCGCCCTCGAAGTGGTCTTCGACGGACGACCACCAGCGAACGGCGTGTTGGATCGCGTTCGGATCGGGACGGGAGGTGTGACCCGACTCGCTCGTCGCGACGTAGGTGCCGGCAATCAGACCGCGATACCCCAGCGTGATGCCGTCGGCGCCGGAGGGTTCGCCGTTGACGACGGCGTCGGGAGCGGAGTCCCGGTCGTCGACTAGATACCGCGATCCCCTCGAGTCGACCTCCTCGCCGACGACGCCGACGAACGAAACGCCGGTTCGAACGGCGGCCGCGGCCATCGCGGCGAGCGGCCCCGTCGCGTCGACGCTGCCGCGGCCCCAGAGGATCTCGTCGTCGCCGCTCTCCTCGACCTCGACGGGGATGTCCCCGGGGACGGTATCGATGTGTGAGGTCAGCAGGACGGCGTCGTCTGCGGGCGCGCGAACGTTGCCGATCGCGTCGATCCAGACCTCGCGGTCGTGGGCCTCGAAGAAGTCCACGAGCCGTTTGGCCGCCTCGCGTTCCTCGCCGGTCGGCGAGGGGATCGAGACGAGGTCGACCAGCAACTCGCGGGCGTCCTCGAGCGAGACGTCCGTCGGTTCGCTCGTACTCGTGCTCATGAGTCGGAGTTATCAGGTGCGACGACCGCAGTAAGCGCGTCGACGAGCCGGTCCGCCTCCGTCCCGTCGATCACCAGCGGCGGCAGCAGGCGCAACACGGTCCGACCCGCGGGCAGCGCCAGCACCTGGTGGTTCATCGCCAGGTCGCGGGCGACGCGGTTGGCCCCGCGTTTCAACTCGACGCCGACGAGCAGGCCCTCGCCGCGGACCTCGCGTACCTCGTCGCCGAGGGCGGCCTCGAGTTCCGTCGTGAGATACGCCCCGACGTCGGCGGCGTGGGCGGGCCACTCCTCCTCGACCAGCGTCGAAATCGTCGCGTGGGCCGCCGCGGTGACGACGGGGCCGCCGCTGAACGTGGCGTTGTGGGACGCCGCGCCGTCGGCGATCCAGTCTCGAACGGCGAGTCCGCCGATGGGGAGCCCGTTGCCGAGGCCCTTCGCCGTCGTGAGAATGTCGGGCGTGACGCCCGCGTTCTGGCAGGCCCACATCGAACCCGTCCGACCCATTCCGGTCTGAACCTCGTCGAAGACGAGCGCCGCGCCGACCTCGTCGGTCAGTTCGCGGGCGGTCTCGAGGTAGCCCGCCGGCGGGACGTTGATCCCGCCTTCTCCCTGAATCGGCTCGAGGATGACGGCCGCGGTCTCGTCGTCGATCGCGTCGGCGAGTTCGTCGCCGTCGCCGTAGGGGACGAACTCGATGTCGCCGGCGAGCGGCTCGAACGGTTTCTTGTACTTGTCCTTCCAGGTGGCCGCGAGCGCGCCCATCGTGCGGCCGTGGAACGAACGGGTTGCGGCGACGATCTTCGACTCGCCGGTCGCCGAGCGGGCGAACTTCAGCGCGGCCTCGTTGGCCTCGGTGCCGGAGTTACAGAACCAGGCGCTCTCGAGGCCGTCGGGCGTCGACGCGACGAACGCGGCGTAGGCGTTCTCGCGGGACTGCACGGGGTACGAGGAGTCGACGAACGTCAGGTTCGCGACCTGCTCCTGTACGGCGTCGACGACCGCCGGATGCGAGTGACCCAGCGGCGTACACGCGAAACTCGCGCCCGCGTCGACGTATTCCGTGCCGTCTGCGGTGTAGAGGTACGGCCCCTCGCCGCGCTCGAGACCGATCGGCTTGCTGCCGGAGACGAAATCGTGGTCGCTCATTGTGTTGCTTCCTCCGTTTCAGCGTCCAACACGCCCGGCTCGAGCGTCGTCCCCTCGCCGTCGAGCGCGCTCGTGATCGGTGCGTCTGCGTTGGCGGTCGCGACGATCACCGAGGACGCGCCGCCCTCGAGGGCCTCTTCGGCGGCCATGACCTTCTTCGTCATGAAGCCTTCCGCGGCGTCCTTGACGCCCGCGAACTCGGTGGGCGTGGACGCCGACTCGATCTTCGTCGACTCGTCGTCGGGATCCTCGTAGATTCCCGACACGTCGGTGAGCACGACGAGATCGGCCTCGAGCGCGCCCGCGATGGCTGCTGCGGCGCGGTCGGCGTCGGCGTTGACGGCGGTGTACCCGCCCGATTTCTCCTTCCCTAGCATAGGAACGGAGACGACCGGCGTGTAGCCGCCCGCGAGGACCGTCTCGAGGCTGTCTCTTATACACATCTCT
>NZ_AOHZ01000045.1 GCF_000337215.1 Natronolimnohabitans innermongolicus JCM 12255 | reverse complement strand
ATGTGTATAAGAGACAGCTCGAGCAGTTTGCCGTCCGTACCCGAGAGGCCGACGGCGTCGACGCCCGCGTTTTGCAGGCTCTCGACCAGGTCGGTGTTGAGCTTGCCCGGCATGACCATCTTGAAGACGTCCATCGTCTCCTCGTCGGTAAAGCGGCCGACGACGCCGCCGGGGGTCTCGACGTAGGTTGGTTCCTGCCCGAGGTCCGCTAAGGTCTCGTCGACGGCGGTCGAGCCGCCGTGGGTCAACACGACGTCTTCGCCGTCTTCGACGAGGCTCGCGACGTCGGCGAGCGCGCCTTCGGGGTCGACGGCGCGTGCGCCGCCGATTTTGACGACGACGGTCATTTACGGTGCCCCCACGGGGTGGAGTCCCGCGAACTCGAGTCCGGCGGTCTCCTCGAAGCCGAGCGCGATGTTGGCCGCGTGGACGGCCTGTCCCGCCGATCCCTTCATCATGTTGTCGATCGCCGAGAAGACGACGATGCGCTTGTTCGCCGGATCGAGTTCGAAGCCGACCTCGCCGACGTTCGTGCCGGCGACGGACTTCGGCTCGGGGTAGCGGTAGACGCCGGAGCCGCCGGCGGCCATCCGGACGAACGGTTCGTCCTCGTAGCAGCCCCGATAGGCCTGCCAGAGGTCGCCCTTCGAGACGGGTCCCGAGGGGAAGACGTGGCTCGTCGCGCTGGCGCCGCGGATCATATCCACGGCGTGGCAGGTAAACGACACGGAGGTGCCGAGGAACTGCTCGATCTCGGCCTCGTGGCGGTGGCCCGTCGGCGCGTACGGACGGACGACGCCCGACCGTTCGGGGTGGCTCGAGGCCTCGCCGCCGCCGGCGCCACCTTCCGAGGAGCCGACCTTGACGTCGACGACGACCTGTTCGCCGCCCTCGAGAATGTCGTGCTCGAACAGCGGGTACAGGCCGAGAATGGTTGCGGTGGCGTTACAGCCGCCGCCGGCGATCAGTTCGGCGCCCTCGAGGTTCTCGCGGTTGATCTCGGGAAGCGCGTACTCGGCCTTCTCGAGGTATTCGGGCGCGTCGTGGCCGTCGTACCACTCGTCGTACTGCGCTTCGGTGTTCAGCCGGAAGTCAGCCGAGAGGTCGACGACGGTGTCTGCGACCTCGAAGAACTCGTCGACCTGTCCCATGGAGACGCCGTGTGGCGTCGCCGCGAACAGGATGTCGACGCTCTCGAGGTCGTCGGGTTCGGTAAAACGAAGGTCCGCGCCGCGAAGCGGCGGGTGGACGGAGCCGACGCTCTTGCCGGCTTTCGACCGACTCGTCACTTCGGCGATCTCGACGTTCGGGTGGCCCGCGAGCAGGCGAAGCAGTTCGCCGCCCGTAAAGCCCGAGCCGCCGATGACCGTCGCGGTGACGGTCTCGGCGTTCTCGTCGGCGCCGGCTTCGGTGCCGACCGCCATCAGGCGGTCACCTCGAGCTCGTCGTCGGCCGCTGCAGCGGCCGTTTGCTCGAGCCAGTCGACGACGGTGCTGGCGACGTCGGTCTCGACGGCGCCGTCTAGGGCCTTGAACTCGACCGTGTGGTTGACCTCGTGGACCGTGTATCCGTCTTCGGTCTCCATCAGGTCGATTCCCAGTAGGCCGCCGCCGACGGCGTCGCTGGCCTTTTTGACGAGTTCTTTCGCCTCGTCGTCGGGCTCGAAGACGTCCGTCTCGGCGCCCTTCGCGGCGTTCGTGATCCAGTGGTCCGACGAGCGGACCATCGCCGCGACGGGCTCGCCGTCGGTCGCGACGACGCGGATGTCTCGTCCCGGCTTCTCGACGAACTCCTGGACGTAGAAGACCTTGTGCTCGTAGTGGCCGAGCGTCGCCTTGTGCTCTAAGATCGCCTCGGCCGCGTCGGAGGAGTCGATCTTGGCCATCAGCCGGCCCCAGGAACCGACGACCGGCTTGAGGACACACGGGTAGCCGAACTCCTCGATGGCCTCCATGGCGGTCTCTTTGGTGAAGGCGACCTTCGTCGCGGGCGTGGGGACGCCCGCCTGCTCGAGCGCGAGGCTGTTCTTGACCTTGTCCGCGCAGATGTCGGCGGTCTCGTGGCTGTTGACCACGGGGATGCCGTAGGCCTCGAAGAACTGCGTGGCGTACAGGCTCCGGCTCGTGGCGAGACAGCGGTCGACGACGATGTCGAGGTCCCGAAACTCCTCGGGCGCCTCGCTGATGTCGAAGGTCTGCTTGCGGACGTCGATCTTCGCGACCTCGTGGTCGCGCTCGCGAAGCTCGTTCAACAGGAGCTTCTCGTCTTTGCGAATCCGGGAGTAGAGTATTCCTACGTTCACGCGAACCACCCTGTCTGTGGGTGTGCTGGGTGTGGTGTCGTGTCGGCCGTCTGCAAGGTCACTCACCCCAGTCCTCTTCGAGCTCGGGGGCTCGCTCGAGGACTGGTGGCTCGGTGTCGACGACTTCCAGCTCTGCTCCGCAGGTCGTACAGTCAACGATCTCTCCCACTTCCAGATCGTCGTGCAGGGACACTTCCGCCCCACACTCGACGCATTCGGTCATTGTGGTTCCAACTGGGTGCCGGGATCCCTTAAACCCTTCGAACTTAACAGCAAAATTATACTATCTGCACTGTCCGCTAATGGACCACTGGCGCCGTCATACCGCGAATTCAGTTTGACATATCATTTGTTAGGTATCTCGTCCCCGGGGGGACGGTCGCCGCCGAAGCGACGTCTCCGGCCGGTCGTGGGGACGCCGTTCGCCCATGCCCGGTGGGAAACGAGACGGGCGTATGGCCCCCCGTTCCGAAGACACGCAGCAGGAGCCATCACACATAGTCGTTCACCTCCTCGCGGAGCGCGTCGTGGGCCGCCTCGAGGGACTCGCTCGTCGATTCGAGCGTCTCGCGGTCGGCCGACAGCGCCTCGCGGGCGCCCTCGAGTTGTTCGGCGACGGCTTCCGGTGCGGGACCACCGTGCGAGTCGCGGCTCGCGACGCTTTCGACGGGATCCAGGGCGTCCTCGACTGCCCCAGGATCGGCGAGCGACTCGAGCGGTTCGCCGAGTACGTCCCGGGCGGCGTCCTCGAGCGCGTCGTAGCCGCCCCCGTTTTCGGCGGCGTGGGCGACCAGTTCGTGTGCGGTCCGGAACGGCAGGCCGTTCGCGGCCAGCAAGTCGGCGACGCCGGTCGCCGTCGAGAAACCCGCGCCGGCCTCCGCAGCGAGTTCGTCCTCGTTCCAGTCGGCCGTCGCGACCGCGCCGGCGGCGACTTCGCTCGCCTCCGTCACCGCGTCGACGGTCTCCCAGGCGTGGGTCGTCGCCCGCTGGAGGTCGCGGTTGTACGCGCGTGGCAGCCCCTTCAACGTCGTCGTCAGTCCCTGCGTGGCGCCCGCGGCGTCGCCCGCGACCGCGCGGACGAGTTCGAGCGTGTCCGGGTTCTTTTTCTGGGGCATGATCGACGACGTCGAGGAGTAGTCGTCGGCGAGGTCGACGAAACCGCGGTTCGCGAAGATGATGACATCCTCCGCGAGCCCCGACAGCGTCGTCGCGTGCGTCGACAGCGCCTGCACCGTCTCGAGCAGAAAGTCCCGGCTCGAGGAGGCGTCCATCGAGTTCTCGACAAGTTTGTCGAAGCCGAGCAGCTCCGCCGTCCGCTCGCGGTCAATATCGAACGTCGTCCCCGCGAACGCGGCGCCGCCAAGCGGCGACTCGTTGATCCGTCCGTAGGCCTCGAGCAGCCGCTTCGTATCGCGGCGGACGGCGCCCTCGTAGGCGGCCGCCCAGTGAGCGACGGTCGTCGGCTGGGCGGGCTGGAGGTGCGTGTAGCCGGGCATGATCGTCTCCGTGTGTGCCTCGGCAACCTCGAGCAGCGCCTCGCGCAGTGCGAGCGTCGTCTCGACGGCCTCGAGGACGTCCTCGCGAAGGCGATAGCGGATGCAGGCCGCGACCTCGTCGTTGCGCGAGCGCGCGGTGTGCATCTTGCCGCCCTCGGCGCCGATGCGCTCGATGACGGCCGTCTCGATCGCTTCGTGGACGTCCTCACCGTCGGGCAGGGAGCCGTGCCCGTCGACTTCGATGGCGTCGAGGGCGGTCAGAATCTGCCCGGCCACGTCGTCCTCGACGATTCCCTGCTCGGCGAGCATGACGACGTGTGCGCGGTCGACCTCGATATCGGCCTCGAAGATCCGTTCGTCGGCCGCAAGCGAGGAGAGGAAGCTCCGGGCGGGGCCGCCGCTGAATCGATCCCGCCGCACGACGCTCTCGTCGCCGCCGTCGGCACGAATCGCTGCGGTCGATCGCGGTTCGCCGGGCCGCTCGCCGCCGTGAGCGCTCTCCTCGGTCATCGTTATTCGTCCTCTTCGGTACCGACGTCGGAGCCGTCCGACGCGGATTCGGTCGTTTCGGTCGCGTCACCGCTCCCGTCGGTCGCGAGTTCGACTTCCTCGTCGTCGGCGTTCGCCGCGATGGCCTCGTTGGCGAGGCGGCGCTGGAAGCCGTGGTACTTCGCGACGCCGGTGGCGTCTTCCTGTTTGATCTTCCCGACGGTCTCCGTGTCGAAGGAGGCGTGCTCGGCCGAGTAGGCCGCGTAGTCGCTGTCGCGAGCGACCGCGCGGGCCTGCCCGCCCTCGAAACGGATCGTGACGGTGCCGGTGACGCGCTTTTGCGTCTCGGCGATGAAGCCCTCGAGCGCGCCGACCAGCGGCGCGTCGACGAGGCCCTCGTAGCCCTTCTTCGACCAGCGCTGGTCGATGAGCTGCTTGAACTCGCGTTCCTCCTGGGTGAGGACGAGCCCCTCGAGCGCCACGTGGGCGTTGAGTAGCGTCGTCGCGGCGGGGTGTTCGTAGTTCTCGCGGACCTTCAGCCCGAGCATGCGGTCTTCCATCGAGTCGGTGCGACCGACGCCGTAGGCCCCGGCCACGCCGTTTAGGTGCTCGATGAGCTCGACGGGCTCGTACTCGACGCCGTCGACGGCGACGGGGTAGCCCTGCTCGAAGGAGATCTCGATCTCCTGGGTGTCGCCCGTCGGGGCCTGGGTCCAGGCGTAGATGTCCTCCGGCGGGACGTAGCTCGGATCCTCCAGGTCGTCGCCCTCGACGGAGCGACTCCAGAGGTTGGTGTCGATCGACCAGTCGCCGCCGCTGCCGCCCTCGACGGGCAGGTCCTTCTCCGCGGCGTACTCCTGTTCCCACTCGCGCGTGAGACCGAGCTCGCGCACGGGGGCGATCACTTCGAGATCCGAGTCGCGCCAGACGGCCTCGAAGCGCAGCTGGTCGTTGCCCTTGCCCGTACAGCCGTGGGCGATCCCTTCACAGCCCTGTTCCTCGGCGACCTCGAGGATCGCCTCGGCGATGACGGGTCGAGCGAGGGCCGTCCCGAGCGGGTAGCCCTGGTACGTCGCGTTCGCGCGAACGCTGTCCAGACAGAGCTCGGCGAACTCGTCTTTGGCGTCGACGACGTAGTGCTCGAGATCGAGTGCGTCGGCGGTCTCTTCGGCTTCCTCGAACTCGGATTCAGGCTGGCCGACGTCGACGGTCACACCGATGACGTCGTCGTATCCGTACTCTTCTTCGAGCAGCGGGACACAGACAGTCGTGTCCAGGCCGCCCGAAAACGCAAGTGCCACGCGGGTCATGTCGTATGCGAGGAAAACGTGAGGACGGACTTAAGCACGTTGGTTTCGATTCCGTAAATTATCGGTAGAGCGCCTGCTAACCGAAAATTCTGCGGTTGCTGGGTCGTTGAAACGAATCGGGTCGAGGGGGAAAGATAGTAGGCGGGCTCAACGGCCCCGCCGTCGTCGTCGCCGCGGACAAACAGTCCCGTCGGTGGCGGTCGAAACGCCTCCGGTACCGACGGTGTAACTCATTGGTGACTCTATGCCAACCCTCGGTATTAAATCCTGCTGTCTCGGCGTCGCCGGAGCAGCCGACGCCCGCAACGCTACTCCTCGGTCGTTTCGTCCTCGTCGTCCGGCAGCGCCAACACGTTCTCGCGGCCGATACGGAACACTTCCACGTCGTCGTCCTCCCGGAGTCCGCTGACGACCTGACTGGTCTTGGCCTCGGTCCAGTCCAGTTCGGAGACGACCTCCTGTTGTTTGATCCGGCCGCCGTGGTCCTCGAGCAGGCGGAGGACGCGCTCCTCGTTGCTGAGCAGTTCCGGCGGCGGCCGTTCGCCGTCCCCTCCGTTGGGTTCGTCGTCGACCGGAGCCGGCCCCTGTCGCGAGACCGGATCCGGAGCGGAGGGTCCTCCGCGTCGCTTCCGAACCCACCAGCCCGCGACGGCAGCCGCCGCGAGCATTCCGAGTGCGGCCAGGACGATGAGCCAGGCCATCGACGGGGCGCTCTCCTCGTCTGACTCGGTCGGTTCGGCCGGCTCGTCGCGCTCTTCGCTCATCAGCACCGTCGGCGGATTCGACGAGAACGGGTCGCCCTCACTGACCCAGTGGGCCGAGTCTCCGTCCTGGTTCTCCGGGGAGGGACTAACCTCGTCGATCACGTATCCGTCGGGTGCGAACAGCTGGAACGACGTATCGCGCGGAAGCGAAAAGCCCGCGAGCGATTCGTCGACCTCGAGCTGGTTCAGTTGCGGATAGGCGAACGAGTGCCACTCGAAGGTTACCTCGACGTGTCCCATCTCTCGCGGCGCGTGTGACTCGTCCGTCTCGATCGAGAGATCCGTGATCTCCATCTCCTCCCGTTCGGTTGCGTTCACGCCCTCCTCGAGGACGTCGTTCCAGCGGGCTTGCTCGGCGTCGACGTAGCTATCGGTGTTGTCCTCAACGTCGTCGCGGAGCGTCGTCCACTCCTCGTCGCTGTTGTTTTCGAACCGATAGTCGACGACGAACGTCGCGGAGCCGTTTTCGTGAACGAAGGCGTCGATCTCGATGCTGTCCGCGTCGTCGAGGCTGTCCACGTCATCTTCGCCGTCGTCCTGGAGCGCTGCGGCGCTAGCGCTCCCGTCGGCGGCTACACCGGCTACACCGACTGAAACCACGGCGAGCAGACACCCGATACCCACGAGCACCAGTAACAGGGCCCGACGCCCCTTCGCGTCCATTATACACACTTGTCGTAGCCGCCCCAATAGGTCTTTCCGACTCGCACAACGGTGTATTTTTCACACAGTCACGCAAACGTGACGGTATGAACGATACGCGCGGCGCACTCGAGGTCGAAATGCTCCTGAAGATCGTCCTCGGTCTGGTCGCGGTTCTCCTCGTCATCGAGGTCCTCAGCGCGCTGATCGGAGGACTCCTCTCGCTCCTCCGGCCGCTGCTCATGGTGGCGATTCTCGCTATCATCGTCCTGTGGCTGCTCGATCGCCTGTAGGCCGGCGAACGTCACACTGATACGTCGCTCGACCCTACCGTCGAGGACGTGTATAGCGTCAACGTTCCGGTCCCCGGCCGCGTCCGGACGCTCGCCAACGAGCTCTACCCCGAACTCGTCGGCTTCGATAGCGTCCGCGAGGACCACTCCTGTCTCTTAAAACGCCTCGGCGACGCCGACCACGTCGCCCAGTTACAACACCGCGCCCACCGCGCCCTCGAGGGCGCGCCCGCGGTCGAAGCACGAATCACGGGTATCGACTACTTCGAAGCGCCGCCGCTCGGCTCGGCGCCCGTCGTCTACCTCGCCGTCGAAAGCCCCGGCCTCGAGTCGCTCCACGCCGATCTCACCGACTCCTTCGAAACCGTCGAGGGCCTCGAGGGAGCGGACTACGTCCCCCACGTAACGCTGGCCCGGGGCGGCGACGTCGACGCCGCGAAGCGACTCGCCGAGCGCGACATCGAACCGATTCGGTGGACGGTCAGCGAACTCGAGTTCTGGGACGGCACGTACAAACTGCCGGTGAGTCGCGTTTCGCTGCCCGCCTGAGGGCGGCCCGTAATCCGAGTCGACCGTCGACGGCCGTCCCGTGGCCCGAGTCAGCACGCTACGACTCGCCGCGCGTATCGAACGCTGAGTTCGTCGGCAGCTATTACTCGCCGCCCTCGAGACCTCGGTGCATGTACCGCCGCGCATTTCTCGGGACTTCGGCAGTGGTGTTTCTCGCCGGCTGTAGCGAGGTAACCGCCCTTCTCGACGACACGTACGTCGACGAGCGGCTGGAGAACGATTCGATCGATTTCAGCGCCGACGACGGCGACGAACTGACGATCAGCCTCGACTCGATTTCGGTCGACGAGGACGACGACGTGGACGTCCAGTCCGATTCGATCAGCTTCCGCCTCGATCACGCCGAGAACGGGCCCATCGAAACCCGATCGGTGTCGGAGCCGGAGACGTTCGACGTGACGATCGAGGAAGATGGCACGTATCTCGTGATCGTCTCGAGCGGCGCCGCGGACGTGACGGTCGAACCCGTCGAGTAAGACAGCGGCGCCGCGGACGTAACGCTCTCACGGCGCCGGCGCGTCTCCGTCGTAGGCGTCGTGATCGCCGTAGAAGTTGAGCATCGCGAATTTGAGTTTCTCGGGGTCGATGTCGATCAGTTCCTCGCGTTCCTCGTGTGGGAACGTGCCGTTGACGCTGTAGCGCCCGAGGTCGGATTTTGCGGACCGCGAGTACCGACGGTCCAGCAGCGCGCGGACCCCCACGTCTTCGGGCGACCGAATCACGCGACCGAGCGCCTGTCTGGTCTTTCGCACCGTCGGAATCTCGACGGCGTAGCGCCAGCCCGTCTCGGTCCCTTCGAAGGCCGCGTCGTAGGCCTCCTGGACCGCTTCGGCACGATCGTCGAGGTGCGGATAGGGGACGCCGACGACGAGGACGGTGGTGGCGTCGTCGCCGTCGAAACTCACGCCCTCGGCGAGGGTGCCCCACAGCGACGTACAGAGGACAGCGTCGTCGTCCGCGACGAACCGCTTGCGGAGGTCCTCGACCGATTCGCCGGGCTCGTCGAGGTAGACCGTCTTCTCCGTCCGTCGCTCGAGTCGGTCGGCGTAGCGCTCGGCCTCGCCGTAGTTGGGGAAGAACGCGAGCGTGTTGCCGGGAGTCATTCGAACGGCGTCGTGAATCGTGTCGGTGACCGTCTCCTGTACCGCGGGGTCGTCCCGATCCGAAGAAAAGAGCGGCGGCGTCTCGACGGCGTACGTTCGCCGCCGATCCTCGGGGAACTGGAGCCCGTAGCCCATCGTGATGGTGTTCTCGAGGCCGAGGACGTCCTCGGTGACGTCGAAGGGCTGGAGGGTCGCGCTCATCAGGACGGTCGCGTACACCTCCTCGAAGAGCTGTCCCGTGACGTTCCGCGGGAGGCAGGTGTAGAGCTCCGCGCGCCCGTAGATTTCGTCGGTGCCGGCGTCGCGGGTGACGGAGACGACGGGGTACAGCCCCTCTTTGCTGCCCTCGTTCATCCACGCGCTGACGAAGGCGGCGGCCTGGAGGGTCTGACACTCCGTTCGGGTCGCGGTCTCGCCCTCGCGGTAAGCCTCCTCGTACTCCTCGTCGAGCTCCTGGCCCAGCTTCATCGCGGCCTCTAAGTCGTCCTCGATCCCCCGGCCCGAGTAACGCTGGAGGAACTCGAGCGTGAGGTCGTCGCGCCGATTTTCGTTGGCGATAGAGACGTCCTCCCAGTTCTCGCCGATTCCCTCCCGGTCCCCGAATCCAAACGTGTCCTCGTAGGTCTCGACGAGCGCCCGGTGGAACGCCGAGAGGACGTTCGCGGCGTCCTCGGCCCGCGGATCGTCCGTCTCGGCCAGTTCGTCTAACGCCGAATCGAACGTTCGTTCGGAACAGGTCCGGGTGGCGTGCTCGCGGGCGGCGTCCTCGACGTTGTGGGCCTCGTCGAAGACGGCGATGACGTCCTCCGGGTCGCGACCGAGCCATCGGAAGAACTGCTCGCGGATCATCGAATCCAGCAGGTGGTGGTAGTTACAGACGACCAGATCGACGCCCTCGATGCCTTCCTTCAGCAGTTCGTAGCCACAGAACTCCTGGGCCTCGGCGTACTCGTAGATCTCGTCGGGCGTCCGGACGTCGTCAAACAGCCACGCGAAGAAGTCGTCCGTGTCGTCGGTCAGGTTGTTCCGGTAGTACTCGCAGACGTTTTGCTCCGCTAAGTCCTCGAGGCGGTCCTCGATCGACTCGAGTTCGTCCATGACGGCCGAACGAGCGTCCGCGGCGCCGCCGTCGCCGTCCTGGCTCTGCTCCAGAAGTTCGCGCTGGCGGCGCTCGAGTTGGCGCTTGTCTCGTTCGGTGTCGACGACGGCCCGCGTATTGTCCCGGAGTGCCTGACACTCCTCGTAGCCGACGTCGATGTGACACATCGATCCCTTTCCTTTGAAGACCACCGCGCGGATGTCCTCTTCGCGGGTGATCGCCCGGGCCTCGGCGACGAACTGGCGCATCTGCTGGTGGACGTTGGTCGTGATGACGACCGTCTTCCCCTGTTCGCGGGCCACCTCGAGGGCGGGGGCGAGCGACGAGAGGGTCTTCCCGGTCCCGCAGGCGCCCTCGAAGAGAACGTCCTGACCGCGAGTGAGCGCGTTGTGGATGCGATCCATCGCCTCGCGCTGATTCTCGTACGGCTGGTCGTACGGGAAAAAGCGCATGTACCCGGCTGTCTCGGACACGGTAATGACGTGGTTCCCCATCCGATAAAAGGGTTCGTCTCACCGCGGCGGTTTCCGGCCCGGGCGGATCCTGCCCGATCCGCTCGAGCGGATCAAACCGATATCCAGACCACTGTGATCGATTCCCGCGGCCGGCTATCGCGCGCTACACCGACAACCCGCTCCGGACCGACCCATCGAACATGGCCATCCCTGGGTACGATTCGAGCACCGTCGACGAGTTCACACTCGAGCACGTTGGCGCCCGCGTCGACGTCGTCGCCGGCGTCGTCCCCGAACGCTTCGGACTCCGCAAGAGCGACCGCGACCCACCAGTCGACGCCCTCGCCGATCCCGTCGACGTCGTCGCTCTCGAGGACGTAAAGGCCGTCGAGGCGATGCAGATCGCACTCGTCTACGATCCCTCGCAACTCCCGCCGGGTGCGAGCCCGACCGACGTCGCGGTCGCCGCCAGAACCGACGACGGCTGGGAGCCCCTCGAGTCGACCGTCGATCTCGAGGAGACGACGGTGACGGCGACGCTGAACGATCTGCCGCCGGGATCGACGGTCGTTGCGGGCTACGACGACAGCGACGACGGCAACGGCGACGAGGTGGTCTGATCCTCGGCTCTTCGGTCCGACGGAATCGACCGCTTGCCGTGAGCGTTCGCAATCCCTGCGATCGAGCGTTCCGATCCGTGAGGCCGTGACGAAAGGAACGTCATCCCGCAGCCCGTAGCCGCCGCTATGATCGTCATCTTCTCGGATACGCACAGCGCGAGTGGCCACGAACTCGAGGGCGCGGCGCTGGAGGCAGCCCGCGAGGCCGACACGGTGATCCACGCCGGTGACTTTACGAGTACGGCGGCGCTCGAGGCCTTCCAGCGCGAGTGCGACGTTCTCCACGCCGTCCACGGCAACGCCGACAGCGCCGCGGTTCGGGACCGTTTGCCGACGGCTCGCGTCGTCGAGGCCGGGGGCGTCCGCCTCGCCGTGACCCACCGGCGCGACGGCGGACAGACTGGACTGGCGATGTTCGGCCGCTCTCGTGGCGCCGACGTCGTCGTCTCCGGACACACCCACCGCCCGACCGCGATCGAGACCGCGGACGTCCTCCTATTGAACCCCGGGAGCCACGCCGACCCACGCGGGAACCGGCCGGGGTTCGCCGTCCTCGAGGAGCGAGCGAACGGGGACGGTCTCGAGGGCGAGATTCGGACGCCGACCGGGACCGTCCTCGAGTCGTTCGAACTCGGCGAATCAGTCGGTGAACGATGACACACGGGTTCTGACGGCGACCGAACGCCACTGACGGTCTCGATCTCGTCACTCGTCGTCTCGAGCGACCGACGACCCGGTACCCGAATCGTCGGTCTCGTCGCCGAGGCGTCGTTTCAACAGGTAACTGACGCCGCCGAGGCTCGCGAGCGAGCCGACGATGACCTCGAGGCAGTTGACGAGTCACTCCAAAACAGGCGATACAGAGACTGTATTTCGAAGCGGTATGCTTTTCAATCGATAATTTACATTTCTGAATAAATGAATGTTCTCAGTACCGAGGCGATGACGACGTTCGGTAGTTACGCCGTCGCGGTCGGTGTCCTCGTCGGCGTGCTGTATGCACTTTCGCGATTACTGGCTGAGAAGGTTCGTCGCGAAGCGTGGTCGGCGTCACCGAAGCGAATCGTCGCCATTACCGGTCGTCTCGTGCTTGCGTTTCTTGCAGTGGGTGCTGGCTACTGACTCTATCTCCAGTTTCCCGCGTTCGAACCGTTCGTAACTGGCCTCGAGTCGGATCGCCTTGCAACGCTGGGCGCCGCTGTCGAACACGCGATTGGAATGGGTATTCCCGCCCTGGCCGGCCTCTATGCCGTTCAACGCGCACTCAAGCCGACGGTCGACGAGCTCTGCGAGTGGGAGCACACGGTTCGTCCACGGGACCGGCGACGCAAGTGGGTCGCGATCACTATTCTCGTCGTCGGACCGGTCCCGTCGTTCGTACTCATCAGTTCGGATCTGGTCCCGATCGACCCGGTCTCGAGGTTTCCGATCGTCCTCGTGTTGGCCGCGTTCGCCAGTCTGTTGTGTCTCCCCTTTATCGGACACCCAACCGTCGGCAGCCGCGATCCGACACCGGCGGAACGCCGGCGCCTCGAGCGCTGCTACGAGCGATTCGACCGATCCCCCGGAACGCTCGTAATCTTCGACCGTGCACTGCGAGACGTCGCGGTCTTCGACGCCGGTCGCGGCTCCTCGCGATGGGCCTGGGTGAGCGAGTCGGTCCTCGAGTCGGCCACTGACGATGAACTGGCGATCCTGCTCGCGCAGGCCAACGAACGGAGCCGACGACACCAGTGGGGGTTCGCGATCGCCGAATTCGTTCTGCTGGTGTCGGGGATAACACTGTTTTTCAACGCGTTCGTTTTCCTCGAACTCAGCGGTTTTTCAGCACAAAACGTCGCCATAGCAGGACTCTCTGCTCTCGGCATCGCCGGGTCGGTCGGATCGGCCCGCGCCGCCCGTCGGTGTAGTTATCTCGCCGACGCGTTCGCCAGTCGCCAGTTCGGCGCCGAGACGGTTCGGCGAACGTATCTCGAGTACGGAAACTCGATCGCCTATCTCGAGCACGACGGCGGCGACGGATTCCTCACGCGCCTGATGAAGGGTGAACCGTCGCCTGATACAGACCGATAGCGCATACCTCCGTCTTCAGGCGGAGGTCAAGCGGTAGGCCCGGCTCGACATCTGCCATCGATGGCCAAACTGGATTTCCATCGTAACCGTTTTGGTGTGGCCCTGCATAACATGGAGTGCTACGAATACCGTGAGATGCCGTCCCCGAACCACAAGAGGTGGCGAACCAGCGGTGGTTCGCACGGCGATGACATGGTATTCGACGGGGCCTGTTTGACCGGGCCACAGCCCTATACAGGGGAGGAAACGAGAGTTCCTC
>NZ_AOHZ01000044.1 GCF_000337215.1 Natronolimnohabitans innermongolicus JCM 12255 | reverse complement strand
CGTACTGGTTGGATGCTCGGTGGAGCTGTAAACCTAAAATCTCCAACGCTCAGGATTCCTCCGTGTTCACGCGGAGGAGGATGTCAACGAGACAGGTATCGTATAGACTAGCATAAGTGGTGGCTCGGATCGACTACCCCGATCGTACGCAGGCGACCGTCGATCCTATAGTAGTCAGTGAAACGAGTTACACACCGATCGTAACGCCATCCTGCGGTCGGGTGTGCAGTGACGTTCACTGACTACTATAGAGTCACTTGACTCGACCGCTCGAGAACACGGTCTGGTGTCGTTGACGGCACTAACTGGCTTTGTGACTGGTTTACACCTCGTCTTGTTCCTCGTCTCCGGGGCGCGTTCGCTCGTCGTCACCGAGGCGACGTTTCAGCAGGTAGCCGATCCCGCCGAGGCTCCCGAGCGATCCGATGATACCGGGGCCCGGAATTCCGTCGTCGCTGCTCTCGTCTGATCCGTCGCTCGAGGCGCTCCTATCCGTTTCGTCGGATTCGGTTCCGTTTCCGGACTCGGACCCGACACTCTCGCCCCGCACAGCAGCTCCCTCGAGTGAATCGTGATGGCCGAGCGTTCCCAGTTGGACGCGAGAGCCCTCGCTCGAGCCGGAGCCGTCGGTCTCGATAGCGTAGACGGTGCCGGCCTCGTTGCCGACGTAGAGCGTGCCGTCGACGACCGTCGGTGCGGACCGAACCCGGTCGCCGGTGTCGATGGCCCACTGTTCGCGTCCGGTATCGTGGGCCAGTGCGAGGACGATTCCGCTGCTGTTGCCGACGTAGACGGTGTCGTCGGCGACGGTCGGGGAAGAGCGCGTATGGCCCCTGATGTCGACTGCCCACTCGCGGTCACCGGTGGCCGCGTCGAACGCGAAGAAGGACTCCAGACTCGACTGTCTGACCCCGAGATAGACGCGCTCGTCGTACACCGTCGGTGAGGACCAGACTTCGCCGCTCGCAGTGAGCGTCTGTCCGTCGACCGTCGCGTTCGTCGACCAGACGAGATCGCCGTCGTCGGCATCGATCGCATAGACGTTGTCGTCGCTAGTGGTTTGGACGCCGACGTAGACGATCCCGTCGGCGACGGTCGGTGAAGAGTAGACGGGATCGCCGACGTCGAACGCCCACTGTTCGTCACCGCTGTCACCGTCGATCGCATAGAGGTAGTCGTCCGTGCTACCGACGTAGACGGTGCCACCGTCTACCGTCGGTGAACTCGCGACCTGCCCATCGGTGGCGAACGACCACTCTTCGGCACCGGACCCGGTGTCGAGTGCGTAGACGTGTCCGTCGGTCATTCCGATGTAAACGAGACCGTCACCGACCGCCGGTGACGAGGTTATCCCACGAACGAAGGTCTCTCCCCAGAACGAGTACTCCCACCGTTCATCGCCCGTCGCGGCATCTACTGCGGCGATTTTGTTCCCGTTCGTTCCGACGTAAACGGTCCCGTCGTCGACTGCCGGTGCGGCTTCGACGTCTCGGTCGGGTTCGTACGTCCAGCGTGTCGTCCCCGTCTCCGCATCGACCGCATAGAGCGTGCCGTCGTTGCTCCCCACAAAGACGATGCCGTCGACGACCGTCGGCGACGAGCGAACGGCACTCTCGGTTTCGAACTGCCACCGTACCCTGTCCGACTCTTTCGAATCGACTGAGTCGACCGTGGTGGCCATCGCGGCCACGAAATCCGGCTCGTCGGATGCGTTGAGAATGTCTCTTCTATTCGTTCCATTCATATTGGATAGGTATACCTACCAATGAAAAATGTTTTCATCCGGGACCGGACGAACCGGAACGTCCCAACTGAATCGGCGGGTGTGACGATCGCTGTGAGCCGAACTATTCGTTCTCCGCAGGGACTCTCGAGCGGCTGAATCGTTTCCCACCGATGCCACCGAATGTTGTTTCTGACTGTCATCAAAATGTATAAATACGGTAATGGGGATTGAAAAGTATGGGTTCGAAACAGGAATATCTATTCGAACGACGCGCGTTCCTTCGGACGCTGGGTGTCGGTGGCGGTCTTTACGGCGCTGCCCAGTCGTCGGCAGCGGCTCGCGGAGTGAGGGGCGGCCCCGTCGGATCGGCGACCGGGATGCGGTCGGCCGATTTCGACGCAATCGAGATTCCAGACATATTGGACGAAGTCTTTTCCGAGATCACTGATCAGATAACGTCGAAGTTCTGGGATGAGATCGGCTCGTGGCGACAGAGCGGGGGATGGCGGACCGTAATCGACAACCTCCGAGAGATATACGATCTCGTCGCTTCGTCCGCCAGCGACGCGATTCGTGCTATCGATGACGCTCTCGAGCCGGTCGAGTTCATCCTCGACAATACCTCGGCTATCGTCGACGCGATCGGCGACGAGGCCGAGGAGATACGAGAAGAGCTAGAGGAGGAAGACGAAGACGCCGAGGCGTCGATCGGACGCGCCACGCCGTCCGCCGGCTCCGGAGCGACCGCCCGCCGTTCGGAGACTACGGGAGCCGGTGGGGCCACTCGCAGTTTCCACTCCTCCGTTACCGAGGAGATCGGTGATGCAGTCGACGAACTCACGGATGTCGCAGGCGACCTCGTAAGCTTCGTCGACCAACTCAGCGAAGATCTCCGAGAGGAGTTCAACTCGTACTGGAACGACGTCCAATCGTTCGTCAGCGATCTGGAATCGGGAATTCGAGACCTGATCGAACCTGCCGTCGAGGAATTCGTCGATCTGATCGCGAACCCCATCGATCGGTTCTCGGACGTGTGGGAATCCGCGGTCTCGAGTGCCGATGGCATTCCGTCCGTGGATCTGAGTTACGACGTTCTCGATATCGATCTGGGAGTCAGCGTCGACCCACTCGCCGACGGTACGAACACGGATTCGACGTTCGATGCTACCGCAGCGGCCGGCGCCGGATCGGCATCTGGACGGGCCCGTACCCGTTCGACGGGTGCCGGTACCGGTACCGGAACCGGATCCGCGGGTTCACCGTCGGGACCGTTTCCGATCGAACCGGAGATGCTCACTCTCGATAACTGCCCGCGTGCGCCGAGCGACACCCCGGTATACGCGATGGGGCTCGAATTTTCGATGTTCGACGTTCCCGTCGTCGGACTCGACGATCTCTCGTTTACGCCGTATCTCGGCTTCTCGTGGGCCCCCTGTTTCTTTTATGGAGCCGAGGCCGACACGGAAGTGGGAGTCGATATTACCAGTCTATACGAGGCACTGGTCCTGTTTCAGGATTCGTGGGCGACGGTGGCCAGCGAGATCGAATCGGGCGCCGAAGCGCGAATCGAGGAGTTCGAAGAGGCGACGACGCTCGGCGATTTCCGGGAAGCTGCGATGCATACCGAAGCGTTCGTCGACTCAATGGAGGAGCGACTGGAACCACACGGCATTCCGCTCAGCCTCCTGATGGACGAACTGAGTCCCGAAGTCGATCTGCTGGAACTCGTCCAAATCGCGGGGACACTCGAAGAGAGCGTCGTCGATACCATCGATCAGTTCGTCGACTCCGACGTCGCCGAAGCCATCGTCGAACTTGACGATACCATCAACGCGATTCACCTGGCGGAGGACGTTCCAGGCATCGATGACATCGGCGATGTCGGTGGAGATCTCGCTGAAGCGAGTACGCGTGAGGAAGTCAGGGAGATCGAAGTCGGCGACTTGTTACGATTACATCGGGGGTACCGACGCTTTTCGTCGTGGCTCGAAGATCTCGATGCGGAGCAACGGAAACGGCTCGAGGCCGAAACCGGTGTCGATATCGAAACGATAGAACGACACCTCGATCTCGTAACAAGTGTGACGATCGACGTCGGCGGCTGGATCAACACGGTGGCCGACGATCTGGTCACGGACATCCTCGAGAAGCTGAAAGAGAAGGCAGCGGAACTGACGGAGCGAACCTACGATCTCGCCGAGGAGTGGGACGGGTTCAAATGCCGAAGTCAGTGTATCGATCCGAGCAGGCTCAAACGTGCAGTCGCGACGATGGCTGTACTGAATATCGTCGTCGGCATGGCAGTGGCCGATTTCATCTGGGATCACGTACTGACGAACTGGCTTCCCAGTGCTATCAGTTGGATCGGTCGCTGGATCACGAGGATTCTGTTCGTTCTCGTGATGATTGCGGTCGCGCTGGCGGTCTATATCGCTGTCTTCGTCGTCGGAGGCGTCGGTTCGATCGGTACCGCAGCACCCGAAGCAGCATCTTCCGTGGTCGGGGTAGGGTTACTCGTTATCGCTGCTGCGCTCGTTGCTGGCCACTATCACCTACTGAATCAGTCTGCGGACGCGTTTGACGTCGATCGGCGCTACGTCGACCAGTATACGGACGGTTCGTATTACGTGTGACTTGCGCTACGCGCGGCTTTCGCCGCGCGCTATTCGACTCTTTCCATACCGACCGTGATTCGGTCGACGCGACCGTGTCCTTCTCTGCTCGCATCGTCCCACCACCGGTAGCGCTCATATGTACCGGACGAGAGCTAACGGACACAACGCGACTATCATCGAAATATTTTCAATTGTGGTACCGGAATATACGGCGCATGCTGGATGCTCTCATCGACGTCCTAGTGACGGGACGCTATCCTGTGTTCTTCGTTCTCGTTACTGCACTTCTCTCGACGCTACTGGTCAGGGCGGTTCGGTCTGCCGGAGTATCGGGTCCGAGAACGCTACAGGTCGTGATCGTGGGCCGGCTTGCGCTATTGGCTGGCGCTGTTATCGGCGGCTATTTAGTATACCTGTCACACCCTGTCTTCGCAGCGGTGATCGGCCCACTACTCGATGGTCGGGCCGCAGACGTCGGCCGTGTTCTGGAGATCACGATCGGGTGTAGCGTGACCAGTCTGGTGGCGGTATACTGCGTTCAACGACCCACCAAACCACTGATCGACGAGTTACTCGAACGTGAACACACGGTCGAGACCCGCCAGCGTCGGCGGAAGTGGCTGGCGATCAGTTGTGCGGTCGTCGCAAATCCGCTCGGTATTTCGCTGTTGATCGTGGGTCCACCGGACGGTGTCCTTCCGCCAACCGCTGTTACGGCCATCACGTGGGTGGCCGTCTGGCTCGCTCTCGTCTACTATCTGCTGTTGCCGTTCGCGATGGTCAACCCGACCGGGAGTCGTGATCCGTCCGAGGACGAACGGACGCGGATCGAACGGTGTTACGCTCGATTCGACCGAGAACCCGGTACCGTCGTCGTCTACGGGAACGCTCCGTTCTCGTTCGACGTGCTCGAGGCGGGTCACGGCTCGTCGCGATTCCTCTGGCTCCGCGAGTCGTTCGTCGATGATGCCACCGACGACGAACTCACAGTCGCGTTGGGACACGCTGCCGAAAGGAACCGCCAGCGATTCTGGCGATATACCGCTTCCGGAGTCATGCTCGGACTCGTCGGCGGCGGACTGCTGTTCCATTTCGCGATCTTCGAGACCGAACGGGTTTGGATCGAGGGGGATCCGAGCGTGCTCTGGATTCTCGCGTTCCCGTTACTCGCCGGCGTTCTGTTTGCCGGGGCTCGGCGATGTGTCTATCGCAGTGATACCTTCGTCCGTCGCCACCTCGAGCCTGAAACGGTCCGCCGGACGTATCTCACCCGTCCGTGGGCGATCAAGTATTACGCGCTGGAGTCGCTCCCTCCGTCCCTCGATTATCTAAGCCCTGAACCGTCGCTCGAACGCCGTCTCGACCGATTCGAGGGGTCACGGGAGTCGTCCGAACCCAACCGACCCGTCGATGACACGTCTAGTGCGTCGGCTCCCACTAGCAGTCCGTCGGGGCCATCGGGGCGGCCTACTGAGCAGCCGGCCGACCACAGACTGTTCTTCGAGTCGATGGACGCACGGACGTTCACGAACTTCGTCGCAGATCTCCGGTCGGCGTGGGACTGGGAGTGCGAGGTCGTCGCCGACGACGCCGACTCCCCGGCCGACATCGTCGCGATCGATCCGTCGACGGCCGAGCGAGTCCTGATTCGAACGCTCCATCGTTCGGACGGAGGCCCTGTCTCGAGAACCGAACTCGAGGATATCGAGCCACTCCTCGAGCGGACCCGAACCGGTTCGGCCGACTCGGTCCTGGTCGTCACGAACGGTCAGTTTGCTGACGACGTCCGTGACCGCGCCGAGACGCTCACGCTCGTCGATGGGGCGGCCGTCCTCGAGTTGCTCGAGCGGGCGGACGACGAGATCGCACTCGCGGACTACGCATCGACGGCGTAACTACCGGCCGATCGGGGCTGTGACGCGGAGTGAGAGCGTACTCGCCTTCGACTACGACTCCGCACAGGCGGCGAACTCCGCATCGTCGGGAATCTCGCCCACAGTATCGTACGTTTCGGAACACTCGAGTCGGTCTCCCGCTCGGTCGCCGACGCCGAAGCTGTCGGCGGGGACGGCGACCGGAACCGACACTTGACTCTCGAAACTGATCGGTTCGACATCTCCGACGTCCATCTCGGTTTCTCCGATCTCGAGGGCGGCGGTGGTCTCATCGCGGACGTACTCCATCGGTTGCTCCGGCGTCGTCGTTCCGGTGGTGGCTTTCGTCGTAACGCGTGCGTACTCGCCGGCGATGTCGACGTGCCAGAGATTCGCCGTCAGCACGTTCCACATCGGCACGTCGATGACGTCGGTTCCGGCCGGAACGCGGTTCGGCGCGAGCTCGTCGCCCTCGAGGTCGCTGTCGAGCCACGCCGCCTCGAGCGCTCCCCGGTCGAGAGACAGCGATTCGTTGGCCGCCGTCCGCTCGAGGCGCTCGGCTCGCACGTCGTCGTCGACCGCGTCGAGTTCCGTCCGTATCGCGTCTCCGAGTGGTGCCGTACTCGCGGTGACCTCGGCGCTCGACACGACTCCGTCGTCCCCGAGCGAGGCGTCGAGACCGTGGCGCAGCGCGTGCTCGAGGTGGACTCTGAACGGTGGCAGGTGGTAGTCGTACGCCGATTCCTCCGGAACGTCGAACTCCTCGCTGACGTTCTGTGCGATCTCGTCTAGGGTGTCCTCGCCTTCCCCGAGACGAATCGCTTGCCGGTCGACGGTGCCGAGGTCGTCGATCTCGTCGTCGAGCGCCGCGGCGAGTTCCGCCTGCTCGAGTCCGTCAAACGGCTTTGCTCCGTACGCAGCGGCTTCGACCGTGTACCGGTCGATCCAGTCTCTGAGGGCCGCTTCGAGGTCGTCGACGGTCCCGTCGTCCCAGTTCGGATCGTCGACGAGATCGTCGGTCAGGTACCCCGCCTCGAGCACTCCGCCGGCGACGTACAGTTCGACGCCGTCGGCGGTGGCGTCCTCGAACGGGATACCGTAGCTGTCGTCGTTACTGACCGCCAGCGGTACGAATCCGTCCTCGAGGTCGCCGGCGGCAGGGACTCGTTCCTGTTCGATTCGGTCGACCGTGAGCGCGGCGGGTGTCCCTTGGGGAACGAACTCGATGCCGTCCAGTAGCGGATAGTCGGGTCGTTGTGCGGTGTCGGGTTCGGGAGCCGACTCGTCGAACTGGTCCGCGGCGAACTCGATCGCGTCGTCGATTCCGCTGTTCATGTGGTCGTCGAGTTCGTCGTCGAACTCGGCGAGAATCGCCTCGTGTCGGTCGCTCGCCGCGTCGACGGTGGTGCGCAACCCCTCTACGTACTCGAGGTACACCTCGGTACGGACGACGTCGGGGACGTTCGTGTATCGGCCGTCGACGTGCTGGTACACCCACTCTTCGTCCGACTCGAGTTGCGCTGCGAGGTCGTCCAGGACGGAGTTCGGCTGCAGTAGCTCCCGGTGATCCGGTTCGATCTCGAGGGCGGACGTCTGCGCTTCGAGCGTCGCGAGTTCACGGACCAACCACCCCCTGAGCTGTTCCCGGTCGTTCGGTTCGGGGTGGATCGTCCAGTTGTCCTCGTGACCCGTCAGGACGTCGACGAAGTCCTCGCCGTCCAGAATCTCGTCGGCTGCGACGATCTCGTCGTGTCGATCCTCGAAGTACCCCTCGAGTTGGCGTTCGACGGCGGCAGCGTCGTCGACGCCGGCCAGCACCGCTTCGGTAGCCAGCGACGGAGTGTCGTGATAGTTCGTATCGAAGATCGTCGCGGAACTGCCGGCAACGCCGCTCTCGTAATCGTAATCGACGCCGCGCTGGTCGACTCGTTGGTTTGGGCTGTGTTCGCCGCTGACCGTCAGCGTGACGTCGTAGACTACCACCGCGTCGTCGATGTCCTCCCCGGATCCGCGCTCGAAAATCCCTTCGAACCGGACGTCGTATTCGGTCAGTTCCCGTTCTGGCCCGGTTTCGTCCGCATCGACCAGCCGGGTCCGATCGAGCACCTCGACGTCGAATGCTTTGAGCTCGCTATTGGATTCGGCATCCAGATCCGAGGGGAACACCGTCCGCTCGATCTCGGCGTCGGCCTCGAGATCGACCGTATAGATCCGATCGATCGCTCGTTCGATCCCGTCACCGTCCTCGAGTTCGCCGAAGACCGTCGAGGAGACGTCGTCGAGGCCGATCGTCTCAGTTTGCTCGAGGTACTCGTTCTGGGAGGCGAGTGCGGCCCAGTCCGGCGGATCGTCGAACGGCTCGTCGAACGCGTCGTTGCCCTCGCCCACGTCGTCACAGAACCCGTCGTCGTCGAGGTGGTCGAGAACGTGATGGACGTCGCTGCCGTTGCCATCTGGTGTCTCGTAGACGTGCGTTGCGTCCTGGGCGAGCATGCACGCGTACGCGATTGTCAGTAGCCGCTCGCTGTGTGGATCGTCTGCGCCGAAGACGGCGCGCTGGGTTTGATAGAGCGCGTCGTTGGCAAGCGTTTCGACGTGTCGGTTCGTGACCACGTCGGCGATCGGTTCGCCCTCGGACTGGGCGTAGCCACGTTCCCACGCCAGCGGATACAACATCGCGGCGAAATACTGGTCGAAGCCGACGAACTCGTCGGCCGCCTGCGCGTCGGCGAAGTCGTACTCGAGTTGGGCCTCGTACTCGCTGGTGCGGTGATGGAGGTCGAAGATTGGCGTCCCAACCGTGGCGCTGACCGGTTGCGTTCGCTCGGCGACGACCTCGCCGTCGCGTTCGACGACCGTTTCGACGCCGTCGATTTCGACCTCGATCGTTCCGTGGCCGAGGTCTGTATCGCGTTCGTCGCCGTAGTCGAACTCGGTGAGCGTCTCGTCGGCGTCTTCACCGCCGACGGTCAGCGAGACCGCGTCGATCGCCGCCTCCACGTCGTCGACGTCCTCGACTGGATCGATCGCGACCGACGTTTCCATCTCGCGGAACTCCTGGCCGCTGCTCGCGAAGTTCTCCTTGGCCTCGAGGTAGATACGGAGTTTGAGGTAGCGTTCGAAGAAGTCGTCGCCGGTGTAGGTGCCGCCGGCCGAAATCGCGTCTCCCAGCGGCGTGTCGGCGGGTTCGGTTACTGGCTCGAGGGCGGCGTCGTGGGTCGCCGTGACGGTCGCATCGAACAGCGCGGTGTTGGCTGCCGACGTGGAGCGTTCCATCGCCAGCGAGTCGTCGACGTCGACCGTCGCGTCTCGCTGTAACTCGAGGGAGACGACGAGCGCGACGCTGCTGACCAGGATGAGCGCGCCGATCATCGCGAACGGAATCCGCGCTCGGTCGTCGTCTGCGATCGGTATCGTTCGGTCTCGTGAGCGCATCGTCTCTGTCACTCCCAGGTCTGGACGGTGAGCGTTACGTCGCCGATCTGCAACTCCTCGGCGAGGAACGCGTCGAGTTCGTCTTGGGCCGCAGCGTCGTCGTCAGCGGCGGCGATGATCCCCTCGACGTCGCTCTGGTAGGCGTCCTCGAGGTCGGCTTCGATAACGGTCGAGAGGTTCGAAGCGAGCCGCTCGTTTGCCGTCTTGACGTCAGCCACGGATCGATTCAGCGGGGCGCCCTCCTCGAGGTCGGCCGCGGTCAGCGCGTCGTCGGCGGCGGCGCCGAACTGGAGGTAGCGGTAGACGGCCAGATCGCGCTCGAGGTCGTCGCTCTGGAGGGCGACGGTCGTCGCTCGCTCGGGGAAGTACGAATCGACGATCCGTTCGGCGAGCAGGTCAGCCGTCGGCTCGAAGCTCCGGTCGTCGACGTCGTACAGCCCCGAAACCTCGTCGTCGCGCAGTTCCGTCTGTTGGCTCGGCACGCGTTTCGTGACGGAACTGACGTCGGCGTCCGACGGCGGCGCGTTGCCGACGGTGAGTTCGGATTCGATCGTCGCGCCGTCGTACGGCTCCCACCGCGCCCAGATCTGCGTGTTTTCGCTCGCCCCGGTCAGTTCGCCCTGGACGTTGCGGTCGACTCCCGCTGCGAAGTGAGTCCCCGCTTCGGAGACGCGTTCGCCGTCGACGCGGACGGTGGCGGCGACGGCGCTGGTGAGTAGTTCCGCGAGCGTCCCGTGGGTGACGCGTTCGTACGCCGCGTCGTCGTAGTGGGCGTTCTCGAAGGCAACGTCGCTGTCGTCGGCGACGTCCGCGATCGAGTATTCGACGGTCGTCGTCGACGAGCCGATCGTCTGGGCGGTCTGATCGGCGAGTTCGGGTTCGATGCCGTCGTCGTCGAGCGAGAGGTATGCTGCGACCAGGAGCACCGAAGCGCTGACGAGCAACATACAGAGGGCGACGTCGAGCACCGTACTAACCGCTCGATCGCGATCTCGCGGTCCCGCTCGTTGCCCCGGTCTGGCCTCCGGCGTGGACCCCATCGCTACCAGACCTCCACGCGGAGCGTTCCGCTGTCGACGTCACCGGGCGGCGTCCCCGCGTGGTCGACGCTGATCGGTCTGTCGGCCGTCGTCACCTCGTCGGGTCGCTCGTCCTCGTCGACGTCGGTCTCGATCGTGCCGTCGTCGTGGACGAGTACGTCGTCGACGAGACGCTCGCCGCCGGGCGCGTCGCCATCGGTGACGACCACCTCGAGGTAGACCGTCTTCCCGGCCGGTGGTCGAAGGTTCGCCTCGAGTCGGTCGTCCGTCTCGTCGTAGACACCGTCCGACCCGGCGTTGTCCCACACCTGTTCGACGACGGTTTCGGCCGGGTCCTGCGTCCCGCCGGCGCTCAATGCGCCGGTAACGTAACCGCCGTAGAGGCCGACTGCGAGAACGACGACGGCGATCGCCGCCAGCGCGGCGATCGGTTCGGTCTGTCCTCGCCACCTACGGATCGACGATCGTGATGGTGTACTGTTCTCGGTCATCGATGGTCTGAACGTGTCTCGAGTCCGCGGCAACGGACCAGTCGTCGCCGTCGCCGTAGCGGTCCGGATCGATCGTCAGCGTACGGACGGTGAGTTCGCTGCTGGCGTCGTGCCACTCCCCGTCGGTCTCGGCGGCCGTCTCGTCGACTCGCTCGAGGATCGTCGCGATCGCGTCGTCGCGATCGTTCGCGGCGAACTCGTCGGCGAACTCGTCTTCGAGATCGGTCCCCTGGGTCACGTTCTGGAGCCGTTCGTGATCGTCGCCGACGAGAACGATTGGATCGTAGGCGAGCGTCTCGCTTGCCGTTCCGTGTTCGTTCTCGAGTTCGACGAGGGTACCAGCCTCGACGCGAAGCCGGTCGGCGTCGTAGCCGTGTTCGGCGCTCGCTTCGTAGGGGTTGCCGCTGACGCGGTCGATACCGTGTGCGACGCCGTCTGCGTCGGGTGGGGCGCCGGAGGGAAGGCCGATCACGACGCCGGCGATCGCCACGCTGGCGATCGAGACGCCGATCCAGATGTACCACGCATCGGCCGGCGCTTCCCAATCCATGCCCTGATTGGACGCCCTCTAGTACTTAAACTTTGGACGGTCGAGGACGGAGATAGCAGGTAAGGCAGCGACGCTCGAGCGACGCCGCGCTGACTCGAGCGGCTACAATAGTCCGACCAGAAACACCGTCGCGACGTAGAGGAGGATCGCGCTGACGAGGTTGGAGCCGACGTGGTAGCCGATCAGCGCCCGATCCATGCCGTTTCGGAGCCCGATCGTCAGTGGCGTGAGGATGAAACAGAGCAAGACGACGTAGACTCCGATGACGATCGAGACCGCCTCCGTCGGAAACGCGGCCGCCTCCTCCGTGAGGTCGATCACGTCGCCGGACAGGAGACTCGCCATCCCGACGGTCGTCCCGGCGACCAGCGGCCCGAAGTAGGCGGTCGTACTCTCTAAGGTGTCGGTAACCGTCGTTAGCTGACGTTTCGCCTCGCTTTCGACGTCCTCGAGTTCCTCCAGGTGGTCGGCCATCGCGACGATCGCTCGGCCGGCGGGTTGTCCTTCGTCGGCGGCGATCGACAGCAACACGGCCGTCCCGCGTGCTCGCGAACTGGGGACGTTCCGGAGCGCTCCGTAGGTGCCGAGAAACGCTTCCTCGACGCCCAGGTGAAGGCGTCGCTGGAGGGTTGCAACGCGTTCGAACACGTCGCCGGTCTCGGCAGGCACGCGCTCGGCCGCCAGTTCGATCGCGGACTCGACGGATTCGCCTTCGGCGACCTGTCGGCCGACCAGATAGAGCGCGTCGGTCAGGTGTGCTTCGACCTCGCGGATGTGATTGCGAACCTCGAGGACGGGTTTGAAGATCGCGACGAGCGCGACGCCGATCCCCAGTCCGAACGCGGCGACCCAGGCCAGACTCCCGAGTCCGAGGGCGGCCGTTCCGACGAACGCGAACACGGCGGCACCGAGTCCCCACGCGCTGCGAAGCCAGAGCCGGTCGGGAACGTCGGGGTGATCGCGCGTGACCGTCGGCGGCGGGAACGCGACGGGGCGGCGCGAGAGCAGCCAGAGCCCGGCCGCGGTGAGCACGATCGGCAAGAGGACGTTGTAGACGACGACGAACGCCCAGATGTTGACGCCGACGCCGGCGATAGGGACGACGGGAACGAGCGCGACCAGCGCGAGCGGAATCATCACGCCGAAGGCGAACAGCCCCGTCGTCGGGCTTCGAATAGACGACGTAAACTCCGCCATCTGGTTTCGCGTTCCGTTCAACATTGCGTTCAGTGCCCGATCGAGTGTCCGACCGCGTTCGCCCGTCGGCGCGTCCTGTGCCATCGCCAGCAGGTGAGCCGAGCGGCGCAGCGCCGGAAACTGGTCTGCCCACTCGTCGGCAAACGAGAGCAGCCCCGTTCGTGGCGTCCCGATCGAGCGATCGATATGCCTGGCGAGACTCCGCGACAGCGGGCTGTACCTCGTGTCGGCGGCGAACCGGACTGCACTCTCGAGCGAGGGCTGGACCTGCATCCGGAGGACGGCCCGGCCGATCAGGTTCGGCGCGTCCCCGAGCGCTTCCGTTCGTTCGAACGCGGCGTGAAGATGCGGGAGTGTGTGTACCGCGTGTACGGCAAGGAGCGTCAGTGCGACCATCGCCGGAAGGACGGCGAGAATCGGCAGCGGGGTCGCCACCAGCAGCGACGAACAGAGCAGTGCTAACAGACCGGCGCCGTAGCCGCCCCGAACGACCGTTTCAGGCTCAAGCGGCGAGTCCGTAAACGAGAGCGCGTCGGCGAGTTCGTCGCCGTAGGTAACCTCCCAGGGGTAGAGTCTCGCGAGGTGGCCGACGACGAGTGGGATCGCGCTCATCGGTTACTCACTGTCCTGGGATCGGTCGGCGTAGGCTCGCGCGACCTCGTCCGGCGCGGTTCGACCGTCGCTCGAGAGCGCGGCGAGTCGGCGGCGTCGGTGCTCGATCTCGCGGCGAATGTCGGCGTACTCCTCGTCGGGACCGGTGATTGCGTCGACGAAGCGACTCTCGCCGCGGTCGATCCGGCCGGTCGGTTCCGCCCGTTCGGCCCCCATCTCGTACAGCGGTTCGAACCGGATCTCGTCGCCCGAGCCGATCACCTCCTCGATGCGTGCCACTCGCCGCTCGCGTCCGTTGGTCGTCTCGAAGGCCTGGACCGTAACGACCAGATCCGTCGCCCCGAACGACGAGGGCGGGACCTCGAGGTCGGAGACGACGCGTTCGAAGACGTCGTGGGCACCGTCGCCGTGAATCGTCCCGAGTACGGCGTTGGCGTTGGCGCCGACGCGCATCGCCTCGTAGAGGACCGACGCCTCCTCGCCGCGGATTTCGCCGACGACCAGCGCACCGTCCCCGAGCCGAAGTGCTGTTCTGAGCGCCGCTGCCGGCGTGATCTCGGGCCCCTCGCCGGTGCCAGTTCGCAGCGACTGTACGTCACGGCCAACCGACTGGAGCGACTCGACGGGGAGTTCGGGCGTGTCTTCGATAACAACCGTTCGCGTCCCCGGAGACAGTTCGTACAGCAACGTTCCCAACAGCGTCGTCTTCCCCGCGCCGCGGGTTCCCGCAACGAGGGCCGCCGCGTTTCGTTCGACGGCGACGGAGAGAAACGCGCCGACCTCGTCGGTCATCGTTCCGTTGGCGACGAGCCCCGGTAGGGTAAACCGGTCGTCGGCTTGCTCTCGGAACGCGAACGCCGTCCCCTTCGAAACGGGATCCGTAACGCCGGCGATCCGGAGATCCGTTCCGATGTGAAGGTCGGCCGTCGCATCGACGGTCGGGTTCGCCCGCGAGAACGCCCGGCCGCTCGTTCGTCGGACGCGAGAGGCCAGCGCTTTAGCCCCTTTCGGCGTCAACTCGATGTTCGTCGCCATCGATTCGCCGTCGACGACGACCCGAATCGGGTTGTTCTCGACCGGCGACGTGGCGTAGACGTCGGACACCCGAGGATCGGCGAAGAGATCCTCGAGGACCCCGTAGCCGTTCGTGTGTTTTGCGAGGATCGACGTCAGCATCGGATCGACCGGTTCCGACGTGACGCGTTCGATCGCTCGTGACGGTGCCCGCTCACCGTCGACGTGTCCCTCGGCGATCGCCTCGTAGCCGTCGATGAGAATCTCGCGCTCGAGATCGTCTACCGTGAGATCGAGCAAGTCGAGCGCGTAGAGCGGGACGTCGTCGGGTCGATCGTAGATTCGGACTTCGCTTCCGGTCTCGACGTCGGTTACGTCCCGGAGTCGCGCGCCGTCGGCGATCGTCTGATCGACGTAGTAGTAGGCGATCGTCAGGCCGACCGTCGGCGTCAGCACGTCTCCGTAATCGTCGATCTCCGAGCCGAGTTCCGTCAGTCCGGACTCGACGCCCACGTCGGCGATCGGTCCAACGCGCGTCCGCACCTCCTCGGCCACCGCCAGTGGATCGGTCGCAGCCGCCTCGGCGAGTCGCTCGTCGCGGTCGCCGAGCAGTTCGATGAATCGTCCGGCCGCCGCGAGCAGCGCCGTCCCTCGCTCGCCGTACTGATACTCGAGGCCGTTCGAGCGAACGGTGATCGCCGTCGCGTCCCGTTGTTTCAGTCGCTCGATGACGGTCCGACGACAGGCTGGTGCGCTCTCGAGGCTTCCGTCACAGTCGGTCGCATCGACCGCGAGGACGTCCTCGTCGAACGCCGTCTCACACGCACACCCCGCGTCGGGTTCCGACGGGAGAATTCCGTCGAGGACCTCCTCGAGCCCCAACTCCTCGACGATTCCCCGAAGCGAACGTGGGACGCCACCCGTAGACATGTGGCTATTGGGTTCCCGATCGGGTTTAAATCTATACGCGGGCGAGCGAACCGATCAA
Organism: Natronolimnohabitans innermongolicus JCM 12255; assembly: GCF_000337215.1. Lineage (GTDB taxonomy): Archaea > Halobacteriota > Halobacteria > Halobacteriales > Natrialbaceae > Natronolimnohabitans > Natronolimnohabitans innermongolicus. The sequence goes on along the minus strand of NZ_AOHZ01000044.1, from coordinate 91,238 downwards.
GGCGACGGCTCGGCCTGCTCTCGTGGCGGATGCGGGGTCAGGGCGCCACCGCCGCGCCCGCACCTGCGCTCTCACTCCCGTCGATCGTCTCGTTGCTCGAGACCGTCACGTCGGTTTCGTCGATCGTCTCGTTGCTCGAGACCGTCACCTCGTGTGTGGCGTCGGCTACCGACTCCGATTCCCAGTCGCCCAGACAGAGCTCACCGATAATTGGCAACTGGATTCGGGTCCCGGAACAGGATGGGTCACCCACCTCCGTGTCGGCGCTGAGCGTCACCGTGGATTCCGAGCCCGGTTCGACCGCGATCGATTCCGCGTCCGAGCGGATGCCATCGATCGCGAGGTCGATCGACTGCGTATCGACCTCGTCGCCGGTGTTTGCGACGGCGACAGTGACCTCGATCGGATCGCCCGCCTCGACCGGATCGTTCGTCCCGACGATCTCGACGTCGAACGACGCCGGTTCCGGCGGCTCGGTTTCTACCTTTCCGTCGTGGGTGGCGACGACGACACGTTCGCCGTGAGGGTCTTCGGCGAGTGCGAGTTCGAGTTCGGTGTCGCCGCCACCGCCGAGTTCGATCGACCGGTTCTCAGAGGGGGTCTGGTAGACGATCGGTGCGTCGATTGTCAACTGTTGCTGACTTCGGCCGGAGACGGTGTAGGTGACGCGGCTCGTCCCCTCAGTTATGCGTTCGATCTCGACGCTGTCGACCGATTGCGTCGTCAGGCTATCGCCGGGCAGCGAGACCGTCACCGTTCGAACCGGTCGCTGTTGGCCGTCCGGGGGAAGCTCTTCGTTCTCGAGCAGCGAGACGGCTGCAGATTCGATCGAATCGAGTTCGCTTACCGTCTGTCGGTCGCTGTTCTCCGTCGCCGCGTAGTTGATCGCTGGCACCGAGAGCGCGAGGAGCGCGACCGCCAGAACGGCGACGAGGACGTATCGAATCACGACAGTTTCGCCCGAACCGTCGCGAGCAGGCCGTCGTCGCTTTCAGTTGCGGCCTCCGTTGTGTTCGCTTCGCCGTCGGTTGACTCCGTCGCGGACGCCGTTTTCGTCCCCTCGCTTTCGCGACGCTCGCCGAGCGCCCGCTCGACTGAGCCCTGTTCGGCCGCGGCCAGGGCGCCCGCACCGGGTTCGGTCGCCGAATCTGGGGTCGCCGCTCCGCTGGCTGTCGACTCGTCTGCACACCACTCGAAGCTCCCGTCGTCACCGGAACCACTTCCGTCGTCGCTACCGACGACCGACGCAACTGCGGCCTCGGGCGATTCGGCTGCGTTCGTTGCGCCGGTCGCTTCGGCCGAGCCGGCCGTTCCAGGTTCGTCTCTTCTGGCCGATCGGTCCCCCTCCGCGGACGCGACATCCGGCGACCGACGGCGGTCCCGCGCGGGCTCGGCCGCTCCCTCAGCGCCCGCCCGCAGTCGCTTCGGTCTCGGCGCGACTCGCTCGTCGCGTTCGGCGGTCTCCCGGCGGACCGCTTCCAGCGCGCCCTCGAGATCGTCGATCCGCTCCTCGAGGCGATCGACCGTCGCGACGGCCGAGGCGGCCTGTCGCTCGACGGTCTCGTTGACCGACTCGACGTTCGTGACGACGCCGGCCACCGACTCCGTCTGCGCCTCGAGCGTTGCCAGTCGCCGCTCTTGCTCGTCGATCCGCTCCTCGAGTCGCTCGACGGTTTCCGTAAGCGTCGCTAGCTCCGCTAGCTCATCGACCTCGTAGTCACCGTCGATGACGGCTCGTTCGACGGCGGCGAGACGGTGCTCGATCCGGTCGATATCAGACATAGTGTATGTTCGCCCCCGTTATCATTTAAAATTCCACACCGCCTCGATCGATCGATTGCGGTCCCCATGCGGGCGACCACACGCGGTTCCGTCCGTGAGTCCGTCCCCGGTCCCGCGTCCCCCAGGCCCTTCCGCCAGCTGCAGTCTGGATCCGCCCGTCAGCTGCGGTCTGAATCTCGGGGTCCGGTCACGGTCTCGATTTCGGTCTCGAGGGCGCCGTCGTCGACGAAATCGCTCGCCCGTGGGCTGTCGCCGCCGTGGGGCGTCTGGCGCCGTCTGATCCGTGCAGCGTGGATCGTCTCCGTCGCATCGTCGACGATCACTACCTCGCCCGCTTCGGTCGGCAGCCGCGTCTCCAGCGACTCGTTCATGTAGGTCGGTCGTGCGCGCTCGAGGGCCTCGAGGTCGGCTTCGGCGGTGAGCCGGTGGGACACGAGCACGTCGGACTGGGAAATGCCGACCGGCGGCACCGCGCTGGGTCGTTGCGTCGCGGAGACGAGACTGACTCCCGGCGCGCGCCCACGCGTAAGTATTCGCTCGAGCGCCGGTTCGGCGACACCGTCGAAGAACGTGTGGGCCTCGTCGAGCAGCAACCACGGAAGCCGGTCGATCGTCTCGCGGACGCGGGCCCGGTAGAGCGCCTCGCCGACGCCGCGGCAGACGGCGTTCATCGGTCTGGCCTCGAGCCCGGAGACGTCGACGACCGTGACGGCCGAACTCGCGAGTTCGCTCGCCGAGAGGCCGTTGGGATCGAAGACGCCCCAGGAGGCGGCGAGCTCGAGGTGGTTGATGGCGGCGCGCGTATCGACCGCGGGGGCGTCGGTCGCGTCGACGTGATCGCACATCTCGTCGATCGTTGTCGCGTTTGCCGCGGCCTGCCAGACCAGACCGCCGGCGCCGCTCTCCGGCGAGAGATCGAGGAGCTCACACCACGACTGCGGATCGAGCGAGGTCGGGGTGACCGTCGGCGCCGAACGGATCTCGGTCGGAACCGGGTCGCCGTCGGCGTCCGCCGCGAGCGTCTCGAAGACGCCCATCGGATCGACGACCACCGGCGCGACACCCGGGGAACGTGCGAGTTCCTCGGCGATGACGCCGAGCGTGTACGACTTCCCGTAGCCGCGTTTGCCGACGACGAGCATGGCGTGTGGGCCGTCCAGATCGAGGTAGAGGTCCGCCCCTGCGCTCCCGTCGAGCGCCCGGTACCGGCCGAGATGACCCGCCAGTCCCGTTTCCGACTCCTCGCCACGGCCGATTACGAAGCTCACAGCCCTAATCCTGGCCTCCTCGAGATTATAATTTTCGCTCCAAGGTTTAAGTCAAAAGGCGCGACTAATAGCGACATGCGTAGCAAGCGACGGAACGCTGAGACGTCGTCAGGGGACGGGTCCGTCCGCCACTTCGGTGACGACGACCGGGCAATCGAGGGGCTTCCGATTCGGCTGGTGATCGCGATCGTCATCGGCGTCGCCGCGATGGCGCTCATGATGTCCATGCTCGACGGTCTCGATCAGTTCAACGACGAGGAAATTACGATCGACTTTCAAGACGACGCCGTAGTCGAAGAGGGAGAGACGTTCGAGGTGAAAGTCGTCGACGAGAGCGGCAACGGCGTCGATGGGGCACAAGTGAATGCGAACGGAGATACCGCCAACCTTGGCGAATCAGGTTCAGACACCGTTGAGGAAACGGGTGCAGAGGGAGTAACAGAGTTTGACGTCGATCCTGAGCTCCCACAGGGACAGGACTCGGGCTACATCGAGTTCGAAATCCAGCCGCCGTCTGACAGCTCCTACACCGAAGCCAGCGAGCACGAGCGGATCCTCGTCGTCTCCGCCGACTGATCGCATTCGGATTTCACTCATGGACCACACCGACATCCTCTGCCACTCGAGCGACACACTGCTGGAGACGAGCGGAATCGCCCGGCGGCTTTCGGAGCTACCCGCCCAGCCAGGGATAACTCACGGACGAGGCCATGCCTGAGCAGTCGAACCGCGTCGTGACGAGAGGCGTCTCGCGGGTGCTCCTGCTCGCCGTCCTCGTTACGGTCGGCTCGCTCTGGCTGGTCGGGGCCGCCGCGGCGGATCCGCGGGACGGATTCGCCGGCAGCGGAACCGAAGCGGATCCGTTCGTCGTCACCACCGTCGAGGAGCTAGAACGGATCGACGACCTCGAGACCTACCGCGAAGACGAACTCGACGTCGAGGCGTTTCATTACGTCCTCGGGAACGATATCGACGCGAGCGAGACCAGCGCGTGGGAGGGTGGTGCCGGTTTCGAACCGATCGGCGACCGACGCGACGCCGCGCTTACGGGAACGTTCGACGGCCGGAATCATACGATCTCGAACCTCCATATTACGCGGCCCTCCGAGGAGTACGTCGGACTGTTCGGCTATTCCGAAGGCGAAATCAAGAACGTCAGTCTGGAGACCGTCAGCATCGTCGGTGACGGCGAGGTCGGGGCCATCGTCGGGCGAAACGGCGAGGAGGGCGTCGTCGAAGACGTCTCGATTTCGGGTGAGATCAAGGGAATCGACCGACGGATCGGCGGCGCCGTCGGGCGAAACGAGGGCGAGGTCAGCGCCGTGGGCGTCGTCGGTGACGTCGAGTCGACCGATCGAGAGATCGGCGGGCTAATCGGCCAAAATCACGGGGCGGTCGACCGGTCGTACTTCGTCGGCACGGTCGGCGGCGAACGCGATATCGGCGGCGTTATCGGTACCAACCAGGGTTCTCTCCGATCGGCATTCGCTGCCGGGACGGTCGAGGGCGACCGGCGTATCGCGGGCGTCGTCGGGACGAACGACGGTGCGGTGAGTCAGGTCTACTCTCTGGCGACCGTCGAGGGTGAGCGGGACGTCGCCGGAATCGGCGGCTCGAACGCCGGAACCGTGTCGAATGCCTACTCAGCCGGCACGATCGACGGTGATCGACGAGTAGCCGCGGCGGTCGCGACCACCGACGGCATCGTCGAAGACGTCTACTGGGATCTCGAGGCGACCGGCCAACACGACGCGTTCGACGACGACGATGGGAACCAGGACGACGTGAGCGGTCTCGAGCCCTGGGAACTGACCGGCGAGAACGCGACGAGACATGCGACCCTCGATTTCGACTCGACGTGGACGGTAACCGAAACGTACCCTCGCCTCGGGTGGGAGGACGATCGTAACGTTCCCGCGGCGGTCTACGACCTCGAGGTCCAGACCGAACCGCCGGAACCGGAGTCGGAGTCGGAGACGAGTGCCGACGACTCCGCAGACGACGGCGGACTCCTGTCGATGTCGACGCTCTGGGCTGGCCTGGGTCTCCTCTTGCTCGGGATCGTCGCCGGTAGCGGATTCTACGCGTATCGACGGCTGGGAGGCGACGAACCGGACGAATCGAACGGACAGCGTCGACGGAGGTACTGAGGGTGGTACTCGATCAGCACCCTCGGATCGACGCGACGGGGTCGAACCGATCGAGTCTCGACCGACCTTCGAGCGTGCGGTCGCTGTGCGAATCGCGGAGACAGAACTCACCGATCGATCGAGACAACGCTGATACACCATGGATATCGATACCGTAGCAACGGAATCGTTACTCGGAGCCTCGTACGGGCTACTGCTCGCTGTTCCGGCGGGAGTCGTCATCGCCGTCGCGGCGATCGGCGTCCGATACGGGACGCGACGACGGATACCGCACACGGCGTCCGTTCCGATCGCACTGGCACTCGCGGTGGTCACCGGATACAGCATCGGCGTCTTCGACGTCGACCCGCTGTCGGCCGAGACGGTTCGGCTCGTGACGGCGCTTCTCGTCGTCGCTCCAATCGGTGCATTCGCCGGCCGACTCGGCTGGCGACTCGCGACCGAACTGCCCCTCGAACGGTCGCTGCCTCTCGAGCGCGGCCGAACGCTCTCGGCCGATGCGATCGATGCGGTCGACGCGATGGGGCAGGTGACGATCCGCGCCGACGGCGACGTCAGCGCGTTCGAGGGCTATCCGCCGCTCGATCCGTCACTTCGAACCGCACTCGAGACGGATGCGTGGCGGCTGCCGGCGGATCTCCCGCTCTCGGAACTCGAGGTTCGACTCGAGGACCGCCTACGGACGACGTACGACCTCGAGGCCGCGTCGGTCACCGTCGACCCTCGAGGCCGGGCGACGATTACGGTCGCGCCGCCGTCGAGCGGCGTTTCGAGGCGCGTTCCGGAGGGGTGGCGGGCGGTTTCCGTCTCGGCGCTCTTACCGACCGGACTGCGCCCGGGTGACGACGTGCTCGCGGTGACCGACTCGGAATCGGTCGCCGGGACCGTCGTGAGCACGACCGACGGCGAGACGGTGGTTGCAGACGGTGGCGCCGCTACGACAGCCGCAAGCGGCGTCACGCCATCGCTTCCGTCGGCACCGTCGGCCGGCGGTGAGGGACGACTCACGATCGCCGTCCCGACGACGGACGCCGAGGCGCTCCTCGAGGCCGATCACGTCGGCGTCGTCGCGACGCCGGGCGAAACGACTCCCGAACTGGAGGCGATATCGCTGCTCGAGCGCGACGGAACGGCGATTCGGACGGCCACCGTGACCGACGCCATCGTGGACGCCGTCGAGGACGACGACTCAGCGCTCAGGATCGTCGCCGTTCGCGGGGCAGGGACGTCCCGCGGGGGGACAAACCGTGGCGAAACGACCCGCGGGGAGACGATCTGCGACAATGAACCGAGCGACGGGACGGCGACGACCTCGTCGACGGACAGCATCGACTGGACGTTCGACCCCGATCCGGACGCGATCACGGTCGGAACCGAGGCGATTCTCCTCGGAGACGACGGGACGGTTCTCGAGTATCGGGCGGACGAGCCCGACCGACAGCGAACGGAGGCAGGCCGATGATCGATCAGCTGTCCGCTGCTCTGTTCGGTTCAGCGCTCACCCTCGAGTCGCTCGCCGTGCTCGCAGCCGAGCCGATCCAGAACGGTGACGCGTTCGGTGACGAGGCGACGGTCGAGTGGACTCGAGTCGCGTTGCTCGGTATCCTCGGGTACGGGCTGCTCGCGGGTGCGAGCGCGCTCGCGCTGTCCGGCGGCTACCGAGCGGTGACCGCTCGCGAACTCCCCGTCGGCGGCGCCGTTCTGTTCGGTCTCGCGCCGCCGGCGGGCTGGCTCAGTTATCGGGCCGTCGTCCACGGCGAGGTCGTCGCCGACTCGCCGCTGGTCCACTACACTTCCGGGCTCTTTCTGCTCGGCGTCGTCGCAGCGGGGACCGTCGCGGCGGTCGGCGGCCGACGGTTGGGCGATCACCTCGCCTGCGGTGCGCTCGGCGTCCGCCGCGTCGACGCCGCCGGCTCGGTCGCGGATCTCGTTCGCTCCGCGGGACTCTCGGTGACACTCTCCCTTCCGGACTCGATCGACGACGCCGAAGGGTATCCGTCCGTCGACGAGGGGGTCAAACGCGACCTCGCGGGGCGACGGCTCCGGTTCCCGAACGACTGTTCGCCGACGGAACTGCGCGCTCGACTCGAGCGACGCCTCGAGGTCGACTTCGGGATCGGCTACGTCAGCGCCGAGTTATCGGCAGCCGGTGACGTAGAAACGCTCACGGTCGGCGGCCGACGCGACGGCATCGGCCCGACGCTGGGACCGAACTGCGTCGCCGTTGCGGTCGCCGCTGATCCGCCGTCGAAAGCGAGCGCCGGCGATCCGGTCGAGGTCTGGACGACCGGATCGGAATCGACGCAGTACGTCGCGACGGGAACGCTCCGTGCGAGCACCGATTCGACCGTGACGCTCGTCGTCGACGCCGACGACGCCGACTCGCTCACAGCCGGCGGCCGGTACCGACTCACGACGCGTCCGGCGGAGCCGAGTACGGGTTACGCCCTCGTCGCTGCGATCCGCAGCGCCGACGAGACGGTCGCCGTTCGAACGGTCGAGTCCGACGGTCCCCTCGAGAGCGAGTTCGCCGGCTGGGTGCCGGGAACCGTGTTGGCGATCGGCCGGGGCGAGGACGTACTGTCGCTACCGGCGGACAACGAACCGCTCGAGGCGGGCGACACGCTCTACGTCTTCGGAACGCCCGACCAACTCGACGGACCGGTAGGAGAGCCAGCGTCGGATTCTCCCGGCGATACAGCGGTTGATGAGGGGCAGGCGGCGTGATCGAACGTGAGTCGAACTCGCGTTTCGTCTCACTCGTTCGTCCCGATCGACTCCTGTTCGCGGTCGATCGTCCGCCCGCTGAAGGGGAGTCGATCCTGTAGCCAGACGACCGCCGGCCAGTCGTTCATTCGGTCGGCGACGATCGGAACGACGAGGACGGCCGCCGTCGCGATCGCGTAGCCGACGATCTCGAGACCCGCCACGAGCGGATGGGCCGGCCAGACGACGGGAATCGCACGGAGTACGAACACGACGGGCAGGCAGAGCGCGGCGAGCAGGACGATCGCGGCGCCCCGAGGTTCCGTCGTCCGTCCCGCAACGTACTGCCAGGCGAGCGTCGCACCGACCGCCGCGCCGATCGTCATCGTCGTGAACTCTCTCGAGCCGAGAGCGAACGCGAGCACCGCGATAACGCCTGCGAGACCGAAAATCGTCCCTGGTTCAGAATCGTCGCCGCGGACGACGAGCGCGACGAACGCGAGTCCGATCGCGACGCCGACGACGACGTCGCCAACGTAGTGGACGCCGATGACGACACGAGAGACTGCGATGAGAGCGATGACCGTTCCGGCCGCGACGTACCGCTGTCGTCGCGTCCCGGTGTCGGCGACGACCGCGAGTGCACCGTAGAAGGCGGCACCGCCGAGTGCGTGCGCGCTCGGGAAGCTGTACCCACCGTAGCCGCCGGCGAGTTCGGGCCGCGGTCGCAGAAAGATCCCTTTCATGCCGGCGCTGATCGCCAGCGCGCCCAGCCCGATCGCGATCACGAGCGCCCGTTGCTCGCGGCGCGACTCGGCGCCGAACCAGTACAACAGCGTCGCGAAGACGATCAGCGTCGCACCGTCGCCGAGATGCGTGACGTATTCGAAAGCAGTAATCGCGGCCTCCGGCAGCGCGTCTCTGATCGCCTCGTTGGTCGATTCGTCGAACAACGCGTCCTCGAGAACACCCCGTGCCATCCGTTCTCTGAACGGTCGAAAGCCGCTCCCAAAACACTGTTGGCGGGCTCCGTGCAGTCCAGACTCTCCGAGCATCGAATCGTCAAGGGCAATAGCTTTCGGGACGCCCCCGTACAGATACGCCTATGTCAGCACTCCGGAGTGCAGCCGAGACCGCCGTTCGGCAGTGTCTCGCGCTGGAGGGGACGGAATCCTGCGCGGTTGTCACCGACGACGAACGCGAACCGATCGGCGAGGCGATCTACGAGGTCGCAAGCGAGGTTACCGACGATGCGGTGATCGTCCGCTATCCGCCCGGCGAGACCCACGGCAGCGAGCCGCCCGAGCCGGTCGCGGCGGCGATGGCCGGCGCGGACGTCGTGCTCGCACCGACGACGAAGAGCCTGAGCCACACCCGCGCCCGAACCGACGCGAACGACGCCGGCGCCCGCGTCGCGACGCTCCCGGGGATCACCGAGGACGTGTTTACGACCGGACTCGAGGCCGACTACGAGTCGATCGCCGCCCACTGCGAGGACGTCCGCGAACAGGTCGACGGGGCCGACGAGATCCGCGTGACGACGCCCGCCGGAACCGACATCACGTTCGGCATCGGCGACCGCGAGTGGCTCTCGGACACCGGTATCGTCCACGAACCCGGCCGGATGTCGAACCTGCCCGCCGGCGAGGTGTTCGTCAGCCCCGAGACCGCGGACGGGACGTTCGTCGTCGACGGGACGATACGTCCCCACGGGTTGCTCGAGGACGGACAGGAGCTCACCTTCGAGGTCGAAGACGGTCTCGTCACGCACGTCTCGGACGACGAAATCCGCGAGACGGTCGAGGGAGCGGCCGAGGACGTCGGCGACGCCGCGTACAACCTCGCGGAGCTCGGAATCGGCACGAACGTGGCCGTTACGGAACTCGTCGGCTCCGTCCTCTTAGACGAGAAAGCCGGCGGAACGGTCCACATCGCCATCGGCGACAACGCGGGAATCGGCGGCGAAACGGAGGCGCCGATCCACCTCGACGGCATTCTCCGGAATCCGACGGTGTACGCCGACGGCACGGAACTCGCGCTTCCGGAAGCGTCCAGTAGCCACTGAGAGTCGATGCACACCCAATCGCCGGACAGCATCGCGAACGGTGTGTGATTCGTTTCAGTGGCTACTGTAGTCGGTCGGCGTAAGGGTCTCGTCGCTATTCCGAGACCGGTCGGTATCGACGGTCGACGGAGACGAGACGCCGCGTCGTGTGCCCCGCTGTCACCCACACGCTCGGTCCAATCGCCTTTTAGGTACGTAGCGTCTAGGCCGTATTATGAACGATTCCGACATTCCGGACCGGATCCCGGTTTCCTGTCCGTCCTGTTCGCCGGACCTCGAGACGGTACACGAGGTACTGACGGCGACGGAGGGCGGCGGAACCGTCACCGTCCGATGTAGCGAGTGCAGCCACGTCCACAAGGTCCAACCAGAACGGGAACGCGAGGTAACGCTCGACGTCGTCGTCTCCCAGGAGGGCGAATCCTTCACGGCGAACGTGACGACGCCCGAAGACGAGACGATCGAAGTCGGCGACGAGTTCATCCTCGAGACCGACGAGGTGCTCTCGACGGTTCGCGTGACCAGCGTCGAACTCGACGGACAGAAGCGCCGCGAGGAGGCCGCCGCCGAGGACGTCGAAACCGTCTGGACCCGCGAGGTCGACAACGTCGCGGTCAACGTCACCGTCCACCCCCAGGACGGCTCGAAAAACGACAGCCGCTCGATTACGGTCCACGTCCCCGGCGACTACGAGTTCGAGGTCGGCGAGATCGAGGAGTTCGGCGACGACGAAATCGAAATCGACGCCTTCGTCGTCCGCGACGACGCCTCCGGCTACCACCGCGACCGCTACGAGATGGACGGCGACGTGGTCTTCGCAAAGGACACCAAGCGCGTCTACGCTTACGACCAGCAGACCAGCGCCTGGTCTGCCTGGTAGGTATCGTCGCCGCCGTAACCGAGTTCTATACTTCCCCTCGACGTGGCGTTCGGGCTTGTGCTATCGGAACGATTTCTATATATACCACGAAAGCCCCACCCGCGGTGGCTCAACCAGTCATCCGATCCGGGTGGGACTAAAAGCGGCTGCTATCGACCGGACTCCAGCAGGGGCTTTCGTGGCGTTCTCGTCGCCGAGTGGCGAACGCGACTACGACAATTGGCACGTGCCGCACAATTGAACCGATTCTACTGCGCCCCACAGCCTATTGGCGGCGAGCGCGTAGCCTCGAGTATGTTCGATCGGTTCCGCGACGACGATTCCGGCTCCGATCCCGACGACTTCGAGGCGGCCCGGGAACGGATGGTTCAGGGGCTCTCCGCCCGTATCGACGACGAGCGAGTCCTCGAGGCCATGGCGGCGGTCCCGCGCCACGAGTTCGTGCCGCCCGATCGTCGACGCAGCGCCTACGAGGATCGCCCGCTGCCGATCGGCGACGGCCAGACCATCAGCGCCCCGCACATGGTCGCGATCATGGGCGACGAACTGTCGCTCGAGCCCGGCGACGAAGTTCTCGAGGTCGGCACGGGGTGTGGCTATCACGCTGCGGTCACCGCCGAACTCGTCGGCGCCGAGAACGTCTACACCGTCGAGTACGGCGAGGCCCTCGCCGAGCAAGCCCGCGAACAACTCGCGGCCGTCGGCTACGAGGACGTGGCCGTTCGAACCGGCGACGGCCGCGAGGGCTGGCCCGAACACGCACCCTACGACGCGGCCTACATCACCTGTGCGGCGGCCGAATTCCCCGACCCCGTCGTCGAACAGATCCGCCCCGGCGGTACGCTCCTCGTGCCGATCGGCACCGGCTTCCAGACGCTCGTCGAGGCGACGAAACGCGAGGACGGACGCCTCGAGCGGACCGAACACGGCGGCGTCCGATTCGTGGCGATTCGGGGGTAGTGTACCGACGACGAAACTCCGATTGGAGCCGTCCCGTCGTGCCGTACTACCGTCGAACGGACGACGGTTCGGCCGATTCAACGCAAGCGCGGCATTGATACCTACCGGAGCGATACTCCGGGTATGGACCCCGCGGTACTGCGAGAGGACATGGTCGACGGCCTCGAGTCCCCAGCCAAGGACGTGCTGGACGACGAAACCGTCGCCGTGGCGATGCGCGACGTCCCGCGCCACGAGTTCGTCGACGACGAGCGGTCGGCCTACGCCGACCGGGAACACGAACTGTTCGGAACGCGCGTGCTGGCCCCGAGCACCGTCGCCAGACTGCTTCAGGCGCTCGACCTTACCCCCGACGACGACGTGCTGGTCGTCGGCGCCGGCGTCGGATACACGGCGGCCGTCGTCGCCGAAATCGTCGGCGAAGCCAGCGTTCACGCCGTCGACATTTCCCGACCACTGGTCGTCGAAGCCCGCCAGAACCTGGACCGTGCCGGCTACGGCGGCGTGCTCGTCGACCGCCGCGACGGCGCGAAGGGGCTCCCCGAGTACGCCCCGTTCGATCGAATCCTCCTCGAGGCCGCCGCGGTCGATCCGCCGCGGGCGCTCCTCGAGCAACTGACCGACGACGGTCGACTGGTCTTTCCTCGCGGGACGCACCGACAGCGACTCGAGGCCGTTTCCGCGGACGGCGACCGGACGCGGACGGACGCCGTCTCGTTCGATCCGTTACTGGTCGAGGGCGAACAGTCGGGCGCGATCGAACGCAATCGAATGGCTCGTGAGGACCGCGAGCACGCGGTACGACGCGCCGAATCCCGCCGCGGATGGGAACAGGAGTGGATCGAGTGGGAGTCGGTCGGATCCAACTGAGACGCGCCGCTGTGGCGACGAGACGGCGAGCCGTCGATCGACAGCCATGCCGTTATGTCGGAAGTGGTTCGTCTCAGACGCCTCTCGAGATCGAACGTCTACCGGACTAACCGTTTCTTCCGGTTTGGCTACATACTCCTCGCGGTCGCTCGGGGAAAAGTGGGGGGGTGGGGGGATTGGGGGTGGCGACAGGCTATCGCAGATCGCCAATTATGGCTACGGTGTTCGGTTGGGTAAATATATCTTCTAATCAATTAGTGACGAACGGCATTGGTGCACTAATTATTTAGAACCACTGCTGGGCAACGAGAGGTGCTGCAGTTCAATCAAATCGGATTCGGGCGCGGCGAACGCGGCGACCACTACCCGTCGGTCGACACCAGTTCAGACGGTCAGATCGCGGCTCCCGCTCACCCGCGACGAATCACGCACGCGCGGTGAACTGGCTGTAAGATTCGTACGGGACCGTGTTCCGAGACGACTGGCGAAGTCGACCGCGGACGCCAACGGCGGACGGGCGGAGCTGAACGACTCGCCTTGCACGCCGATCGCGGTACCGCTACGATCGAATCGGTCGACGAATTTCGGTCGTCTCGAGGGATCGATTCGGCACCGTCGTTCGACTCGACCGTAGCAACCGCTCGGAGACGAGCGTTCGGGGGAAAAGTGGGGGGTGGGGGGATTGGGGGTGGCGACAGGCTATCGCAGATCGCCACTTACGGGTACGGAGCAGCGATAAGTAAGGGTGTCTTCTAACTGTGTAGCAGATCAGAAACAAGCACTCTAATTATTTAGAACTCCCGTCGAACGCCAGCGTCACGAGCTTGCGTTCGGCCGCACGAAGGTGATACTGGTACGTCGGGGACGAGACGCCGAGCGCGTCGGCGAGATCCGCTCCGGTACTTTCCCGCGGCCACTCGAAGAAGCCGCTGTAGTGTGCCGCCTGCAGGGCCTCGAACTGTTTGCTGGTCAATCGCTCCTCGAGGTGCGTATCGAGCTGGCGAGCCGAGGGCGAACTCGCGGTTTCGCGTCTGGCCTCTAGTTCCGTCTCGGGATACCCCTCGCGGAGTGCCTCGATGAGCGACCGGGCGTCGACTTGCTGGGGGAGCTCTACGACGACGGTCGTCGTCCCGTTTCGAGCTGTCGCGGTCTTGAGCCCCACGTCGTAGCTTCGCAACGTCTCCAGAAACGGCGACGAGGTGACCGTCAACTCGACCAGTAGCTCGTCTTCTCCCTCCGAGACGACCGAGACGCTCTCGATCGACGCCCACTCCTCGAGCGGGGTGAGATCGGCCGTCTCCGGCGCGCTCACGAAGACGACGAGTTCGTCGTCTCGCTCGATCACCCCCTCGATCGTCACCGCGCCCTCGGTCCGGTCGGCGAACCGATTCAAGAGGAGCCGAGAATCGCTGACCGCGAGTTCGAGCTCGAGTCGACTGTCCGTCAGCATCGCGCGCGTTCGCTCGACGGAATGAATCGCGTGGCCGATCGTCTCGCCGAGTTCGGCGAGGACCTCGAGTTCGCCGTCGCCGATCGAGTTGACGCCGGTTACGTGGACCAGTAAGACGCCGTAGGCGCGCTCGGTATCCGTCACCGGAACCGCGAGAATCGTCTGGTAGCCGTACGTCAACGCTTCTTTTCGCCGCCGATCCCAGCCGTCGGCCTCGAGGACGTTCCGAACGACCTGGACGCGACCCTCCTCGAGGGTCGTTTCGGCGAGTCGGAGTTCCGGCGCCTGTTTCCCGTCGTCTCGGATCCGATCGATGAACGCCGCGTCGATATCGGCCCAGGCCGTCGGCTCGGGCGGATCGTCGTCGCTCGAGGCGATCCAGGCGAATCGATACCGCTCGGTGTCGGCCAGCCGTTCACAGACCGTCGTCTCGATCTCCGATCGCGTCGATGCCTGTGCGACGCCGTGGTTGATCTCCCGGACGATCTCGTTCGTGTGATTGAGCCGCGTGAGCTCTTCGTTCTGCTGCGTGAGCGTCCGATCGTGTTCACGGAGTAACTGTTCGCGTTCGGCCCGATCCAACGCCGCCTCCGTGTTCGCCGCCAGAATGTGCAACAGCTCCGTCATCGTCTCGTCGAAGCCGTCGACGTCCTCGGTTCCCGCGACCAGGACGCCGTGAGTGCCGAGCGGAACGATCAGCTCGCTCCGGCTCAACGTCTTCGCTTCCGCGTCGCGCGTGACGTCCTCGTAGTAGGCGCTTTCCCCTTCCGAGAAGACCTCCCAGACGTGTCCTTCCCCCTGGTCGAAGTCCATCTCCGGATCGACGAGCTCTCGAGACTCTCGCGTCGAGGCGGCGTGCTCCAGGGCCGCCTCCGTGGGGTTGAACGCGTACGCCGCGGCGATCGGGACGTCGAGAATCTCGCCCGCCGTCTCGACCGCCGAGCGGTAAATTTCTCGTTTCGTGCCAGCGCGCATCAGATCCCGGGTCGTTTCGTGCAGCGTCGTCAGCGTTCGCTCGTAGCGGCGCTCGCTCTCGCGAAGTTCCGTTTCGGTCCGGTACTGGGAGACCGCGTTCGTGATCTGGTTCGCCAGCAGGGCGTACTGCTCCTCGCCGGATTCCTTCTGTAGATACTGCGTAACGCCCGCCGCGATCGCTTCGCTTGCGATCTCCTCGGATCCGCGCCCGGTAAACAGAATAAAGGGGAGGTCGGGATCGTCCTCTCGGACGCGTTCCAGAAACTCGAGGCCGGTCATCCTCGGCATCTCGTAATCGCTGACGATACAGTCGATCTGGCGGTCGTCGATGATCTCGAGCGCCGCTCCGGCGCTGGTCGCCGACTCGGCGACGATTTCGTCCCGCTCGCGCTCGAGCATCTCGCCGGCGAGGTCGGCAAATCCCGGCTCGTTGTCGACGACGAGAACGGTGATCGGATTCGTCATTCGAGACACGTGTGGTGCTATGGGATGCAAAACGGGTCGGTGCTAAATAATTAGTGCTCTGTCTGTCAGCCGACACCGTCTACGAACCGTGGTTCTCGCTCGACGACTGGGGAATCGTTCCGGTGAATTCGTACGTTTCTGCCCAGTTTATCGCGGGGTGGTCGATTTCCGATTCGAAGCGTAGCTCCATCTTCTGTTCGGTCGCAACCGCAGCATCGATCCAGTAGAACCGTTCGTTTCCCGGATAGTATACGAAGAACGCGTCGGTCGCTCCGCGATAGGTCTGTTCGTAATAGTCACCACCTCTCGTCGTCTGGGAATGAGTATTGAACCGTATCGTCTGTTCCTTGTTCGACCACGCCGTCTTGCACTGTAATCGGTAAAGCGCCGCCTCGTCGTCGACGATCAGGTCGTACTTGTCGTTGTCTCCGAACGGAATCGAAACGCTGTAGCCACACTCGATAAGTCTCGTGAGCGCTTTGGACTCGGTCCTGTCGCCAGTTTCCTTCGAGTTAGACATACGCGATTTGGCCGCGGTATCCGATAAAAACCTTCGTCTCGCTGGGTTTGCTCGAGTTCGCGACAACTCGTTGTTTTCAAATCCCTCATCGGCGTTTTGCTGACGGCGCCACTCGTTCGTCGCGACGCTCCTTACACGTGGTTGACGTCAGCAGAAAGCGCCCGGAGCGGGATTTGAACCCGCGTCACAACCGTGACAGGGTTGTATGATGGGCCACTACACNAAGCGCCCGGAGCGGGATTTGAACCCGCGTCACAACCGTGACAGGGTTGTATGATGGGCCACTACACCATCCGGGCTTCCAACGCAACTTACCGTTTCCCGCTCGAAGTATTAAGGGTTGTGTTCTGGATATTGTTCACTCGAGTTACTATTCCGACGGCGGTTCGCTCGCAGATGGAAGTTTACTACACAAGACAGCTATAGATTCCGAGAAAACGCTTGGGCGGGGTCCGAACTTCGGTCGGTTCGTTCACCGCGTTCGCGCTACTCCACGACCAAATCTCTTTGCGACCGCTTTTCACTCTCGAGGATTTCGCGACGGATACAACCGTTGCTCGCGAATTTAACATCGAAGAAGCGCCCGGAGCGGGATTTGAACCCGGCGGAGACGGTCCGGGCGTGCGGCGCTTCGCGCCGTTCCGGGCCTGCGGCTCGTTGTTTTCAAATCCCTCATCGGCGTTTTGCTGACGGCGCCACTCGTTCGTCGCGACGCTCCTCACACGTGGTTGACGTCAGCAGAAAGCGCCCGGAGCGGGATTTGAACCCGCGTCACAACCGTGACAGGGTTGTATGATGGGCCACTACACNAAGCGCCCGGAGCGGGATTTGAACCCGCGTCACAACCGTGACAGGGTTGTATGATGGGCCACTACACCATCCGGGCTTCCAACGCAACTCATCGTTTCCCGCTCGGAGTATTAAGGCTTTCCAATCGATAGCCGTGTGGTAGGGGAAATCGGGACAGGGCGGCGCCTCGAGCGATCCGTGTCACACAGCACCACTCTCCACAAGGAATATAACTGATACTGCGGTATCCACAGACGTGATCGGCGCCTTCGGTCAAGGTCGCCGCGGTCGAGTAGCCACGCTTCTGGATCGAGTTAGTAACCGTTAAATGCGTGCCGGCGGTATCTGGCTGTAGTATCTCGTGACAGCCGCTTCTCTCCCGGTAGCCGACACGCACACCAACTTCAACACATGGTAGACGTAAGCCAACACGAACTCGTCCCGGATCACTCCGTACTCGACGAGGACACTCTGGAGGAGGTCCTCGAGGAGTACGATATCGATCGCACAGACCTGCCCAAAATCAAGCGCAACGATTCCGCCTTGCCCGACGAGGCGGAGATCGGCGACGTCATCAAGATCGTTCGGAACTCACGGACAACCGATCAGGCCGTCGTATACCGACTCGTGGTGGAATAAATGTCAGTGGACCTATCACGCGAAAAACGACGCGAAATCTCGCGCGAGTACTTCTCGAAGGAACGGATCGCCGAACACCACTACCGCTCGTTTAACGCCTTCCTGAATCGGGGGATGCAGGAGGTCGTCGACGAGAAGGAGACGATCGACACGGACATCGGCGACAAGGAAGGCGAAGAGCCGGTTCACGTCGAACTCGGTGACGTCCGCGTCGTCACGCCCCGCGTTCGGGAGGCCGACGGCTCCGAAGAACTGCTCTACCCGCAGGAGGCGCGGCTCCGTAACATCACCTACTCCGCGCCCGTCTTCATGGAGATGTCGATCGTCAAGGGCGAGGAAGGCGACCAGCGCGTCGTCGACTCGACGGAGACGAAGATCGGCCGGATGCCGATCATGGTCGGCTCCGAGAAGTGTAACATCGCCGGTTTCTCCGACGAGGAACTCGTCGAGATCGGCGAGGACCCCGCCGACCCCGGCGGCTACTTCATCGTCAACGGCTCCGAGCGCGTGCTGATGACGAGCGAGGACCTCGCACCGAACAAGATCCTCGCGGAGTACGACACCAAGTACGGCGACGAGATCCAGGTCGCGAAGACCTTCTCGCAGCGCCGTGGTTACCGCGCGCTCGTCCTCTGTGAACGAACACGCGACGGCCTGCTCGAGGTCTCGTTCCCCTCCGTGTCGGGATCGATCAACTTCGTCACCCTCGTACGCGCGCTCGGACTCGAGTCCGACGAAGAGATCGTCCACAAGGTCTCGAACGACCCCGAGGTCGTCAAGTACATGCTCGAAAACCTCGAGGCGGCCGAGGTCCAGACCGAGGAAGAAGCGATCGAGACGCTCGGAAAGCGCGTCGCCTCCGGTCAGGGGAAAAACTACCAGCTCAAGCGGGCCAACTACGTCATCGATCGGTACCTCCTGCCACACCTCCACGAGGACGGCGTCGAGGAGGAGGACGTCCGAATCAACAAGGCACACTACCTCTGTCGGATGGCCGAGGCGTGTTTCGAACTCGCGCTGGGACGCCGTGACTCCGACGACAAGGACCACTACGCGAACAAGCGCCTGAAGGTCAGCGGCGACCTCATGAGGGACCTGTTCCGAACCGCGCTGAACAAGCTGGCGCGGGACGTGAAGTACCAACTCGAGCGCGCCAACATGCGAAACCGGAACCTCTCGGTCTCGACCGTCGTTCGATCCGACGTCCTGACCGAGCGACTCGAGCATCCGATCGCGACGGGCAACTGGGTGGGTGGCCGCTCCGGCGTCTCCCAGCTCGTCGACCGAACGGACTTCATGGGAGTGCTTTCGCACCTGCGCCGACTGCGCAGTCCGCTCTCGCGCAGTCAGCCCCACTTCGAGGCGCGGGACCTGCACGCGACCCAGTGGGGTCGCATCGGGCCCTCCGAGACGCCGGAGGGGCCGAACTGTGGGCTGGTGAAGAACTTCGCGCAGTCGATGGAGCTCTCCCAGAACGTCGAGGACGAACAGGCACTCAAACGCGAACTGGCATCGATGGGCGTCGAGGGGATTCCGGGCCTCGAGGGCATCGAACGATCGACCGCAGACGACTAACAATCCATGAGCAGCCAAGAACGAGACGCCAAGGTGTACGTCAACGGGTCGCTGGTGGGGACACACCCCGACCCGCACAAACTAGCAGAACAGATCCGCGAAGCGCGACGTATCGGCGACGTATCCGAGATGGTCAACGTCTCCGTGAAAGAGCGCACGCGCGAAGTTATCGTCAACGCCGACGCCGGTCGCGCACGGCGGCCATTGCTGGTCGTCGAGGACGGCGAGCCGCGGATCTCCCAGCAGGAACTCGAGGCGGTCGAGGACGGCGACCTCGAGTTCGAGGATCTCGTCGACCACGGCTACGTCGAGTTTATCGACGCCGAGGAGGAAGAGGACATCCTCGTCGCCGTCGACGAAGAACACCTCACCGAAAAGCACACGCACCTCGAGATCGACCCGTCGCTGATCTTCTCGATCGGTGCGGGGATGATTCCCTACCCCGAACACAACGCCTCGCCGCGTATTACGATGGGCGCGGGGATGATCAAGCAGTCGCTGGGGCTTCCTTCGGCTAACTACCGCATCCGGCCGGACACGCGCCAGCACCTGCTGCACTACCCGCAGCTCTCGATGGTCAAGACCCAGACGACAGAGCAGATCGGTTACGACGAACGGCCCGCCGCGCAGAACTTCGTCGTCGCCGTGATGAGCTACGAAGGGTTCAACATCGAGGACGCGCTGGTCATGAACAAAGCGAGCGTCGAGCGCGCCCTCGCCCGTTCGCACTTCTTCCGAACCTACGAGGGCGAGGAACGACGCTATCCCGGCGGTCAGGAGGACCGCTTCGAGATCCCGAGCCAGGACGTCCGCGGCGCCCGCGGTGAGGAAGCGTACAACCACTTAGACGAGGATGGCCTCGTCAATCCGGAGACGGAAGTCGACGAAAACTCCGTCCTGCTCGGAAAGACGAGCCCGCCGCGATTCCTGGAAGAGCCGGACGACATGGGCGGACTCTCGCCGCAGAAGCGCCGCGAGACCTCCGTGACGATGCGCTCGGGCGAATCGGGCGTCGTCGACACCGTCACGCTGATGGAAGGCGAGGACGGCTCGAAGCTCTCGAAGGTCTCCGTGCGCGACGAGCGGATCCCCGAACTCGGGGACAAGTTCGCTTCCCGCCACGGCCAGAAGGGTGTCATCGGCCACCTCGCACCCCAGGAGGACATGCCCTTCACCGAGGAGGGCGTCGTCCCCGACCTCGTGCTCAACCCGCACGCGCTGCCCTCGCGGATGACCGTCGGACACATCCTCGAGATGATCGGCGGCAAACTCGGCTCGATGGAAGGGCGACGTGTCGACGGGACGCCGTTCCTCGGCGAGGACGAGTCGAAACTCCGCGACGGACTCGAGGATGCCGGCTTCAACTCCGCGGGTAAGGAGGTCATGTACTCGGGGATCTCCGGCGAGAAGATCGAGGCCGAAATCTTCGTGGGCGTCATCTTCTACCAGAAGCTCTACCACATGGTCTCGAACAAGCTCCACGCCCGCTCGCGCGGGCCGGTGCAGGTGCTGACCCGCCAGCCCACGGAGGGTCGCGCCCGCGAAGGTGGTCTCCGTATCGGGGAGATGGAACGGGACGTGTTCATCGGCCACGGTGCGGCGATGACGCTGAAAGAACGGCTGCTAGACGAGTCCGACCGCGAGTTCATCCACGTCTGCGGACAGTGTGGGATGAGCGCGGTCGAGAACGTCGAACAACGGCGCGTCTACTGTCCGAACTGCGACGAAGAGACTGATATCCACGAGATCGAGATGAGCTACGCCTTCAAGCTCCTGTTAGACGAGATGAAGGCCCTGGGTATCGCACCGCGACTGGAACTGGCAGACGCCGTCTAAACCAATGCAACACAGTACACCCAAAGACATCGGTTCGATCTCCTTCGGGCTCATGGAGCCCGAGGAGTACCGGGAGATGAGTGCGACGAAGATCATCACGGCCGACACCTACGACGACGACGGTTTCCCCATCGACATGGGGTTGATGGACCCCCGACTCGGCGTCATCGACCCCGGACTCGAGTGTAAGACCTGCGGGAAGCACTCGGGGTCGTGTAACGGCCACTTCGGTCACATCGAGCTCGCCGCGCCGGTCATCCACGTCGGCTTCACGAAGCTCATTCGGCGGCTCCTGCGAGGGACCTGCCGCGAGTGTTCCAAGCTGCTGTTGACCGAGGACGAACGCGAGGAGTTCCGCGACGACATCACGGAATCGCGCAAGCTCGGTCGCGACCTGAACGACGTCACGAAGGCTGCGATCCGACAGGCACGAAAGAAGGATCGCTGTCCGTTCTGTGGCGAGATCCAGTACGATATCGACCACGAGAAGCCGACGACGTACTACGAGGTCCAGCAGGTCCTGACCAGCGAGTACTCCCAGCGCATCGCGGCCGCGATGCAAGGCGACGAGGAGGCCGGCGTCGAGCGGACGTCGCCCGACGAACTCGCGGCGGAGACGGAGATCGATCTCACGCGAATCAACGAAATCCTCTCGGGATCGTTCCGGCCGCGCGAGAGCCAGCGCAAGGCCATCGAGAAGGCCCTGGACATCGACCTCACCGAGGAGGACACGAACAAGCTGATGCCCTCCGACATCCGGGACTGGTTCGAGGCGATTCCGGACGAAGACATTCAGGTGCTCGGGATCGATCCAGACCGCTCCCGTCCGGAGTGGATGATCCTGACGGTGCTTCCGGTCCCGCCCGTCACGGCGCGACCGTCGATCACGCTCGACAACGGCCAGCGTTCCGAGGACGACCTCACCCACAAGCTGGTCGACATCATCCGGATCAACCAGCGGTTCATGGAGAATCGTGAGGCAGGTGCGCCACAGCTGATTATCGAGGACCTCTGGGAACTGCTGCAGTACCACGTCACCACGTTCATGGACAACGAAATCTCGGGGACGCCGCCGGCCCGACACCGCTCCGGCCGGCCGCTCAAGACGCTCTCCCAGCGCCTGAAGGGCAAGGAGGGCCGTTTCCGCGGCTCCCTGTCCGGGAAGCGCGTGAACTTCTCTGCGCGTACCGTCATCTCGCCGGACCCGACGCTCTCGCTCAACGAGGTCGGCGTCCCGGACCGCGTCGCAAAGGAGATGACCCAGACGATGAACGTCACCGAGCGCAACTTAGACGACGCTCGGCGCTTCGTCTCCAACGGTCCCGAAGGCCACCCCGGCGCGAACTACGTGCGCCGACCGGACG
Organism: Natronolimnohabitans innermongolicus JCM 12255; assembly: GCF_000337215.1. Lineage (GTDB taxonomy): Archaea > Halobacteriota > Halobacteria > Halobacteriales > Natrialbaceae > Natronolimnohabitans > Natronolimnohabitans innermongolicus. The sequence goes on along the minus strand of NZ_AOHZ01000044.1, from coordinate 68,944 downwards.
GCCGCCGACTGAAGGTGACCGAGAAGAACTGCGAACAGCTAGCCGAGAAGGTCGAGGCCGGCTGGGAGGTAAACCGACACCTCATCGACGGCGACATCGTCATCTTCAACCGCCAGCCGTCGCTGCACCGGATGTCGATCATGGCCCACGAGGTCGTGGTCATGCCGTACAAGACGTTCCGTCTCAACACCGTCGTCTGTCCGCCGTACAACGCCGACTTCGACGGCGACGAGATGAACATGCACGCCCTCCAGAACGAGGAGGCCCGCGCCGAGGCCCGCGTGCTCATGCGCGTCCAGGAGCAGATCCTCTCCCCGCGATTCGGTGAGAACATCATCGGCGCCATTCAGGACCACATCAGCGGGATGTATCTCCTGACGGCCGACAATCCGCGGTTCAACGAGACGCAGGCGCTCGACCTCCTGCGTGCGACCCGGATCGACGAACTGCCGGAACCCAGCGGGATCGACGACGAAGGCGAACCGTTCTGGACCGGCTACGACGTCTTCTCCGAACTGCTGCCAGACGACCTGAACCTCGAGTTCACCGGGACGATCGGCGAAGAGGTCGTCATCGAGGACGGCCAGCTCATCGAGGGGACCATCGCCGAGGACGAGGTCGGCGAGTTCGGCGGCGAAATCGTCGACCGGATCACGAAGAGCTACGGCAACACCCGCTCCCGGATCTTCATCAACGAGGTTTCGACGCTGGCGATGCGGGCGATCATGCACTTCGGGTTCTCGATCGGGATCGACGACGAGACGATTCCGGAGGAGGCCCAGAACCGCATCGACGAGACCATCGACGACGCCTACGACCGCGTCGAGGAGCTCATCGAGGCCTACGAGAACAACGAACTCGAGTCCCTGCCGGGACGAACGATCGACGAGACCCTCGAGATGAAGATCATGCAGACGCTCTCGCGTGCGCGTGACAACGCGGGGAACATCGCCGACGAGCACTTCGACGACGAGAACCCGGCGGTCGTCATGGCCAACTCCGGTGCACGTGGGTCGATGCTCAACCTGACCCAGATGGCCGGCGCCGTCGGCCAGCAGGCAGTTCGAGGCGAACGGATCAACCGCGGCTACGAGGACCGAACCCTCAGCCACTACGAACCGAACGACCTCTCCGCGGAGGCCCACGGCTTCGTCGAGAACTCCTACACCAGCGGCCTCACGCCGCGGGAGTTCTTCTTCCACGCGATGGGCGGCCGCGAGGGCCTGGTCGACACCGCAGTCCGTACCTCGAAGTCAGGGTATCTGCAGCGTCGCCTGATCAACGCCCTCTCCGAACTCGAGACGCAGTACGACGGCACCGTTCGAGACACCTCGGACACGATCGTTCAGTTCGAGTTCGGCGAGGACGGCACCTCGCCGGTCAAGGTCTCCTCGGGCGACGACAACGACATCGACGTCGAGGCGATCGCCGACCGCGTCATCGATTCGGAGTTCGAATCCGAAGCGGAACGCGACGAGTTCCTCGGCATCCGGACGGAGCCGACGAACCTCTCCGAACACGCGGACGATCGTCTTACCGAGGGCGACAGCTCGGGGGTGACCTCCGATGACTAACGTCGAATACGCCGTCGACGACGATACGATCGCGGTCGTCGAGGACACCGATCTGCCGCGACGGCTCAAGGACAACGTCTACGAGACCCTCGAGGGTCGCGACGGCGTTACCGTCGAAGACGCCGACGAGCTCGCGAAGGCCGTCGAAGCCCGGTATCTCGACACGCGCGTCGATCCGCTCGACCCCGTCGGCACCGTAAGCGCCCAGTCGATCGGCGAACCCGGAACGCAGCTGACGATGAACACGTTCCACTACGCGGGCGTCGCGGAGATCGACGTCACCCAGGGACTGCCTCGGCTTATCGAACTGGTCGACGCTCGAAAGACCCCTGACACGCCGATGATGACGGTCTACCTCGAAGACGAGTACGCCACCGAACGCGAGAGGGCCCACGAGGTCGTCTGGAAGATCGAGGCGACGAAGATCCTCGCGCTGGGCGACGTCTCGACGAACGTCGCGGACATGCGCGTCCAGATCTCGCTCAATCGGGACACGCTCGAAGAGCGGATGATCACGCCCGAGGAGGTCGCCGAGATCATCGAAGACAACCTCGGAGTGAGCACGGTCCAGCAGGGAACCGAGATCCAGTTCGGCCCGGAGGAGCCGTCCTACCGCGACCTGCTCCAGCTGGTCGAAGAGCTGCGCGACATCACGTTCAAGGGAATCGAAGAGGTTTCCCGCGTCGTCATCCGCCGCGAGGAGATGGACGACGGCGACGAGCAGTTCGTCCTCTACACCGAGGGATCGGCTTTCGGCGACGTACTCGAGATCGAAGGTGTCGACGCCTCGCGGACGACGTGTAACAACATCCACGAGATCCACCGTAACCTCGGCATCGAGGCCGCTCGCGAGGCCATCATCGAGGAGACGAACAACACGCTCGCCGAGCAGGGTCTCGACGACGTAAACGTTCGTCACCTGATGCTGGTCGCGGACATGATGACCAACCGCGGCGAGATCGAGTCGATCGGTCGCCACGGGATTTCGGGATCGAAAGACTCGGTGCTGGCTCGCGCCGCGTTCGAGGTGACCGTCAACCACCTGCTCAACGCGGCGATCCACGGCGAAATCGACAGCCTACAAGGCGTCACCGAGAACGTTATCGTCGGCAAACCGATCAAACTCGGTACCGGCGACGTCGACCTTCGGATGGGCTCGACGAGTCCGGGCGGCAGCGGCGGCCAGGCGGACTGATCGATGGGCGTCACACTCGACGACGACGCCCGTCGATATCTCGCCGCGTTCGAGGACGTCACCGGCGTCGACGGACAGGACTGTCTCGTCGTCGACGCGGCTACCGGCGCCGACGTCAGTGCAGACGCCGACACCGCCGCCGAGACGGACCAGCGACTGATAATCGTCGTCTCGAGCGGACGGATGAGCGAAGCGATCGGCCCCGGCGGACGGACGGTCAAACGGTTCGAAGACCGGGTCGGCAAACCCGTTCGGCTGGTCGAGGACGCCGACGATCCGGAAGCGTTCGTCGCGAACGCGCTCGCTCCCGCCGCAGTGTACAACGTCACGATTAGCGAGAACGACGACACGGTCGCCTACGTCGAAGTCGCCGAGGACGACCGCGGCGTCGCGATCGGTTCGAACGGTCGAACGATCGAGGCTGCACGAACGCTCGCCGACCGCCACTTCGGAATCGAAGACGTGCAGTTGGTCTGAGACGCTCCGAACCGCGCTTTTGTCACGTGGACTGAATCTGTCGACCGGTCGGCGCTGCCACCTCGACAGCTGTCTCACCGTCAGGTCGCCGTTAGTCTCTCCGTCCAGATGTAGCTCACACCGGAGACGAAACCATCGAGAGCCGTTCGGGGATTTCCTGGCTGCCGAGGTCCGCTACGCCACGCTCGAGCCGTGACTCGAGTTCGCGAAACGCCCGCAGATCCGGCGAACGGTATACCTCGAGCGTTCTCGTGGCGTAACGGCGATTCGAAACGGGTTGCTTAAGTGGTTCCGACGGATAGCGACGGGTACTATGGCAAACGGCAAATACGCCGCGCGCAAGCTCAAGAAGGACCGCCAGGAGCAGCGGTGGTCCGACTCTGACTACGCGCGCCGCGCACGTGGCCTCCGCGAGAAGTCTGACCCCCTCGAGGGTGCTCCGCAGGGCCGCGGTATCGTTCTCGAAAAGGTCGGCATCGAAGCGAAGCAGCCGAACTCGGCGATCCGAAAGTGCGTCCGGGTGCAGCTGATCAAAAACGGCAAGCAGGTCACCGCGTTCTGTCCCGGTGACGGCGCCATTTCGTTCATCGACGAACACGACGAAGTCACCATCGCCGGTATCGGTGGGGCGAAGGGTCGTGCGATGGGTGACCTCTCGGGTGTCAATTACAAGGTCGACAAGGTCAACGGCGTCGCGCTGAAAGAACTCGTCCGCGGGAACGCGGAGAAACCGGTGCGATAATCATGGCTGCAGAAGATCAACCCGACCCGGACGCCCCCGCAGGTGGCGCAGACGTCGGCGCGAAACTCTTCGGTACCTGGGAGATCGAAGAGATCGCATACGAGGATCCCTCGACCGAACGCTATATCACGGTGACGCCGGTCGCACACACCGCCGGCCGCCACGCCAGCAAGCAGTTCAAGAAGTCGCAGGTCTCCATCGTCGAGCGCTTTATCAACCGACTGATGCAGACCGAGGAGAACACGGGCAAGAAACAGCAGGCGCTCAACCACGTCCGTGAGGCGTTCGAACTCATTCACGAGCGAACCGACGAGAACCCGATTCAGATCCTCGTCACCGCCGTCGAAAACGCCGCTCCGCGCGAGGAGACCGTCCGCCTGAAATACGGTGGCATTTCGGTCCCCAAGGCCGTCGACGTCGCACCACAGCGACGCGTCGACCAGGCGCTGAAATTCCTCGCCGAAGGCGTCTACAACGACTCGTTCAAGACGGCAACGTCGGTCGAGGAGGCCATCGCTAGCCAGCTCGTCGGCGCGGCCAACTACGACGTCCAGACCTACGCCGTCAGTCAGAAAGAAGAGAAAGAGCGCGTCGCGGCAGCCGCACGCTAAGCGAGTCTTCCCGTCTTTTTGCGTGTTAGCCGGCGACCCGCCGGATCATCGGTATCGCTTTCGACGCGTCTCGGAAACCCGTTGGCTCTGTCTCCCGATCCACCGCTCGTAGCGGCTGGCACTACTGCACGACCGACTGCGGGATAGGCGGCGGTACGGGCAGCGTGGATACGAGCTACCAGTCTCTCGAGTTGGAACCGTTGCCGGACCGCGTTACCGTCGCTGTACAGCGGGTCGATTTCGGCGTCGACGGCCGGTATCGGTCCGTCCGTGGAGTGATGTCGAGTGTCGGTCGCAATCGACTGCGATTCGTGGCGAACTCTCGAATCCCCAATTGCGACGCCCGCCGACGAACGGACGCGTACTACGGTGAGTGGCGCCGATTGGTCCGGCATCTGGCTTCTCTGTACTTTTAAACACCCATGCCATTAAATAACACCATAGTATATTTATATGATAAATTAAAATAAATTTATCATCTTTCGCGTCATCGTCTATCATGTACCATGAGCGACCTACCACAGTACCTGAAGAACCACCCACGAATGATCGGCGTCCTGTTTACCATCATGCTCGCGCTGTCACAGGCCGGATCGGCCGCCGCCTCGAGCGGCTTCTACCACGGCCCCTAGGAGTGTCGAGAGGAATCGACGAGACTCCGGCTCCAGTAGAGGCCGTCATCCGTTACAACCGGAATCTGTTCCATTTTGAGGTATTCCTCGAGCGTCTCGTCGGAGACGGTGAGATCGGTTGCAGCGCCGGGACAGAGGAAGTATTCGTCGACCGAATCGACGTGCGGCGTGAACACACCGCCTCGACCCAACCAGAGCGTAATATACGTATACACGCTGATGCGCTGTCGTGCTCCCTCGCTGGTCAGGGTACACATACTCGGACCGCCAGTCTTCGACTGTGTGACCGTCGTAATCCCGTTGCCGACGATTCGGTACTGTTCTCCAATGATGTTGTCTTTGCGAGCGATATCGAGCGCAGCGTACAACGGGAAGCCGCGGTTTAGCAGGCGGGCGATCGTACTCCCGACGCTGACCGCGCCGCTGTTGACGACGTCGTCGAGCGTTACGATTCCGCCGATGCTTCCCGCATCTACCAGATGCAGCCCCTGTTCGTAGGACTGGCAGGCGTTGAGGAAAAACGCCTTCGTATCCGTCGATTCGATTCGAGCACCGTCTAACTTCCCGTCTGCACACTGGAACCCGTCGTCGTCGATGTGGCCGATGTAGTGAAGGAAGTCGCTTTCGCTCGCGAGTACGGATTCGAACTCGGCTTTCGTGAGATCGTAATACGTGGTCACGTCGAACGGTAGCTCTTCGCGTGTCCCGTACACGCCGTTTACCGTTTCCAGTTCCTCGTGCATACTCTGATCGTTACAGACGACCTTAATCTCGATCGGTCCGTTGCGTGGTTCGCGCCCGATTCCGTTGTGATACGCACTCAGCGGGGTCGTACTCGTGATCTCGGACGTGTTGTCGACCTGCCAGGATTGCTGAATGGTCGTTCGCTCCCCGCGCGACGAGGTGGGATCGGTCCGACTCGCGTTTCGCACGGCTGTCGACGTCTGGCTCGTGTCGCCGCGAATGAAGTCATCGATCGCCTGCGTTTGTTGCTGCGTCGATGGTCCTGTCGTCGTCGCGGCGTCTTCGATACTGACGAGTGGCAGGTCGTTGGCGACAAACGGGAGAAACTCGATGACGTCGTCGACGGGTTCGAGACGGACTTCGAGGTGCCAGTTCGGAAGCGACGACCGTATCGACTCGAAGGATACCTGGAAGTAGGATTCGAGCCGTTCGGCGAGCGACCGGTCGTAGACCGCTTCGATGTCGAACGGGAGGTTCGGCTCGAGCTTCCGTCGCTCGTGCAGTGGAAGCGGCGTCGTCCCCGCGGTACGGACGATACAGTCGAGGAAGAACGTCTGTTTGAGCGTTCTCGAGACCGCTTCCTCAAACGTCGTGTCACGACCGAGTACACGTTCGAACCCGGTCGACGTGGTGAGGCGGGGCTTCGCTCCGGGAACGACGTCGGCCCCGAGATAGTACGCCAGCGGCGTCACGGTACAGACGTGTGATAGCGTCGGCGGAATCTCGAGTCGAACGCCGGTCTCTCGTTTCGAAAGCCCGTCGGGGACGTGAAGGTCGTCGCCAAGTCTGAGTTCGGGAGGGTGTCCGCGCAGTGTCGAATACGATCGTTCGGGAGTCATCGTCTTGAGTGCCGACCCAAACGCCGTCACCGCTTGCATCACGTCCGTTGGTTCGGCTGACGTGACGATCGTCTCCGCGGGGCGCGTGTGAAACGACCGCGCGCCGAGGACGACCGGTTGCTGGCCGTCGAACGAGAGATACGTATGCTCGATATCCGAGTAGATGTGGACCGTTCCCTCTACGTTCGCATAGAGTTTGATCGGGCCGGAAATATCGAGCAGGTGCTCTCCGGCCGGAAGCGTCTCCTGTTCGGCCGGCCGAACCTCGGTGCGGAGCTGTCCACTCTCGTCTAACACGTAGACGAGATCGCTCGACGGGAGTCTGATCTGGTCCGTCGTAATGCTGACGGCGTCGTCGACCGGAAACGGGATCCGAGCCGTCTCCACCGACTCCGGCGTCACCGTACTCTCGGTCGTCAGCCGGTATCGGTGGCGTTCGATCGGATCGATAATCTCGAGGCCGTCGTCAGTTGGTTCGAAGGTCGGTTTCATAGCGCAGTGGGCGTTCACGAAGTCGGTGAAGACGCCGGGATATCGGTCGTACGGACTGGCGGGGGGTAGCCGTTACGACTGCTCGATGGGCAGCCACCCTGAAGAACAGGTACCGTCGTTGATCGTCCACCGTTGTTGTGCGGTGTCGTTGTGCTCACGGAGTTCGATGACGATGTCGAAAAGCGGCGTCAGGACCGAGACGACGTCGGTGTCCCGTTTCATGGGAAGATGATAGTGAATCATCCCGTCGATGTCCCGCGTTCGTCCGTTGGTCAGGTGGACGAACTTGAACACGCGTTCGGCGCCGTACGCCTCGAGAAGTGGTGCCAGCGATTCGATGCCGATACGAAGCTCCGCTGGGGCGAGACCGTTCGACTCGGTTTCGAACGTTTCGATGGCGTTGGAGATGGCGATACCCAACTCGGCGAGTGAGGTTACCTCGGTCGCCGAGAGCGGATCAGACTGTGGATCGGTCGACGAGTCGTCCGCTCCGATCGAGTACGGGTTTGGGTTCGATTCCGGTTTCGAACCGGCGTCGAGTTCGACGTCTGTCTCGACGTTGCCGGCGGCAGCTCCGGCACTGCGGGAGTGGGCTTCGTAACTGATGAACGCGTGGTGATCTGACGCCGTGGCCTCGTCGAAGAGTGTCGACGTTCTGCGACAATCGCCAGTAGTCGAGACGAAGAGTCGCCGCCGTGGCTGCGTGGTCGCCTGTCCGAACAACCGCCGACAGATGGCTCGTCGGTGTGCCCGCTGTACTGCGCCGACGACGAGAATGCTCGCACCCTGGCGTTTCAGACGTGCCAACTCCCCGGAAAACCGCTCTTCATCCGATCCGTCCCCCCAGTCCTTGCGCGAGAACATCAATATATGTTATCCGTTTGGAGAGATCAACTATTAAATGTTCCCTTCGTAGCGAACCGTCGCTCGCCCGGTATCGGGGTCGTCGGTCACGACGGCTGCTGTTCCGGCCGGCCAACCGGCCGTCGGTTTGGGCGTCCCCGGTCCTATGACCGGGGGTCCGGATAGCGGGACGGCGATCCGCTTCAGTCAGCAGCCGGCCGCCCGCTGTGCCCGCTCTCGCTCCCGTCGACGTACGCGCGCGTTGCGTCGACGAGGACCTGCCGGTACGCACTCGAGTCCGGGTCTCGAGCGAGGTCGCGAAATCGCTGATTGAACCCATCGAAGTCGACCTGTGGGGCGTCCATCGCGGCCGCGTGAGCGAGGTCGTACAGCCGGTGGTCGTCGTCGACGAGTTCGTGGCGCTCGGCCAGCGCCAGCGCGAAGGCGGCGTTGACGGCCGTGATCTCGGGATCGGCGCTGGCGGAGAGTCGCTCGAAGCCCGGCCGCGACGGCGTTTCGGGGCGGTCGGCGAGCGCCAGTGCGAGACTCGACTCGAGAAACGAGAGGAGCTTCTGACCGGGGCCGACGGCGAGCGTGATGTCGTCGGCGTAGATGTCTTTCATGTGATTTGCGATCTGGTAGCAGTGGGCGAGCTTCCGTCGCTCGACGCTCTTGCCGGCCAGCGCAAGGTAGAGCACCTCTTCGGTCGACTGCGTGTGTGAGGGATGTTCCTGCTCGTGGCGCGCCATGTGGGCGAACTCGTGGAGGGCGAGTTCGCGAGCCATCGCGCTCGAGGCGGCCTGTCTCGAGATGTTGAGGACGTGTCGGTCGTCGTAGTGACCGGCCCAGGTCCGCTCGTCGGGGTCGTCTCGGAGGCGGACTTCGACCGGGAGGGAGAGATCGTGTTCGGTCTCGAAGAGATCGCGGGCGCTGAGGAACGGGGACGTCGGTCCAGGCCCCTGTACGCGGACATTCATGTGTATCAATAGCAAGGGTTCGATACAGTTGACTCTTTTGTGCGGTCTCGCGTGAGGAGTGGCGAGCTATCGACCCACAATCGCTTCGCGAGCGAGAGTAGCGTGAGACGTTGTTCGGCCGTGGCCGCTATGATGGTACGTTCTGTGTGGTCGCGGACGTGTGTGATATTCACTCACCCAAATTGGATATTTCAGCGCGAAAACCGGGAAATGCGACGGATTCCGGCGCCGACGAAACACTACCCTTTTGACCCCGCTACCGGTAATGGGGGGTATATGGGCCGACGCAAGAAGATCGTCCAAGAGTGTGAACGGTTGATGGACGAACCGGAGAACATCCGGAACATCGCCATCGCCGCTCACGTCGACCACGGAAAAACGACCCTTTCTGACAACCTCCTCGCGGGTGCAGGCATGATCTCCGATGAGACTGCCGGCGAACAGCTCGCGATGGACACGGAAGAAGACGAGCAGGAACGTGGGATCACCATCGACGCGGCAAACGTTTCGATGACCCACGAGTACGAGGATACTAACCACCTCATCAACCTCATCGACACGCCGGGCCACGTCGACTTCGGTGGCGACGTCACCCGTGCGATGCGTGCGGTCGACGGTGCGCTCGTCGTCGTCGACGCCGTCGAGGGTGCCATGCCCCAGACCGAAACGGTCCTGCGACAGGCGCTCCGCGAGGGCGTCAAGCCGACCCTGTTCATCAACAAGGTCGACCGCCTGATCTCCGAACTGCAGGAGGGTCCCGAGGAGATGCAGCAGCGACTCCTCTCGGTCATCAGCGACGTCAACGAACTCATCCGCGGGATGACCCAGGACATGGACGACATCGAGGACTGGACGGTCTCCGTCGAAGACGGTACCGTCGGCTTCGGATCCGCCCTCTACAAGTGGGGCGTCTCCATGCCGTCGATGCAGCGCACCGGGATGGACTTCGCCGAGATCATGGAACTCGAGCGCGCCGACAAGCGCCAGGAGCTCCACGAGAAGACGCCGCTGTCGGACGTCGTGCTCGACATGGTCTGTGAGCACTTCCCGAACCCCGTCGACGCACAGCCCCGTCGTATCCCGCGCATCTGGCGCGGCGACGACGAGTCCGAACTCGCCGAACAGATGCGGCTCGTCGACGAGAACGGCGACGTCGTCTTCATGGTCACCGACATCTCGATGGACCCCCACGCGGGCGAAATCGCCTCCGGTCGCGTCTTCTCGGGTTCCCTCGAGAAAGGACAGGAACTGTACGTCTCCGGGACCGCCGGCAAGAACCGCGTCCAGTCCGTCGGCATCTACATGGGTGGCGAACGCGAGGAAGTCGAGCAGGTTCCCGCCGGGAACATCGCCGCCGTCACCGGTCTTCGCGACGCGATCGCCGGCTCGACCGTCTCGAGCGTCGATATGACGCCCTTCGAGTCGATCGAACACATCTCCGAGCCCGTCATCACGAAGGCCGTCGAGGCCCAGACGATGGACGACCTGCCGAAGCTCATCGAGACGCTTCGCCAGGTTTCCAAGGAGGACCCGACGATCCAGATCGAGATCAACGAGGACACCGGCGAGCACCTGATCTCCGGACAGGGTGAGCTTCACCTCGAGGTCATCACCCAGCGTATCGAGAAGAACCAGGGTATTCCGGTCAACACCGGCGAACCGATCGTCGTCTACCGCGAGGCACCCCAGGAAGGCAGCGACGAGGTCGAGGGGATCTCGCCGAACCGTCACAACCGCTTCTACATCTCCGTCGAGCCGATGAGCCAGGAGCTCGTCGAGACGATCAAGCTCGGCGAGGCCTCCATGGACATGCCCGAGCAGGAACGCCGTGAAGCCCTGCAGGAAGCCGGCATGGACAAGGACACCTCCCAGAACGTCGAGCACATCCACGGCTCGAACATCCTCATCGACGACACGAAGGGTATCCAGCACCTGAACGAGACGATGGAACTGGTCGTCGAAGGTCTCGAGGAGGCCCTCGACAACGGTCCGCTGGCCAACGAGCCGGTTCAGGGGACGCTCATCCGCCTGCACGACGCTCGACTCCACGAGGACACGATCCACCGCGGTCCGGCACAGGTCATCCCCGCGACCCGCGAGGCCGTCCACAAGTCGCTGATCGACGGCCAGATCAAGCTCCTCGAGCCGATGCAGGACGTCCGTATCGACGTGCCCAACGACCACATGGGCGCCGCCTCCGGCGAGATTCAGGGTCGCCGTGGCCGCGTCGACGACATGTACCAGGAAGGTGACCTCATGGTCGTCGAGGGTATCGCACCCGTCGACGAGATGATCGGCTTCGCCTCCGACATTCGTAGCGCGACCGAAGGTCGTGCCTCCTGGAACACCGAGAACGCCGGCTTCGAGGTCATGTCCGACTCCCTCCAGCGCGACAAGACGATGGAGATCCGCGAGCGCAAGGGCATGAAGCTCGAGCTGCCGCCGAGCATCGACTACATCTAAAACGACCGACCTTTGTAACCGGATCCTCGCGCGGCCGATGGCCGCGCTCGAACCCGGTCACAAAGCTCGACCAAAAAAGGCCGCTCGCGTCTTCGACGCTCGCGGTTCGATTGCTGACCGCAACCGCACTTACCGCGCTGATTGACGGCTAGAGTCCCAACTCCGGTTCGAAGACGGGGACTCGAGAACGGGATTCAGAGAGGTTCAAAACGGTCGAGCAATCGTATTCAGTGACGCGACGCGAATCCGGTATTCGAAACGTCCGAGAGAAACGCCGAAAACGGATCCCTGGCGGTTCGAAACGCGATTACTCCCGCTCGCCGGCACCCAGTGCCGACTCGCCGACCTTCTCGTGGCCCTCGATGACCTCCTGGCCGCCCATGTACGGCCGCAGGGCCTCGGGGACCGTCACGGTGCCGTCGTCGTTCTGGTAGTACTCGAGGATCGCCACCATCACCCGCGGCAGCGCCAGCCCCGAGGCGTTCAGGGTGTGGAGGTACTCGGCCGACTCGTGGCGCTCGGGGCGGTAGCGCAGGCCGGCGCGCCGAGCCTGGAACGCCTCGAAGTTCGAGGCCGACGACACCTCGAGCCAGCGGCCGCCCTCCTCGGGGCCGTCGTCCATGTCGTCGCCGGGCGCCCAGACCTCGATGTCGTAGGTCTTCGCGCTCGCGAAGGTGAGATCGCCGGTACAGAGTTCGAGGATGCGGTAGGGTAACTCGAGTCGTTTGAGGACTTCCTCGGCCTCCTCGAGCAGCCCCTCGAGACGGTCGTAGCTCTCCTCGGGTTCGACGAAGTTGACGAGTTCGACCTTGTTGAACTGGTGGACCCGGACGATACCGCGCGTCTCGGTGCCGTGCTCGCCGGCCTCGCGGCGGAAGTTCGGGGTGTAGGCCTGGTGTTTCAGCGGGAGGTCGTCCTGGAGGAGGATCTCGTCGGCGTACATGTTAGTGACCGGCACCTCCGCGGTGGGACAGAGCCAGAGGTCTTCGTCGTCGTACTCCGCCTCGTTGCTACCGCCGAGTCGGTAGGCGTCGTCGGCGAACTTCGGCAGCTGGCCGGTGCCTCGCATCGACTCGCTCGTGACGGGGATCGGCGGGAAGAGGTCGACGTACTCCTGTTCGCGGTGAACGTCCATCATGAACTGGACCAGGGCGTGTTCGAGGCGGGCGCCGTCGCCCTTGAGGAAGTAGAAGCCGGCGCCGGTCGTCTTGGCGCCGCGTTCCTCGTCGATGATGTCCAGTTCCTCGCCGAGTTCGTAGTGGGGCGTAATCTCGTCGGCGTCGATCCGAAGGTCGTCGAAGCCCCAGCGTCGGTCCTCGACGTTGTGGCGCTCGTCGACTCCTAACGGAACGCTCTCGTGGGGAATCTGGGGAATCTCGAGCATGCGCTGCTCGAGTTCGGCCTCGAGCTCGTCGGCTTCGGCCTCGACCTCCTCGATTTCGGATTTGAGCTCCTTCGATTCGGCGATGGCCTCCTCTTTCTCTTCGAACTTTTCGGCCGCGACCAGTTTGCCGATCCGTTTGGTAACCTGATTGCGCTCGTGTCGGAGGTCGTCGCCGCGGGCTTTCAGCTCCCGCCAGCGCTCGTCGAGTTCGAGGAACTCGTCGACGTCGACGTCGGCGCCGCGATTGTCCAGCGCCTCGCGAACCGCCTCGGGATTCTCGCGCAGGTAGCTCCGGTCGATCATTGCCCGTCGATTCTTCGCGCCCGTCCAAAACCGTGTCGAAGTACCGTGTCAGGTTCCGGGACGGTCGCCGGGGCTCGGACCGACTGGCGAGTCGAGCGCGGCTGTTTCGTGGCGTGACTTTTCGACCGGGAAACGCTTTTTTCGACGGGGAACGGAGTTCCGCCTATGGACCCGCTCGAGGGCGAAGCGTCGTCGGTATCGGTCGAGTACGAGCCCGTCAGCGTCAAGGACGTGCTCGTCGAGATGAAAGACACCGCAGAGCTGTTGATCGACCTCTCGTACTCGGCGGTCCTCCACCGCAACGTCGACCTCGCACGGGAGGTACTGCGACTGGAGGAGCGAATGAACGTCCTCGAGCTTCGCGCGCGGATGAGCCTCATGATGGCTGTCCGGAAGCCGGACGACGCCGAAGAGCTCGCCCCGGTGCTCGGAATCGTCGCCGCGACCGACGCGATCAGCGACGCGGCCGGCGACATCGCGAAAATCGTCATCGAGGAGATGGGTCTGCCCGACGCGATGCGAGCCGCCCTTCCGGAGGCCGCAGAGACGCTCGTCCGCGGCGTCGTCGACGCCGAGTCGACCTACACCGGCCGGGCGCTCGCCGATATCGACCTCGAGTCGAAGACGGGCGTGCGCGTGATCGCGCTCCGGCGCGGCGACGAGTGGCTGCTCAATCCCGGCCCGGGGACGACAATCGAGAACGGCGACGTCGCACTGTTGCGCGGCCCGAATCCGGCGATCGGCGAGGTTTGCGAGGAGTTGACCGGCGAGGTCTACGAAACGCCGTCGATCGACGATCCGGGGATCGACGATCTGGAGCGAGCCGTCGACACGATCGTCCACATGAAGAACCTCTCGGAGCTGGCGGTCGATCTGGCCTACAGCAGCGTCCTGTTCGACAGCGCGGAGTTGGCCGAGGAAGTCCGAAATCTGGAGGTCGAAGTCGACGCCCTGCAGTCGCGCTTCGAGGCCTGGACGCTTCGGGCGGCCGCCGACGCGGAGGATCCCGTCGTCCTTCGCGGGCTGATCCGACTCGGAACCAGCACCGAAGTCATCAGCGACGCGGCGATCGACATCAGCGAGGGCGTCCTCCGCGATATCGACGTCCACCCTGTCGTCCAGCTCGCGGTCCAGGAAAGCGACGAGATCATCACCCGCGTCGAGGTCGAACCGGGGAGCGATCTCGACGGAACGGCCGTTACCAACGGCGTCCCGGACGTCGAGTCGACGATGTCGGTGATCGCCATCCGGCGACCCGACGAGGGGTGGCTGCTGGTCGCCGACGCCGACGCACAGCTTCGCGGTGGCGACGTCCTCATCTCGAAGGGGACCCGAACGGCGGCGGCGGCGTTCGATGAGCTCTCGAATACGTGAGATAGTCCGCAAACAGCAACACAGCACTCCCCGGCGCTACTGGAGCGTTTCGAGCAACAGGAACACGAGCTCGAGGTAGAAGATTGCGCCGAGGACGGCGACCACGGCGGCGAGAGCGACCGGCAGGAGCGACCGTCCCGACTCTCGAAACGGGAGCGTTCGAACGAGTCCGATCATCGCGTGTCACCGCCGTCGACGCTGTGATGCAGGGCAGCGGACCGCCGTGGACGATCGTGGGTGACTGGTTCTTGGTGCATACTGACGTGGCCCACGGCTTGCCACTTGAATCTCAGTCAGACGTCCGACGGACAGAGGACAGACGGTCGATCCGTCGTGGGGTGACGATGGCGACGACGAGGCGGCTACCCGGCGCATACAGGCGACGAACGAACCCGTGTCGTCGGCGTCGGCACGAATCGAACACATGGCCGTCGACCTGCATCCGCTCGAGGAGCGAGCGATCGTGATCACCGGCGCATCGTCGGGGATCGGCCTGACGACCGCGCGGCTGGCGGCCGAGCGCGGCGCGGCTACGAGGATCACGTTGCCGAGTCGAGAACGTCTCGCGGGAGTTGTCTGCTCTCGATGCCCTCATACGGGTTACTGTCCGTCAGTTCCGGCGCATCCGCGACCCCGGGCGGCGGTTGCGCCGGGACATCGGTACAGCGATCCGTATCACTCGTTTGGCTGGGCGTCGCGTTGCCTGTCGACCCGCCGGAACGCCAGCCAGAACCCGACGAGGATCGCGAAGAACACCGCCCCGATGCCGACGCGGAGCAGGATCTCTTCCGTTCCGGTCGCCTCGGCGTGTACCAGCGACGCGGCCCAGCCGCCGCCGACCACGGCGAAGCCGGTGGCGACGATAATCATGATCAAGAGCCGATCTGTTGGCAGGTCCATACCTCGCCTAACGCCGTGGCCGGTATCAGCGAACAGCCTGTATAGGCCACGTTCGACGCGTCTCTCGGTTCACAGTGGAATGTCGAGGACGGCAGCCGAGACGCCGATGAAGATGACCATCCCGAAGACGTCGACGACGTTGGTGACGATCGGAATCGTCGTGTCGTCGGGGTCGATCCCCAGTCGGTAGGAGCCGTAGGTCGCCGCAAAGCTGAACACGATCGCGATGACAGCGACGGACATCCCGCTGACCAGCGAGATGAACAGCAACTGGCCGAAGCCGACGGCGCCGCCGTAGAGGACGGCGTCGAGGGCGGCCGCGCCGATCGCCAGCGCGGTGAAGATCGTCACCGCGAGCGCGAGGATCGCCGCGACGTTCGCCCAGAGCACTCGATCGCGCGGGTCGAGTTCGGTCGTCCCCAGGTGGAACCGCGAGGAGAGCCGGGAGCTCAAGATCGCGCCGAGGTTGCCGCCCATGTCGACCATCGTCGGAACCATCACCGCGAGAATGGAGATCTCCTCGATCATCTCTTCGGCGTTCTCGAGGGTGATCCCGGCCCAGAGGACGATGATCGAGAGGACGATCAGCAGCGGGAACATGTTGGTGACGATGCGTTTCCACTCCCACGTGCCGAGCGAGCCGCCGGCCGGGACGACCATCAGACGAGCACCTCCACGAGGGAAATCGCGAACAGCATGAACAGCATGCCGAAGATGTCACCGAGGGTCGTCACGATGGGGCCGACGAGGTTGTCCGGATCGTAGCCGCGCTTGTAGCCGGCGAATATCAGGGCGAGCAGCCCGCCGATCAACACCACCGACGTGAGCAGGCCGGAGATCAGCATGATCCCGACGAGTTCGTACAGCGCCGCGACCTCCCAGCCGATGAGCAACAGTGCGAGCCAGGTGATGACGCCGATGACGATCGAGATGCCGATGCCGTTGACGAACGACGCGATGACGGCGTTGACGAGCCTGTCGTCGCGTTCGAATCGCGGTTCGATCAACCCCTGATGCAGGCCGCTCGAGATCCGTCCGCCGAGCGCTCCGTAGACGTTCCCTCGAGTCGCCAGAAACACCGGCACCATCACGAGGAGTCCCGGAAACCGCTCGACGCTCTCGATGATCGACTCGAGAACGACGCCGGCGAACAGCCCGCCGCCCAGAGCGATGATCAGGATCGGCAAGGCCTCGCGATAGATCGACCAGAAATCGCGCCGAACACTCATATCGGTGGAACACCCAGTCGCCTGTTAAGTGTACCGGGAACCGATGCACCTATCCGTATTGCCGTCGCTCGCCGGGGCTCTCGCGATTGCGACAGGCGTGTGAGTTAAACACAATATTAGTCTAAAGTGGAAACTGTTTTTAGAGAAGTCTAATACACTCCGTCCGTATGCTGTACACCAACCACAGCAGTCGAGACGGTACCGACACTGCGATCAGCGACACCGCCGGCGGACTGGAGTTCGCGCCGACGCTCGAGGACCTGGTAACGGACTTGCTCGAGGGCGAGTTCGCAGGCGTCATTCGATCGCACAGCCGGGGTGAGGTGTATGGGGGCTGCTGATCGCGAACTCGAGTTCCACGCGGACCGGGTCGAAGAAGTAACCGACGACGAGTACGTCGCGGTCACCCAGGAGACGTTCGTCGGACCGGCGATCGACGAGTTCCGTGAGTTCGAGCCGATTTCGGACGAAACGACCGTCTACTACCTCTACGTCACCGACAACGCCGACCGACTCGTCGGCGTCATGTCCCTCCGGGAACTGTTGAACGCCCCGGAGGACGACGTCGTCGAGGACCACATGGTGACCGACCTCGTGACGATCAACGCCGACGCGGATCCCGAGGCGGCCGCCAACCGAATCGCCGACCTCGACTTCCCCGCGTTGCCCGTCGTCGACGACGAGAATCGTCTCGTCGGCGTCTTGCGAACCGACGACATGATCGAGGTCGTCGAGGAGGAAGCGACCGAAGACATTCTCAAATCGGCCGGCTTTACCTTCACAGACGTCGAACAGTCCCGCAGTTCGGCCATTCTCGAGTCGTCGATCCCGCGGATCCTCTGGCTGCGGCTCCCCTGGCTGATCGTCGCGCTCGCCGGCGGCCTCCTCGCCGGCGGCGTGATCGAGGCCTACGAGGACACCCTCGAGGCGGTCGTCGCGCTCGCCTTCTTCGTCCCCGTCATCATGGACATGGGCGGCAACGTCGGGACGCAGGCCTCGACGATCTTCGTCCGCGGCCTCGCGCTCGGTCACATCGACGACAGGAACGCGATGAAACATTTCGCTCGCGAAGGGATCATCGGCCTGCTGATCGGGCTCATTATCGGCAGTATCGGCGCCGGCGCGGCCTACGCCTGGCAGCGCAACGAACCCTACGCGTTCGAACTGGCGACAGTCGTCTTCGTGGGTCTCGTCTCGGTCTGCGTGGTCGCGTCGGTCGTCGGCTACGTGATCCCCTGGGTCATGAACAAACTCGGATTCGACCCGGCGGCCGCCTCGGACCCGCTGATTACGACCGTCAAGGACGTGACGGCGCTGCTGATCTACTTCGGACTGGCGGCCGTCTTGCTGTCCGAACTGCTGTAGCGGGTCGAACCCACCCGAAGTTTTGTTTTGTCATTCGACGTAGACGACGTATGAACCGCGTTCTCGTTCCAGTCGACGGCTCGAAACCCGCGCGTTCGGCCCTCGAGTACGCCCTCGAGCAGTTTCCCGACGCCGAACTGACGCTGCTGTACGTCGTCGATCCGATGGTCGACTACAGCCGCCGCCGCGCCTATCCGGGCTATACGTCCGACGACGAACACACTACCGAGCGCGAGAAAGGCGAGGCCATCCTCGAGTCGTCTCTCGAGGCGATACCGGACGACCGCGTCGTCGAAACGGCTCTCGAGGGTGGACCGCCGGCGCAAACGATCGTCGACTACGCCGACGAGCACGAGGTCGATACGATCGTGCTCGGGAGCCACGGCCGAGACGGCGTCTCGCGGTATCTGTTGGGGAGCGTCGCCGAGACGGTCGTCAGGCGCGCCGGCGTGCCGGTGACGACCGTTCGCGGCGGCTAGAACACGCCCGTCGAGACGAGCGCCCACGCGAATCCGATCGCCGCGAGCGAGAGCGCGAGGTTGCCCGCGGCGTTCGCGACGGCGACCAGTCGGTCGCCGCGCTCGTAGAGTTGGACGGTCTCGACGGAGAACGACGAAAACGTCGTGAACGCGCCGCAGATACCGATTCCGACGAGCTGGAGCGTCGATGCCGTCGCGCCGAGGAAGGTGAGCAGTCCAAAGACGAAGCTCCCGAGGACGTTCACCGCGAGCGTCGGCCACGGGAAGCGCTCGCTCGAGAACTGCAGGTACACCCAGTGACGAAGCACGGCCCCGAGCGCGCCGCCGGTGCCGACGAGGTGGGCGGGTTCGGGGTCGAACGCGACGGCGCCGAGCGCGCCCGCAGTGCTCGCGGTTGCGACCGCACACGGACTCACGCCGTCTCACCTCCCGCCGCGGGGGTCGAACCGCCGGTGACCCGACGCGCGAGCTCCCGGCTCGCGAGCACGGCGGCGAAGCCGAGGCCGTAGTTTCCGGCGACGATGGCGATCAGGAGCAGCGGATCGGCCGCCAGCGCGGTCTGGACCGCGAACGTGCTATAGGTCGTCAGCGACGAGAGGAAGCCGGTCGTGAAGACGATTCGCGATCTGCGAGCGATGAGAGCCGCGTACTCGGCCTCGTAGGCGAGAAATCCGAGCGCGAAACAGCCGAGGACGTTGACCAGCAACACGGCCTGTACGTCCGAGAGCTGTCCGAGCGCGAAAAAGCGGAGGTTCGCGCCGGCGAAGCCGCCGATGCCGATCAGTGCGAGCGTCTCGAGTCGAACGAGGGGGTGGTCTGCCATGGCTACGGAGTCAGACAGGGACCGTCAGCCGTCCTCGCGGGTCGTCGCCGCCGAGTCGTCGATCAGCACCGATCGGCGTCGACTGTCAGCAACCGCGAGCGTCCGACAGTTGGGTCAGGCGGGCCCCATCGCCCGGATACGACGCGGTTCACAGGGGAGCGGCTTGAGAATTGCGGAAGGGATACCGACTCGAGTCAGCCGATCTGAACGAACGCGGAAGGAAAAGAGACAAGTTTAGACTCCCTCTAATCCGATACATGATCGACGCCGAGGACGAACGGCGGGGGTTCACGCGGGTCTCGTGGGTGAACGTTCTCGGCAACGCCGTGAAGATCGTCGTTGAAGGCGCGGTGGGGCTGGCCTTCGGCAGCGTCGCGCTGGTGGCCGACGCGGCCCACTCGGTCGCCGACCTGGTCGCGAGCGTCGTCGTCCTGATCTGGGGACGAAGCGCGTACGACGAACCGGACGAAACGCACCCGCACGGTCACGACCGGATCGAACCCCTGACGGCGCTGTTCGTCGGCGCGATCATCGCGCTGCTCGGACTGAACCTGCTCTACGAGTCGGCACAGGGCTTGCTCTACGGCGTCGACGTCGTTTTCAACCCGCTGTTGCTCGCCGCGTTAGCGTTCGCGATCGTCGACATGTATCTCGTCTACTGGTACACGACGCGCGTCAACGAGGATCTCGACTCGACCGCGTTGCGGGCGCTGGCGACCGACTGTCTGAACGATATCTACACCTCGCTCGCGGCCGTCGTCGGCGTCCTCGGCGTCCTGTTCGGCTTCCCGCTGCTCGATCCGATCGCGGGCGCCCTCGTCAGCGCGCTGGTCGTCTACCAGGGCGTCGAGATCAGCCGCGAGAACGTCGACTACCTGATCGGCGCCGCAGCGACGCCCGACCAGCGGTCGGCGATCACGCGGACGCTTCACGACCACCCCGACGTTCGCGGCGTCCACGATCTGACCGTCTTCTACGACGGCCCCGTCCTCGAGGTCGAGGTTCACGTCGAGGTCGACGGCGACATGCCGTTTCGCCGAGCCCACGACGTCGAGTCGGAACTGGTCGACCGACTTCGAGGCGTCGAGGACGTCGGCGACGCACACGTCCACCTCGACCCGTCCGGAATCGGCGAGTGGAAAGACTGCGTCGAGAAAATCGACGGCGAGCGCGAGACAACGGTCGACGGACTCCAGGGACCGAACGAGGATCTCGAGGGCCGGTGAAACCGACGCCTGTCCGTCGGTGGCGCTGTCGTTGTGACTCGAGGGCAGCTGCGCCGGTAGTCAGTCTCTCGAGACGGTAGCGGGTGCTAGTAGGGGTGGCTGCCAGAATAGTGAACCAGCAGTGTATCCGGACCATTACCTCGCAGCGACGGGCGAGCGTCTCGAACTGGCCGACCTCAGGTCGATTCCGTCGGATCGGCTGATTCGAGCCTCGAGTCGGACGTCCTCTCACGAGACAGTCGCGCACGGCGGGTCACCGCCGCTGGTCGCCGTTTGCCGGCTCGATCGTCTTCGTTTCGGTCGGCCGGCTGGGACAACGTGACGGTGAAGACGCTACCGTCGGATCCAGTCTCGGTCAGTTCGATGGTGCCGTCGTAGCGCTTCGCCAGAATGTGCGCGAGATAGAGCCCCAACCCGTGGTTCTCCGACTTACGCTCGAATAGCGTCCCCCGCTTTTCGGGCGGAATTCCCGGTCCGTCGTCTGCGATCGTGACGGTAACGGTCTCGGCCGTTGCGTCTGGATCGACCGTCACCTCGAGGCGCGTCGTCGAACTGGGATCGTGTTCGACGGCGTTTTCGAGGACGTTCGCGAAGATCCAGCTGACTCCCTCGTTGCCCGAGGCACGGACGGCCTCGGGAATCTCGCGTTCGACCGTGACGCCGTCGAAACGGTGCTCGAGGGCGTCTATCTCCGCGGTGAGGACGTCGTGCAGATCGACGACGCCAGTCTGTTCGGCGTCCCGGTTCGCGTCCAGCATCGCCCGCACCTCGCCGATGACGCCGGTGAGCGCGTCGCTCTCGCGATCGATGGTCTCGAGGTGGGATCGCATCGCGTCCGGGTCGTCAGCGCCGACGCGTTCGCGGGCCAGCGAGGCGTGCCCGCCGATGATCTGGGCGCTGTTCAGTACCTCGTGACGGAGCAGGTCGTTCAGATAGCTAAGCAGCGCTCGTTCCTCCGCGAGCCGTTCGGCGCGGACGGTGGCGGCGGTCGCCTCTACCGCTCGCTGAATCGCTCGAGCCTCCACGTAGCCGACGGCGAATCCCGCGATTGCGCCCGCGTTCACCGAGAAGTGCGCCCAGGCGACGTTCCCAGCGGTACTGACCCAGGGGTAGATACTCATCACGGCGACGTTGACCGCGAGGAAGCCGACGGCGCCGCCGACGCACCACCGGAGGATGCGATCGTAGCGCTCGGGCTCGATTCCGCTTCGGACGAGCCTGTGGCCCGCCCACACGAGGCCGAGTGCGGGACCGACGATCGTCGCGAATCCGAGTCCGACGGCCGCCGCCTCGAGGTCAGCACGAAACCAGTACGTCCAGCCGACGAAGATCGCACACGACAGGACGCCGCCAGCGCTGATCAGCCACGCGGCAGTGCACGCTTCGAGGCGGGAACCGACCGATCGAGTACTCATCGTCCCCCGCTGGTCCCGCGTCGGTCCGATAGCCCCATGGTTAGTGATGACGAGCCAACTGTAAAGGTAGTATCGGCCAGTGTGCGACGGCGAGAGTGCCGGTGACGGAACGGATCGACGGTCTGACCGCGACGACAGCTTTTATCTCGGTCGCCGCAGGGATACCGGTATGGGACCGGACATCGGTGACGTTTTCGAGGTGACGGCTGGTGATTGCACGGACTGTTACTGTCTCGATACCGGGATGTACGATACCGAGGCCTACGGCGCCGCGTACATCCTCGACGACGAACGTCCCGCGGTCGTCGAGACCGGAATCGGCACCAACCACGACCGCATTCTCGAGGCGCTCGACGAACTCGGCATCGGCCGGGACGAACTCGAGGTCATCGCCGTGACACACATCCACCTCGATCACGCCGGCGGCGCGGGCTACCTCGCCGAGGCGTGTCCGAACGCCGACGTCTACGTGTCCGCAGCGGGCGCGGGATTGCTCGCCGACCCCTCGCGGCTGGTCGCGGGGACCAAAGACGCCGTCGGCGACCAGTGGCAGTACTACGTCGAACCGACGCCGATCGACGACGACCGGATCGTCGAACTCGAGGACGGCGACGTCGTCGACCTCGGCGAGCACGAATTGCGCGTCCACGAGGCGCCGGGCCACGCCTTCCACCAGGTCGTCTTCGAGGATCCGGCCAACGACGCCGTCTTCGTCGGCGACGCCGCGGGTATCTGGGTTCCCGAGACCGAGGAGGTTCGGGAGACCTCGCCGCCGTCGGATTTCGACCTCGAGCAGTGTCTCGCGGACGTCGAACTGCTCAAAGAGATCGATCCCGACGTTCTCCTCTACACGCACTTCGGCCCGCGAGCGGTCGGCGACGCCGCCGCCGCCGCGCTCGATGCGTACGCGGACGTCCTCGAGAAGTGGGTCGACGCCGTCGAATCGAAACGCGACGAACTCGAGGACGACGCCGCAGTCATCGACCACTTCGCGGAGACGGACGAGATGGTCGACGTCTGGGGCGCCGAGAAGGCCAGCGCGGAAGCGGTATTGAACACGCGCGGCGTACTCGGCTTTCTCGAGCGCCGCGACTGAGCCCGACCTCGGACGGACCGTCACGGTCGCCGAATCGACCGATCGGGACGCTGGCTAACGGGTGTGCTCCTGTCTCCCCCTGAGATGGTTCGTCGGCGCTGGATCGGTTTCTCGGTCAATCAGATCCGACCAGCGACCGTGGCGAAACCGACTGATGGCCGTCCATTCAACTCGGTTCGACGGCCGAGCCCTCGTGGCGACGATGGAATGTAACGAATGGGGACTGAAGAACCGATCGAATGGACGAACCTCGAATTCACCAGTATCCGTTTTTCTCGTGACGCGAGACGAAACTGTCACCTTTCCCTACTGATAAACTCTCAAGAAGTTGTTGGTGCATCCTCGATATAGGGCATTATAGGCGTTGTATACTCATTATGCGTTTCTGAGAGATGCGGAAGTAGACTCCCCGTAGTTTCACTACGTTTTATCGTACGGGAGGTACTGTCACGCGTATATGAACTGGCGGGAGGCCGAACGAGAGTACGAAGACGAGGTGATCGGTGAAACGACGCTCGGACGAATGTTCGAAGAATCCGTCGAACGGAACTCGAACCGTCCAGCCCAGCGCTACAAAGGCGGCATCTACGATCGGTCCCTGACCGATTCCGTGTTGCCGGCGGCGACGCCCGGCGAGTATCGAGCGATTTCGTACGCCGAGATGGCCGATATCGTACGCAAGCTCTCGGCGGGCTTTCACGACCTCGGCGTCGACCGCGGCGATCGCGTCGGCATCTTCGCCAACACCCGAATGGAGTGGGCCCAGTGTGACTTCGCCCTGCTCACCGCCGGTGCCGCCATCACGACGGTTTACACGAGTTCTTCGCCGAATCAGGTCGAGTACCTCCTCGACGATCCCGACGCCTCGGCCGTCGTCGTCGAAAACGAGGCCCTGCTCGAACGAGTTCTCGAGGTCGAGGACGAACTGGACCTCGAGTTCATCGTCTCGATGGACGAATTCGAGGGGTACGACGACCGCTCGGACATCCACACCCTCGGAGAGATCTACGACCGCGGCGAGGAGAACTTCGACCGCGAGGCCTACGAAGCCCGCATCGACGCGGTCGAACTCGACGATCTGGCCAGCCTGATCTACACCAGCGGGACGACGGGCCAGCCGAAGGGCGTCCAGCTAACCCACTGGAACTTCCGCTCGAACGTCAACGCGGTCCGCAAGCGGTACGGCCCGCGGCCGGACAAGGCCGACGACGTCCCGACGTTAGACCAGGAGTCGAAGGCGATGTCGTACCTGCCGCTGGCCCACGTTTTCGAGCGAACGGCGGGCCACTTCGTCCTGTTCGCCAGCGGCGCCTCGGTCGCCTACGCCGAGGATCCCGACACGCTCCAGGAAGACTTCGAACTCGTCCAGCCGACGACCGCGACGAGCGTTCCGCGGGTCTACGAGAAGATCTACGACGGAATCCGCGAACAGGCCAGCCAATCCGACGCGAAACGGCGGATCTTCGAGTGGGCGACCGACGTCGGCGTTCAGTACCAGGAAGCCGACAGTCCCGGCCCGATTCTCAAGGCCAAGCAGGCGCTCGCCGACAAACTCGTCTTCTCGACGGTTCGGGAGGCACTCGGCGGCGAAATCGAGCTACTCATCAGCGGCGGCGGGAGCCTCTCGAAGGAACTCTGTCAGCTCTATCACGCGATGGGACTACCGATCTACGAGGGGTACGGACTGACCGAAACATCGCCGGTCGTCACGACGAACCCGCCCGAGGCGGTCAAGATCGGAACAATCGGTCCGGCGCTCGACGGCGTCGACCTGAAAGTCGACGAGAGCGTCGCCAACCAGGAGGCCTTTACCGACGACCCCGGCGACGTCGGGGAACTCCTCGTCAGCGGCCCCAACGTCACGCAGGGCTACTGGAACAAGCCCGGCGCGACCCAGGGCTCGTTCACCGAGGACGACGACGGCACGCGGTGGTTCCGGACCGGCGACATCGTCCACATCCGACCCGACGGCTACCTCGAGTTCCGCGACCGCGTCAAGCAGATCATCGTCCTCTCGACCGGGAAGAACGTCGCGCCGGGTCCGATCGAGGACGCCTTCGCCGCCAGCGAGATCGTCGAACAGGCGATGGTCACCGGCGACGGCGAGAAGTTCATCGGCGCACTGCTCGTCCCCAACGAAGAGCACGTTCGCGACTGGGCCGACGAAGAGGGAATCGACCTTCCCGACGACTCCGAGGAGCTGTGTGACGACGACCGTGTCCGCGAGTACATCCAGCAGGAGGTCGACCGCGTCAACGAAGACTTCGAGAAACACGAGACGATCAAGCAGTTCGAACTCGTCCCGCGCGAGTTCACCGAGGAGAACGACATGCTGACGCCGACGATGAAGAAGAAGCGACGAGTCATCATGGACGAGTTCGAAGACCGCGTCGACCGGATGTACGCCGAGGCGGAGGCCTGATCTGACCACCCGGGCCGATATCCGGAGACGCCACGACAACACTGTCTGTGGGTCGCTGGCACTGACGGCTATCGTAGCTGCTCACCCGAGTTTCACACCGATGGCAAGGTCCGTCGTCGACCGGGTGCGTATGATGTCCAGTCGCTACTGTCGTGGTCCCGCCGCGCTGTGAGACGACCGATTTTCCAGGCGATGAGAGCCAGCGACGAGCGACCGGTCGAGGTGGGAGACGATTCCCGATCGTGATTCGTTCCGATTCTGCCCGGTTCGAATCCAAGTCGTCCACAAGAAATATAGCACCTTCCGACTGTCCTCGAGTATGGTCTGTCCCCGCTGGAAATACGCCCGAACGACGTCGGACGCCCTCTTCCCCGGAACGACGGTTCGCTACTACTACCGCACCGGCGACTCGCTGGCGACCGTCGTCGAGCGTACCGACCGCTTCGTGACGTTCATCGGTCCGGAGTGTGACGGCCGGTTCACCGACGAGCAGATCGATCGCCTGTTCGAGGACGACCGACTCGAGGTCGTGCTCGACGACGAACTGCACGTTCCCGACGACGAAGTCGCGAAGCTGCAGGCGTCGGACTGAACCGCTTCTCGTCGGCGTTCAGTCTTCGCCGGGCAAGATGTCGCCCAGCGAACCGCCGATCGCCATCGCCGTGAAGATCACCGAGACCTGACAGAGGTTCACCCACGGCTCGTCCCACGTCACGCGACCCCAGAGGGTCATCATCGCCGTCGCGGTCGCGAAGGCGATGGCGAGCACCCAGACGGGCCGGCGCGGCACGACGCCGAGGTATGGGTTGTGAATCTGGACCTCGCGAAAGTCGGCGACGTAGAGGATGCCGACCACCAGGGCGACGGCGAGCGCGATATTGATCGCGGCGAACGCCGGCGTCTCGGCGAGGAACTCGCCGATATCGAGGACGCCGTCCTCGACGAGCAGCGGCATGCCGATGACGACGCTGCCCACGAACGCCTCCGCCT
This sequence comes from Natronolimnohabitans innermongolicus JCM 12255, assembly GCF_000337215.1. Taxonomy (GTDB): domain Archaea; phylum Halobacteriota; class Halobacteria; order Halobacteriales; family Natrialbaceae; genus Natronolimnohabitans; species Natronolimnohabitans innermongolicus. Next base: position 42,349 of record NZ_AOHZ01000044.1, on the reverse strand, counting down.
TGTCCTTCCCCGTAAATCGAGTTATCACGTCCCCGACAGCCCCCGCGGGAGAGAGCCGGTCGACCAGCCGCATCGTCCGACGAACTTCCGTGCGCTCGGCGGGATCGTCGACCGTCTCCTCCAGGGTCTCGAGTTGCTCGTAGAGGTCGTCGAGCGTCGGATCGTTCGGCGGCCGCTCCGATCGTGACATACGAGTTCCCTCTCACTATCGGACGTAAAGGTCGTCGAACGACCGTCTCTTCCGCATGGGACGAGACGACGAAGCGGCGCTGGACGTCAGTTCGATAGCGTGAGACAATCGCTTTACTGACTGTCTCACAATGAAGATACAGATATTGTGTAGGACCACATCAAAATTCGGTGATAGCATAGAACGAACCGATACCGTTTTGCAGCCACGGAAGGCAATACCAATCACATGAAACACGTTCGGGGACCACTGTGTACGGTCGACGTCGGGGAACGGACAGCCGAAACCGAGACAATCGACGACGTACTCGAGTCGTTCCTCGGCGGGCGGGCGCTGGGAACGAAACTCGCCCACGATCGGATCCCCTTCGACGCTGATCCGCTGGGCGCCGACAACCGCCTCTACTTCGCGACGGGCCCGCTTCAGCACTCGACGATGAGTTTCACCGGACGGATGTCCGCGACGAGCGTTTCACCGCTGACCGACGGCCTGCTGTCGTCGAACGCCGGCGGCTTCCTCTCGCGGAACTTTACCGGAACGGGCTACAGCGCCGTCGAGATCACCGGCGCGAGCGACGACCTCGTCATCGTCCACGTCACCGACGACGGCGTCGAGTTCGAGGACGTTCCAAATCTCGAGGAGGCCACCGTTCCCGAAACCTGCGACTACATCGAGGACGAACACGGCCTCGAGTCGGAACACACGGTCGTCGTCGGCCCGGCCGGCGAGAACCGCGTTCGGTTCGCTTCGATCATGACTTCCGAGGAGCGAGCCTTCGGCCGCGGCGGACTCGGCGCGGTTCTCGGTTCGAAGAACGTCAAGGCGATCACCTTCGACGGCGACTCGACCAACGAGGTCGAGATCCCGCAGGTTCAGATGGAGATCCACGGCGAGGCCGCCCAGGTCGACCACCCGATGAAGGAGTCCGGAACGACCTCCGTCACGGAGTACGCGAACATGGTCGAGGCGCTGCCGACGCGGTACTTCTCCGAGCTCTCCTTCGAAGGGGCATCCGACATCGGCGGCGACGCCGTCGCCGAGAAGAAGTACAAGAAAGGAACCTGTTCGGCCTGTGCCTTCGCCTGTAAGCTCCCGACGAAAGACGAAGAGCGAGGCGTCGTCACTGAGGGGCCGGAGTACGAGACCGTCATGGCTTTCGGCTCGAACTCGGGCGTCGACGACGTCGTCGACGTGATGCAGTCGAACAAGCTCTGTGACGAACTCGGGCTCGATACCATTTCCGCGGGCGACGCCGTCGCGGCTTACCTCGCGAGCGAGGACGAGTTCGGCAACGCCGAGCTCATCCACGACCTCGTCGAGAAAATCGCCTACCGCGAGGACGTCGGCGACACGCTCGCCGAGGGTATCGACGCCTTCCACGACGAACTCGGCGTCGAAAACTGGACGGCCAAGGGCATGGAGTTCCCCGCTCACGACGGCCGAACGCTGAACGGTCAGGGGCTCGCCTTCGCCACCTCGAACCGCGGCGCCGACCACATGTACGCCGAGTTCTACCCCTACGAGTACCCGCTCGTCGACCAGGACGACGCGTTCGAAAAGGACGGCCTCGAGGGGAAACCTCCCAAACTCGTCGAACTCGAGAACCTCAACGCGATCAAAGACAGCGGCGTCCTCTGTAAGTTCTCGCGGGACTTCGTCACGCCCGAGCGACTCGAGCAGTTGCTCGACGCCGACTACGAGGAGCTGCTGGAACTCGGCGGCACCGTCGTCTCCCTCGAGCGCCACTTCAACAACCAGCGCGGTTTCGACCGCGACGACGACACCGTCCCCTACGAGATCCCCGACTTCGAGACCGGACTCGAGGAGTACTACGCGGAACGGGGCTGGAACGACGACGGCACGGTGCCCGCCGAGCGCTTCGAAGGCGGACAAAGCGGCGGCGCGACACCGGCGGACGACTGAGTTCGACCGGTCTCGCGTTTCGTCCGGCCTCGACCGGATACCGCGCTCCGTAGCGAGCGCTCTCGAGTACGGTCTGTGATCTGTGATCTGCGATCTGCGATTCGCGGTCTGCGAGACACGGAGCGCCCCTCGAGGAGCGTCGCGGCTCGGTTCGCCACGACCCCGCTACCGGGAGTCGTCGGTCTCGTCGTCTCGCTCGCCCCACTCTCCACGCTGCGTGCCCCACTCGTCGGATTCGGACGACTCGGTCGTCTCCTCCCAGTCGCCGTCCCACTCCGCGTCGGGATCGGGCCGGTCGTCGCCGCGCGAGCGCAGCGGCGCGTCGTCGGCTCTCGACGGGTGGATGTTGAAATTGTTCCCACGGTATGGGTCCTCGTCGGGATCGTAATCGAGTTCGCTGCGCTCGAAGAGGTAGATAAAGAAGCCAAAGAGCGGGATACAGAACGTGATCGCGACCCACTTCTTGCGGGGCTCCATGCCGACCCGCTCGGCGTCGTAGTAGGTGATCGCGGTGAGCCCGAGGTGCCAGGCCAGCGGGATGCCGATGAGCGCCGCCAGCAGGATGTTGCTCATACTAGCCGTTCGGGTTCGAGCTATCTAAATTCCCGGTCATGTCGGCGTTCACGCGAGGTGTCGCCGGGGGTGCAGTCTCGAGTCGCGAGTGTTTCGACGGTGGCGTCTCGAGCCGATCGTGGCGTCGCTCACGGATTTGCGACGACGAAACGAGAAATCGGGTGCCGTGTCTCAGTTCCCCTCGAACTCGATCGCCGCACCCTGGCGCGACCACCGTTTGTCTCACTCGCCGCTATCGCGGCTCGTTCGCAAAATCTGGACCAAAAAACCTAGAATAACCGCCTTAGTTGACCTCGAACTCGATCGCCGCTCCCTGTCCGAAGCCGACACAGAGCGTCGCCAGGCCGAGGCCGCCGCCGCGCTTTTTGAGTTCGTGGATCAGCGTCACGGGCAGGCGAGCGCCGGAGGCGCCGAGCGGGTGACCGATGGCGATGGCGCCGCCGTTGACGTTGAAGATCTCGGGATCGATACCGAGTTCGTCCCGCGAGTAGATCGACTGGCTGGCGAAGGCCTCGTTGAGTTCGACCAGATCGTACTCGTCGATGTCGCGACCGTTGCGCTCGAGCAGTCCTTCGGTTGCGGGGACCGGGCCGATGCCCATGACGGTCGGGTCGACGCCGGCGACGTTGTTCATGCCGACCTCGGCCAGGATCTCGAGATCGTTCTCCTCGGCGAAGGCCTTGCTCGTGACGAGCACGGCAGCGGCACCATCGGAAATCTGGGAGGCGTTGCCGGGCGTGACGGTGCCATCAGATTTGAAGACGGTCGGGAGTTCGGCGAGCTTTTCGGCCGTGGTACCGGGACGAATGCCCTCGTCTTCGGTGACGGTGCCGTCGTCGGTTTCGATCGGGACGATCTCGTCCTCGAAGCGACCTTCCTCGGTCGCTTCCTCGGCGCGTTGCTGGCTCCGGGCGGCGTACTCGTCCTGTTCCTCGCGGCTGACGCCGTACTCCTCGGCGACCTTCTCGGCGGTCATCCCCATCTGGAGCTCGCCGATGTTGTACATCTCGGCCAGCTTGGGGTGGTAGTCGGTGCTGCCTCCGTCCATCGGGACGTTGGTCATGCTCTCGACGCCGCCGGCGATGATGACGTCGCGGTTGCCGGCCGCGATGGCGTCGGACGCCGACATTACCGCCTGCATCGAGGAGGCACACCAGCGGTTGATCGTCGTCGCGGGAACGTTCTCGCCGAGCTCCGAGAGGAGCGCGATGATGCGCGCGAGGTTGTTGTCCTGCTGGCCGCGCTGCTGGGCACAGCCCCACATCAGGTCGTCGACCTCGTCACCGGAGAGACCGGTTTCGGCGAGGATTTCGTCGATCAGCGGGACGGAGAGGTCCTCGCTGCGAACGTCTGCGTACACGCCGTCTTCTTTCCCCTGTGGCGTCCGCACTGCCTTGACTACGACTGGCGTCTGTGACATACCGTACCGAATAACCCTCACGAACTTAAATCCGGTAGAACTCCCGGCCACACGAAAGCCGTTTACTCTCGTGGAACCGGTTATTTCGTCGCTCTCGAGGCCGATCTCGAGAACCGTCGTGTTCAAGGCTCTCGCAGTGAACTGCGCCCCGGTTGGTTCGGGGGCGGTCTCGAGCAGTCGTCGACTGAACGGGTGCCATCAGCACTCGCTGAGAGCGCAGCGGTTGGATCGCTGCTATCGCATTGGGAGCGACCGTTCTTTTCGAGGGCGAACGGTGTGCGGTCGAAACTGTCGCCAATACTGTTGGTGCTTGCACAGTGAGACCGGAATCAAGACCACTTCGAGCGGCCGATATAGACGGCTGAAGACGATTGTACCGATCGGCGGCGACCACTCGAGAACAACCCTTATCTCGGGTTGCTGGTAATACGGGTCCATGGACGAGGACGGCCCGAACGCCGCGCAGTTCGAATCGGACATCGACGAGGACGGCAGCGACGTTAGCGCCCCGACCGCCGACGCGCCGACCGATTCGACGGACGACGCCGCCGCGGGTGATGCGAAAGATGGTACCGAAGACGACGCGCCGATGCCGAACGTTCCGGATCCCGAACCCGAAGCGAACGACGTCCCCGAGGACGTCCAGAAGTACGCCCGGTTCACGAAGATGGACGGCGCGCAGTACGACCGCGTCAACGAGTTCCTTCGCGATCGGACGTATATTACCGCGCGCGAGTGGGCGATCGCCCGCCTCTGCTCTGACTTCCGAACCGAAACCGGCGTCGAAATGACCAAAATCGGCGAGAACCTCCCTGAGCTCGTGCCGTTCATGACCGACACCTACACGCCCCAGGCGGTCAACCAGGCTCGCTCGTCGTTCGAGGAGAAGGTCCGAACCGCGGGCGCGACCTTCCTCTACGGCGCGATGTGTGATTTCTTCACCGCCGAGGAACTCGACGACGTAATGTACGAATCGACCGAGGTCGCCAAATTCCTGCTCGAGGTCGAGGGCGTCGACCTCTCCGTCGAGGACGAACTCGAGGCCGAAGAGCGCATCTCGAGCGTGATGCGGGAGGTCCGCGAGGCGAGCGAAGAACTGCGCGAACAAGACGAAACGTGACGGAGACCGGTGTCGAGTGACCCGAGTCGATGTCGAGTGACTCGATAACGGATCGCCTGTCGACTGTTGTACACGAACGAACGGACGATTCTGCGGGGTAGGTTGTCGGTTACCGTCTCCCAGGAGGTGTCTTTTGCGGTCATAGCCGCTCGCAATTCGCTCGAGCGTCGACGACACGTCGTCCGTCTCGAGCGTTGCGGAACGGTGCCGGTCGTCACCGATTGGCGGTGCGTAATGGCAAAAATAAATTACTTTCACGCTGGACAACTGTCCACGTTTGGACGCTACACAGGTCATATTACTGGTATCTACATCGATACAATTAGGAATAACACACCAACAGCAAGCTGGATGGATTCGAATACTAACGATACGGAACAGCGGACGGCTGAACACGACGGTGGCCGCGAGACGACTGCGACGCAGGCCGAAACCGAGATGACCCGACGTCGGACGCTCCAGTTGAGCGGGCTCGTGGGTGCCGGCGGATTGCTCGGCACGGTCGGCTTCGGAAGCGATACGGCGGCCGCAGCGTGCGAGCGACCAGACAGCATCGTTCACCTCGATTACGACGACTACGACGACTGGCGCGACGTCTACCGTCGGTCGAACGGTTCCCCCGAGAACCTCACGATGGTCTCGAGTCCGACGGCGTCCGGCGAGCAGGCCCTGCAGCTTCGAATCGCCGACGGCGACAACTGGGGCGTGAGCACCCACTACGACTTCGACGACGGGCTGTTCGAACTCAACGGGCGCGTGCGTTTCGCACTGGACTCCGGATGGACGATGGACGGCCAAGACCTCTCGACCTGCCGGCTCTGGAACTGTGCAATCTCGAGAGGGGTCGGGAGCGCCGGCGGTACCGAGACGACCGGCACCAACGGCTGGAGCAACCGACTGTACGTGACCAACCGTGGAACCGACCCCGACGGTCCGTTCCACCTCCTGTCGAACACGTACCACGTGGACCACCCGGGCTGGGGCGATCACGACCACCTGCTCGAGGGCGAGGAGTACGCGCTGGGCGCCCCCGAGATCGAACCCGGCGTCTGGTACGAGTTCGAGTACTACGTGTGCGTGAACACGATCACCGACGGCGAGGCGAACGCGGACGGAATCGTCCGCTATCGGCTCGACGGCGAAACGGTCTACGAGCGCGACAACTTCCACTTCACGGACGATCACGCCGACACTATCATCGATACGAACGGGCCGGTCGGTCACTACGGCGGGCAGTACACCGCGCCGCAGAACCTCTACGCCTACTACGACGGGCATTCGATGGCGCTCAACGGCCAGTTCGAGTTCGACTCGTGTTGAGGGGACGCGACCCCTGAACGACGGCCGGTGGTAGCGACGGTGCGGTAGCAGCGGTCGAACGGTAGCGACGGTGCGGTAGCAGCGACCGTTCGCTACCGGTCCCACCGGCGGATATCGGATTCCTCGAGAAAGAGCGACGGATCGTCGTGGGAAAAAGAGACCCAGCCGTCGGTCTCGTCGGTCAGGACGTGTACCAGCAACTCTTCGTCCAGCAGCGCCGTCTCGAACAGCGACCGCGACTCCTCGAGGTCGTATGCAAGCGGAACGAAGACGGCCGTTTCCGTCTCCTCGTCGCGCTCGACCGCGAGGGCGACCCGTCGGCCGTCGTCGGCGTCGGGCGGCCGATAGTAGACGTCGGCCGCAGTAACCGTGACGGGACCGTCGTCGATGAGGTCGGCGACAAGGTCGTACTCCGCCGTCGAGACTCGAACGTCGAATCCGGTTCGCGCCTCGTCTTCGACCGGCGTGACGGCCTCGGGTTCCAGCACGACGACGTCCCAGCCGCTGTCTCGGTACTCGTCGGCGATCGCCGCCGCGTCCTCGAGCAACGTCGTCCATCGGGGACCCGTCGTCGACGTCATCGGTCCGCCTCCGCGCTCGGGTGCACTCGAGCGTTCATACACCATTCCCGGTGACCGCGCCGAAAAACCTTCCCGCATTCGGTCGCGGATTCGGCGGTCACCGCAGTTCGTCTCTGGACGACTGCCGTCGCCGTCAGGGGTCGACGCCGTCGTCGACGGACTCGATCGTCGCGCTCGCGGCGTCGTCACCGACGAGCGCAGCCTCCAGCGTCGCCCGGACGGTAGCCGGATCGGACGGGCCGCCGCCGGACGCGACGGTGCCGACCGACGCGGGATCGAAGGGAACGTCGAGCGCCCCGTACACGTCCTCGAGGACGCTCGCAAGCTCGTCGGCGCTGTCGACCAGGAGAATCCCCGAGGCGAGGGCGGCGTCGCTTCGGACGCGCTGGGCGATGCCGACGATCTTCCGCCGTCGACCGGCGCCGTCGACCGCCGACAGCGAGTGCGCGCCGGGACAGAACGAGCGGTCGGGTTCGCCGCGTTCGATTCGCTCGAGACCCAGCCTCTCGAGCGCGCGTTCGACGTCCGTCGTCAGTCGCTCGTATCGCTCGTCGGTCCCTCGCCGAAAGTCCGCGACGGGGTCGGCGCGGGCGAACGCGACCGTCGTCTCGCCGTCGTAGGCGACGGCCCGACCGCCGACGCGTCGCTCGACGGGCGGGAAACCCAACTCACGTGCGGCCTCGCGGGCGCAGTCGTACCCCTCGAGTCGCGCGTCCCGGCGACCGAAGGCGAGCTGGCGGTGGGGCGACCAGACGCGGACCGCCGACTCGCCGCCGCCGGCGATCTCGAGGAGGCGACGACTCCCCCCGCGATCGGCGTCGATCGTCTCCGCGCGGCCGCGCAGAATTCGCATCATCCGGCGTTCGTCCCGACGAACCTAAACGTTCTCGCTGCGCAGTCGGGACCGACCATCGATGGCCGTCACGCTCACCGAGTCGTTGCTGTCGCAGTATCGGCGATTCTCCCTGTACAACTCGCCGTATCCCGCCCACGACGACGGTTGTGCGGTCGATCTGTACCCGGGGACGCTTCGCGACGGGCGAACGGCCGTCGCGCCGAGTCCCGTCTCAGGGACCGTCCTCGAGACCCGCGCCGTCAGGGCGCCGCCGAAACCCTACGCGCCCGAGCACGACCACCTGATTCTGCTCGAGTGTACCGGTCCCGCCGCACTCGAGGGGCTCGTCGCGCGCGTGCTCCACGTCGAACCCGAGGTCGAAGCGGGCCGGCGCGTCGAGCGCGGCGACTCGCTGGGGACGCTCGTCCGCGCGGGCTTTTTCGCGCCGTGGGTCGACAACCACCTCCACGTCGGGTTCCGGCGACCCGACCAGAACCTCCACCGGGCGTCGGGGTCGCTCCCGCTCGAGGTGGGGACCGAACTGCAAGCCCTCGAGTGGGACGGCACCGGCACCGTCGTCGCGACCGGCGACACCTACGCCGTCCTCGACGCGCCGACCCACCCGGACCCGGGCGAGACGTTCGTCGGCGTCCGAGCGGACGGCGGCGGCGTCCTCGACGGCGGGCTTCCACACTACGACGGCGGCGGCGTTCTCCGGCGAGCCACGCGAACGGCCACGGCCGACGAGCCTCGAGCAACCGATTCCGCGCCGACGTCGATCACCCTCAACGGCGACCGCGTCGGTACCGCGACGGGACGCAACGTCGCGTGGGACGACGTCACAGTGGCGGCAAACCGCGAGCCGATTACGGGACTCTCGCTGTTTTGCGCTCGAGACGCCGACTTCGGGGCGAAGCTGATCTGTCCGGATCGCGAGTTCGACGTCGGTCAGCGGGTTCGAGTTCGAATCGACCGGTCACCCGGCGAGTGAGCGACGAGAGTCGTTCTCGAGCGACGGCGACCCACGTTTGACGCGCAGCCTCGGTCGATCTACAGAGTTACAGCGAGAGTGCCTCGGGGCTTGTCCCCGAGGTACTTCACTTGCGCTCTCGATGTCGTTCCTTCGCCCGCTGGTAGGCCTCGTCCTCGCGGACGCGTTTCCAGTACGCCTCGAAGACGAGCGCTGCCGCTCGCTTTTCCGGATCGGCCCACCGTTCCGGCTCGCGTTCGTCGCCGTCGTCGTCGTACTTCCGCCCGCCGGGGTACTTCGCGTAGCGCATCGCCCGCGTGTAGCCCATCTGGAGGTACTTCCGGGCCATGTCCATTCCCGGAAACTCACCGTCGTCTCGATACTGCTCGTAGCGTTCGTAGATCGCGTCGGCGGACTCGTGGGCCGCATCTTCGTCGCTGTAGGACCACAGCGGGAGCAGTTCGCTCTTGTACGGTTCGATTTTAAATACGCCCTCTTCGCCGCGGCCGATTTCGTATTCGTCGGGAGCGGTGCGAAAGTCGGTCTCGTACTCGGGTCCGTCGTCGGTCATGGGTTCGGTTGGTCACCGCTGCCGAGCGCCATCGGCGCGAGGCAGCCTTTTTGGTCCAGATTTTTGCGTGAGGGGTGAGCGAAGCGAACCCGAACGGAAAAAGGTGGTTGCAAGACACCCTCTTCGCCGCGGCCGATTTCGTACTCGTCGGGAGCGGCGCGAAAGTCGGTCTCGTACTCGGGTCCGTCGTCGGTCATGGATTGGGAGCATCACCCGCTGGAAAGCGGTCTCTCTGCCTCGAGTGAAGTCGGCCAGCGGATAGCCCCTGGGCTTGCGACCGACCGTCGATGCGAAGCGAAAACAACCGTCGACAACGGGCGGGTCGAGAAACGGTGCCGTAAAGAACGTCCCTCTGCGAGGGGGTGACATGTCCGACGATATCCGAGCGAATCTCGAGGCGTTCGACGACCTCGAGGAGCTGTTACAGTACTTCATCGACAATCACCAAGAGTTTCTCTCCTGGATCGGGACGACGGTCGAAAACGTCGGCGACGGGACGATGTCGATGTCGATCCCCTACGACGAAAAGTTGAGCAACGCGCGGCCGACCGCGCCCGAGGATCACCGCAACGACCTCCACGGCGGCATCGCGGCGACGCTGATCGACACGGTCGGCGGGCTGGTGCTCCGGACCGAAATGGACGATCCGTTCGACGTGCGCATCGCGACGATCAACCTGAACGTCAACTACCTGCGACCGGCGACAGACGATCTGGTCGCGACGGCCGACGTCGTCCGCGTCGGCCGAAGCGTCGGCGTCACCGAGATCACGGTCGAGAGCACGGCGCCGAACGGCGAGACGAAGGAGGTCGCGACCGGGCAGGGTGCCTATCGGATCTTTCGCTCACAGCAGTAACGAGGACGAGGACCGGAGCTATCGAACCGTCTCATACGGTCTGCTGTAACGATTTACCGGGGCGACCACGCGCCCTCCTGCGGTCGCTCCGTCAATGACTTACAGCAGTCCGTATCAGCCGTCGGTCCGCGGACGGTCGGTACGTTCTTCGGCACTCACGTTCGCTGCGGCGGGCTGGTCTCGGTCGCGCCCTCGAGTTCGGCGGGCGGCGAGCCAGTACCGGCCGTGGAGGTAACAGCCGATCGCCGCGACGAGAACGAAGTAGCCGTAGATCGCCGTCTCGACGTATGGAGGGACTGACTCGAGCATCGATCGCTCGTTTCCGCCCACGGCCGATACGTACTCGCCTGTAATTGGTCGACCGTTAAGACGACGAGACCATCCAGAATCTGATCCCGAGATACACCATGACGAAACCGAACGTCGCCGCGAACAGCGGCGAGCCGTCCTGTAGCGCGTAGACGAGCGCGACCGCGTTCAGAACGATGCCGACGACGTACATCGACTGCAGTCGTCGCTCGTTCACGCCGTCTCACCCGCCGGTAGCGTCGCGCGCTCGAGTCGGTTCGACCGAGTGTTCAACGGAGATATCATACCGGCCCTTGGGAGCGACGCATTGAAAACGCTCGCGTTCGCGCCCGCACTCACCCGTCGAACTCGAGGTCGTCGCTGTCGACGACTTCGCCGAACAGCCAGCCGGCGTGCTCGACGGCGTACTCCTTGTGCTCGTCTTCGATCGAGCCGATGCAGTCTTCGACCATGAGCGGCCGGAAGTCACGCAGGCCGGCGCTGCCGCCGGTGTGGAGCACGCAGACGTTCGCGAGCGTGCCACAGATCGCGAGGTCGTCGATTCCGCGGGCGTTCAGCCAGCCCTCGAGTTCCGTATTGTAGAAGGCGTCGTAGGTGTGCTTTTCGACGACGTGGTCGGCGTCAGCGACGGCCAGTTCGTCGACGATCTCGGCGTCCCAGGAGTCCTCAAGGACGTGTTCGCCCCACTGCTCGAACTCGTCGTAGTAGTGGGCGTCCTCGAACTGTTCGGGCGGGTGGACGTCGCGCGTGTAGACGATCTGCGCTCCGGCTTCTCGGGCCCGTTCGACGAGTTCCGCGATCGGCTCGATGACGGTCTCGCTTCCCGGGGCGTACAGCGAGCCGTCGGGATGGCAGAAGCCGTTTTGCATGTCCACGACCACGACAGCCGTACGCGCTGGCTCGAGGTGCATATCGGCTGCTACGGCGGCGATCGCATAAACGTCTTTCAGTTGGGCCGATGATACGTCGGTCGAGTCGAACCGAACGCCGCTCGACGGCTGACCGTTCGATCAGCGGTCTTTTTACACTCGCCTCCGTATGGGGAATTATCAGACCAGATGAGGATTTCACTGACGCGAACGCAGTTAGTCGTCGTGGCCGTCGCTATCGTCGGGTTCGCACTGGTCGCGGTCACGGTCGGTGCCGGGCCGGCGCTGTTCGCCGACGGCTCCGACGACGCGACCCCGGAGTCGGGAGACGACGCCGCTGACCGACCGGACGAGCCGACGACCGAGGGCACCGTCGGTTACGTCAACGGCTACTGGTACGACGACGAACTCGCAGTCGACGACGCCGAGACCGCCGCACTCGAGGACGACGACCTCGAGTCGGTCGTCTACCGGTCGATGGCTCGCGTCGAGGAGATTCGCGATCTGACCTTCGAGGACGACGTTCCGGTCGACGTCATCTCCCGCGAGGAGTTCCAGCAGGACCACGACGACGCGTTCGTCGCGCCGACGGGCGACGAACGGCTCAAACAGGACGTGACCTACGAGGCGCTGTTTATGGTCGACAACGAGACGCCCGCCGACGACGAACTCGAGTCGATGTACGGCGGCACTGTCGAGGGCTACTACGAACCCGTCGAGGACCGCATCGTCCTCGTCTCGGAGAACCCCGACGAACCTGAGGTCGACGAGGTCGTTCTGGGCCACGAACTCGCCCACGCGCTACAGAATCAACACTTCGACCTGACGCGGTTCGACCGGGCCACGATCGACGATGAGGCCGCCGAAAACGGGCTCGTCGAGGGCGATGCAGTGTGGATCGACACCGAGTACGGAGAACGCTGTAGCGAGGAGTGGTCGTGTCTCCCCGACGCCGAGACAGGCTTCGGCGGTCAATCCGACCTCAACTGGGGGATCTACCTCGCGCTTTACCAGCCCTACAGCGACGGCCCGGCCTACGTCGACCACCTCCTCGAGGCCGAGGACGGCTGGGACGCGGTGAACGCGGCCTACGACGACCCGCCCGCGAGCGCGTCGACGATCATCCACCAGGACGACCGCGACCCGGTCGAGATCGATCTCGAGGATCGCTCGGACGACGCCTGGCGGCCCCTCGAGGTCGACGGCGAGGTGCGCACGGAGACCGCCGGCGAGACGGCGATGGTCGGCATGTTCGCCGGCGACCTCTCCGACTCGACGACGCCGGCCGTCATCGAAGACGACGCCGTCCTCGAGACCGACGACGAGACGATGTACGACTACGACCAGCCGTACACGGACGACTGGGCCGGCGACGAACTGGTCACGTACGTAAACGCCGACGCCGCGGACGGCACCGAATCGACGACCGACGATACCGGCTACGTCTGGGAGACCGAGTGGCGCTCGAGCGAGGGCGCCCAGGAGTTCGCCACCGGCTACCTCGACCTGCTCGAGATCCACGACGCCGAGGCCGTCGACGATCGACGGGATACGTACGTGATCGACGACGAGTTCCCCGGCGCCTACTTCCTCGAGCGCGACGGCGAGACGGTGACGATCGTTCGCGCCCCGTCGGTCGACGACCTCGACGCCATCGCCGACGGCGCCGCGCCCGAAGGCGACGATCGACTCGAGCGGATCGACGTCGCAGACGCGAGCGACGACGATTCGATGGCCGGCTTCGGCGTCCCTCTCGGGATCGTCGGCGTCTCCGGGAGTCTCGTTCTCGTCGTTGCTCGGCGACGCGGTCGGCGTCGTCGCCGACCGGACGTCGAGACGGTTCGACACCCAACCGCCGCGACGCGCTGGAATTCGGCCGCCGTCCGCCGCCGAAACTCCGGTTGCGAGCGCGTCGCCGCGCAGCGTGCCCGATCAGCCTGGGCTGGCGGCCGAGCGATGGGGCTTTGACCACACCGCAGCAACTCCTTCCGTATGGACCGTCGCCGGCTCGCGTTGCTCGCCCTCTTCGGGCTCGTCGTCCTCTCGGGCTGTACCCTTCCGCACTCGCCGGATCAGTTCGACACCGACCGCGAGCCGGGGTACGTCGCCGGCTACGCCCACGACGACGCGTTCGCGTTCGACGACAGCGAGACGCTCACCGAATCCCAACTCGAGGATGTCAAGTACCGCTCGATGGCCCGCATCGAGGCGATTCGCGGGCTAAAGTTCCACCACGACGTCGAACTCGAGGTGATCACGCGCGCGGAGTACCGCAGCGAGCGCGGGGAGCCGACGCCGGCGTCGCCGTTCGTCGACGAACTGTGGCGGGGGGCGTTCGTCGTCGACGGCGAGACGGACGTCAACCGCGCGATGGCGGATCTTCAGGGAGCCAACGTTCAGGGGTACTACGTCAACGATCAGATCGTCGTTATCGTCGAGGACGCGGACGAGATTCGCCTCAATCGCGAGGTGCTGGTCCACGAACTCGTCCACGCCCTCCAGGACCAGCACTTCGGCCTCGAGCGACGCGGCGAAACGATCGACGAGCGGCGGGCCGAACTCGGCCTGCTCGAGGGCGAGGCGAACTACGTTCCCCACCGCTACGACGAGCGCTGCGATCGGGAGTGGCAGTGCGTCGTCGACCACGACCCCGCCACGACCATCAGCGCGGCCGACGACCCTAACCTCGGGCTGTTGCTCTCGACCTACGCGCCCTACTCCGAGGGACCGGCGTTCGTCGCCGACCTGTACGAGCGAGCCGACGGCTGGGACGCGGTCGACGCGGCCTACGACGAGTATCCGGCGAGCACCAGCCAGCTGATCCATCCAGAGCGCTATCCGGACGACCGACCGATCGACGTCGGCGTTACGGATCGCTCGAGCGACGAGTGGGAGCCGATCACCCGCGACGGCGACGTCCGCACGGAGACCATCGGCGAGGCGACGATCTTCGCCTCGCTGTGGTCCGACGGCGTCGTCGAGCGACCGCTCACCGAGGGCGCGACCGACCTCTCGCCGTACAACTACTCCCATCCCGCGACCGAGGGGTGGGCCGGCGATACGATGGTGGTCTACGAGCGCGCCGCCGGCGACGGCGACGAGACCGAAACCGGCCACGTCTGGCGTCTCGCCTGGGAGAGCGAGGCCGACGCGGCGACGTTCGCCGACGCGTACCGCGACCTTCTCGAGAGTCACGGCGGCGAATCGGTCGTCGAGACGCAGATGCAGGCACAGCCGCAGCCGCAGAACGGGTCCGAGGGCGTCTACCGCATCCCCGACGGCGATCCCTTCGCCGGCGCCTACCGCGTCGTCGTCGACGGCGACACCGTCGAAATCGTCGGCGCACCGGCGGTCGACGACCTCGAGGAGATACGTACGCCCGAATCGGCGCCGACCGCCTCCGTCGGCCAGTCGAGTCCGGTGGCGTCGGCAGCGTCAGCGCCGGCAGACGGGTAGCTTTTGTACGCTCCCCCGGAAACCGAGGGTATGTCTAACCCGTTCGGAACCGTCCCGGCGGCGGCCGTCCTCGAGGGCCGCGCCACGGACGCCTACTTCGAGCGCACGCGCGCGACCCTCGAGCACGCAGGGAAGAATCCGCACGTCGTCGCCGAAGTAACCGCCGACCAGTTCCCGACCGGCTCCTTCGAGGTGTTCACCGGGATTGCCGACGTCGCGACGCTCTTCGAGGGTCGAGCCGTCGATATCGATGCCCTGCCCGACGGCCAGTTGTTCGACGGCGGTCCGGTGATGCGCATCGAGGGCCCCTACCTCGAGTTCGCCGAACTCGAGACGTCGCTGCTGGGCTTTCTCTCGCAGCCGAGCGGCTTCGCGACCGCCGCGCTCGAGGCGCGACTGGCGGCGCCCGACTCGCAGGTGCTTTCGTTCGGCGCTCGCCACGTCCACCCATCGATCACGGCGTCGGTCGAACGGGCCGCATTGCTGGCGGGGCTCGACGGCTTCTCACACGTCGCAGCCGGCGAGGTTCTGGGCCGCGAGGCGGGCGGGACGATGCCCCACGCGCTCATGTTCTGTTTCGGCGAGGGGAACCAGGCCGACGCCTGGACGGCGTTCGACGAGGCCGTCCCCGAATCGGTCCCCCGAATCGCGCTGACGGACACCTTCTGGGACGAGAAAAGCGAGAGCCTGCTGGCCGCCGAGACGCTCGGCGACGACTTAGACGGCGTCCGCATCGACACGACCGGCTCTCGACGCGGCGACTTCCGACACATCATCCGCGAAGTCCGCTGGGACCTCGACGCTCGCGGTCACGAGGACGTCGACATCTTCTGTAGCGGCGGCCTCGATCCCGACGAAATTCGGTCGCTTCGGGACGTCGCCGACGGTTTCGGCGTCGGCAGCCACATTACGGGCGCCGACTCCGTCGACTTCAGCCTCGACATCGTCGCCGTCGACGGCGAACCGATCTCCAAACGCGGCAAGCTCTCGGGGGTCAAAGACGTCTACCGAACGCCCGACGGCGGCCACCAGATCGCGCTGGCCGACCGCGACGGCCCCGACGAGGCCGAGTCGCTTCTCGAGCCGCTGATTCGCGACGGCGAAGTCGTCCGCGAGTTCGACCTCGAGTCGGCGAGCGAGCGGTGTCTGGCCGACGCGGAAGCCGTCGGATTCGACCAGCACGGGAATTGATACGGACCGAGTGAGACGGTCGGGTATGGTCGCCTCGACCGAGTCTCCGTCCGCCCGCGACGCCGTCACGACGATGCTGACGCTCAAACTGATCGCGATCAGCGGCTTCGCGGTCGCGCTCAACTGGCTCGCGATGGCCGCGATGGGGTCGTCCGTGCTCGTCGGCGTCGCGCTGTTCGTCCTCGGCAACGTCGCCGTGCTCTGGCTGGTCGTCGACGCTCTCGTCGGCGCGTTCGACGAACTGCTTTCGGCGCGACTCGAGGCCTGAACGGATTCCGTCTGTGTTTCAGTTCCGATCAGCGCACTCGTTCCGTCTTCGTCTCGGTCCCGTCACCCGACGAGACGGCGAACGAGCCCAGAAACACCCGGCTGAACTGTCCGACCAGTCTCGCGAAGACGTTGAGAACCCGAAGCGAGACGAGCAGGGCGAAGACTCCGACGACCGAGACGGCGACTGCTCGAGGGAGCGACGTCGCGACCGAGCCGACCGCCGCGGCGACGACCTCGACGCCGACGAGCATCGCGTGCCACGGGAGGTCGACCGCGGACGCGAGCGGGATCGACCCGTCGCCGAAGGCGTCCGCGAGGCTCTCGGCTCGAGTATAGTACAGCGGCGCCAGCACCAGCGCGACGGCGGGTGCGAGTAGTACCGCTAGCAACGCCAGCGAAACGAGTCCGACGACGAATTTCGTCGCGAGAAAGCAGATCGCCATGTACGTTCCGAGCCCGAACGCGAGCCCCCGGAGTCGCTCGAGGTGGTCGTCGGACTCGAGAAACGGGTATCTCGGCGGAGCGATCTCGACCGAGAGCAGTCGGCGGGCGAGAGTACGCTCGAACGCCGCGAAGACGTGGCTGGTCCCCAGTACGAACAGCAGGATGGGAACGCCGATCAGGAGTACCGAAAGCGTCAGCCCGAGCGAGAGCCCGCCGATGAGGAAGGCGAGGTAACCGATCCCGAGCGGCACGGAGAGGGCCAGATAACAGCAGTTCAACGCGGTCTGGCGGCGGAACGGGCGCGCCACCGTCGCGAACAGCAGTCGACTGACGCCGCCCGACGACTCCCGCGACGGCGTCGGTTCGGACTCCCGAGTCACGTTCGCACTCCCTCAGTCGGTCCGCATAAGCGTGACGAGTGAGTTTTGTATGCCCACTCGAGTCCGCCGCTACTCGAGCGACACACGCGAGTGACGTCAGTAGGAGGCGTCGCTGGCTCGAGTGGGACGGCGACCTGTAAGAAAGCGACGCAACCGCAATCGGCAAGGCGCGTTCAGAGTTCTTCGATGCTGCCGTCGGCGTCGCGCTCGCGGAACACCTGGCCTTCGAACAGCGTGACGACGACGTCGTCGTTCTGCCAGGCGTTCGGTGGGAGCCCCGCCTTCCGGCAGGTTCGGTCGAGATACTCGCGGGCGCTCCAGCCGTTCTCGACGGGCACCGTCGGGTAGAGCCAACCGCCCTCGCCGCCGCCGTCGATGGCGACGCCATGGGTGCCGAGCTCGAGGTCGGCCAGCGGGTCGTCGGTGAGGACGACGTTGTTGACCGCACAGATCGAGACCGTGAGGTTCGGTAGCTCCGAGGGCGTTACCTCCGAGCCACAGGAGTCCTCGCTTGCGGCCTCGATCGCCGCGTCGACGATGACGTGGCCCAGCTGCTCGCCGGAACGGTAGCCGCCGGCACAGCCGCGCAGGCTGCCCCGTCCGCGGGTCGACTCGAGGCGGACGAACGCACCGGTGCGCTGGTAGAAGGCCTCGCGCATGCTGCCCGGCTGTTCTCGTTGCCCGTGTTGTACGAACGACTCGACGGCTTCGCGCGCGAGTTCGACCGCACGCGCACCGTCTTCGTAGGAGAGGTCGGCGCCCTGTCCCTGAGACATACAGGAACACATGGGTATAGTTATCCTAAAACGCTTCCATTCCACTCGGCGGCTTTTTTATGCCCCTCGACCGGGGGACTTATTCGGTCGCCGCGCCTAGGACGACCGGGAGAGAGAGCCTGGCTGCCGCGATGCGTCCGCCGGCGACGGCGGACTCACCAGGGGTGTGCGTCCCTCCGGGACGCGCAACCACAACGTGATTCATCCCGTTGGGATGGATCACGCCCGCGAGGAAAGTCCCCCCACCTGTTCGGGCAGGTGACCGGACGCAAGTCCGGAGCGGGAGACCGCTGGCTCTGGAACAGAAACGACACGTCTCGGCCCGACCGATGATGCGTGCGAACCCGACCGAGAGGAAGGGGAGTTGACCCGCTGAGGGAGTGTGGTCGCTTCGTCACACGGTTCGAACCCGTGGATCGCGTTCGACGCGATCGACCGCACCCTGACGGCCGAGGATCGATGGAACGGCGAACCCTCACCGGTGCAAGTCCGCGCCGTGGTAGCCCGAACGCCCCGCGACCGCTTTGCGGTCGCGGACGGCGCGGACGCTCAGCCGAATGCCGGGACGAACAGAAGGGGGCTTACTCCTCTCACCCGTTTTACGACCTCGAGTGGCGACGCCGTCGACCGGCCGCCTCGAGTCGTCGGCTCGCGTCCGAGCCGTCACTCCGCGTTCGAATCGCTACTCCGCATCCGACTCGGACTCCGACTCGAAATCCGCGACGAGTCGCGGCACGCAGCCGACCTCGGGTTTCAGATAGTCGCAGTGGTCATCGACGTCGTCGGTCACGTCGACGTCGGTGTAGTTGTCCGGGACCGAGCCGCTGTCGTCGGTGGTCCAGCCGCCCTCGCAGTCCGATCCGGCACAGCCGAGACCGCTCGAGAGCGACTGGACATCGTAGCCGTAGCAGACGCTGTCGTCGTTCTCGGAGTGGTAGTTGTAGACTGCGTCGGCGCCGGTGGAGACGCCGTATGCGAACTCCCCGTCGGTACAGACCGAGTCGTCGTCGGCCGCGGTGCCGACGAGGGCGACGCTGTCGACGGTCGCCTCGTCCCCGAGCGACGCGAGCGCCTCGAGACAGCAGCGACCGCCGAGCGAGTGCCCGACGAGGCGGACCGTCGTCTCCTCGAGGTCGATTCGATCGGCTCGTAGCCACGAGGCGAGGCGCCGACCCGCGGTCTCCGTCTCGCTCTCGGCGCCCCAGTAGTTGAGCGTGTCCGCCGACCACGACGCCGCGACGACCGACGCGTCGTAGTCACTTTCCTCGAGTGACGTCTCGAGCGTGTACGCCTGCTCCGTGCTGGTCTCGAGGCCCAGCCAGCCGTGGACGTGAACGACGAGTTCGTCCGCGTCCTCGAGGTCGTCGAAATTCATCGCCGACGGGTTGCTGCTCGTCAGATCGATTTCGGGGAACTCAGCGGGCGCCTCGAGCCAGTCGTCACAGCC
Organism: Natronolimnohabitans innermongolicus JCM 12255; assembly: GCF_000337215.1. Taxonomy (GTDB): domain Archaea; phylum Halobacteriota; class Halobacteria; order Halobacteriales; family Natrialbaceae; genus Natronolimnohabitans; species Natronolimnohabitans innermongolicus. The sequence continues at coordinate 22,848 of NZ_AOHZ01000044.1, read as the reverse complement.
CGTGAAGCCGCTGGCGGAGGCGGTTCCGGTCGCGCCGGCCAGCCCCGCGCCGCCGACCGCCGTCGCCGCGGTCGTCTGCAGGACTCGTCGACGGCTCACGCCGGGCGATCGTTCGCCGCGTTTGGCTCCGGTTTCGGTTTCGGTTCCGCCGCCGTCCCCGCTTGTTCGTCTCTCCTCCTGTGCGCCGTCGTCGGTGGGGTGGGTTCCGGTCATCGTCCTCGACACTCCGCGGTCGGGTTCGGAACCGAGCGACGGTAACGCCCCTGTCGGCACACGACGGCCGCTCATCGGTGACGGAAGTCGGCACTCGAGGCGATGCGAGACGAGCACGGCGACTCGAGTCGCGACCGCGCGACCGCTCGCGGCCGAAACGCAGTTCGAACGATTCAGTCGGGTCAGCGATTCGTCGTCACGTCCCCGGCACGCCGATGGCATCGAACGTCGTGATATCAGCGGTCGCGAGGGCGTACAGCACGACGAGCACGGCGATCCAGGCGACCAGCGTAATCCCGGCAGCGTCGATCCAGCCGCCCGGATATCGTCGCTTGACGACGGCCAGGTACGCGAGCAGGACGATTATCGGGCCGAGGAACGGAATCCAGCCGAAGAGGAAGCCGAAGACGCTCCAGATGATCGCGCCGAACAGCGCGGTGAAGAACGCGTACGTGTAATTGCTAACGTCTACGATAACGACGGCGCCGACGTGAAGTCCCAGTCCGCCGATCAGGAGACTGACCAGAAAGACGACCAGACTGTCGAGCATATTCGAAGCGTTTCGCTTCGAGATAAAATAGGTGTCGCCCGTTCGTGCCTGTTGGCAGTGAATCGGGGACTCGAGGAGGCTTTTCGACGATCGACCAAAACCCGCCCTGCAGAGCGTCCTGGCGGGGATTTGAACGCGGGAAGACGGTCGCTCCCTTCAGTCGCGCTGCGACTTCCCTGCTCAAATCTCCGTATCGGAGTTTTGCACCGACGCAGACGCCTCGCTGCGCTCGGCGTTATTGCGTCGGTGAAAACGTCCTGACGGAGTCTCACGCGAACGAAGTGAGCGTGAGGCACGTCAGGTCGCGAACGCGAGAGCGAGTGCTGAACAACGTGAAGCACTCGCGATAAGTGAGCGTCCTGACGGAGATTTGAACTCCGGTCCCTGGCTCCGCAAGCCAAGAGGATAGTCCACTACCCTATCAGGACTCATCTCTACGTAGCCGCGTGGACATTAAAGCACTTTCGAAAGCGATCGACTCTCGCACGACAATTTCACGCACGAACGGCCTCGAGACCGCGACTCTCGAGCCACCGACCCTTTCGGACGAACGAGCGTGTAGTCGACCATCGCGCGGAACTGCCGTTTACGACAGCTGTCGGCCTGATCTCTCGTTCGGGTCGTAACTATCCATACACTATTCCAAAGAATGATACTTTCAATCAATTCTAATCCGTAGCAATATTTAATATTGTGTTGATCTAGTGATGATTCGAAATGCACACGAACGACTCGAACGGCGACGGACAATCCTGGCGCGCGATCCTCGGTGGACTCGGCGGCGTCGGGTTGGCGTCGCTGACTGGCCTACCCGTCGCGTCGGCGGACGGCGTCGACGCACACGGGTCAGGCGCTGGCGCTGCGGGCGGCCGACAGAATCGGCGAGCTGTACTTTATATACGATCCCGAAGCCAGCAGTGGGTATGTCTTCGCTCTCGAGCCCGCTCGAGTCGGCCGCGGTCGGCCCGCGAGTCGAGCGGACGGATTCGCAGCGTTCGGGCCGTTCGGGGCTCGGTACCGCCGGACGCGATGGCGACCCGGCACACCGAATGAACAACGCTTATGCGCGACCTACTCATGCACGAACATAGAATGAGCGACATCGAGGGCGTGTACGAGGACCTCGAGGCCGACGTTTCTCTCGAGGAGTTTCGCGAGGCCGTCGAGGCGAAAGTCGAGCAGATGGGGGGACTCGCGGACGAGGAGACGGCGGCGATGCTCGTCGCTCACGAGATCGGCGAGAGCGAGGTCGGCGGCGTCGCCGACATCGAACCCGGCATGGAGGAGGCGAAGTTCGTCGCCAAGGTGCTTTCGATCGGCGAGGTTCGGACCTTCGAGCGCGACGGCGAGGACGAGGACGGCCGCGTCGTCAACGTCGAGGTCGCCGACGAGACCGGCTCCGTCCGGGCGGCGTTCTGGGACGAGCACGCCGAAGCGGCGATCGAGGAGCTCGAGGAGAATCAGGTGTTGCGGATCAAGGGTCGACCCAAAGAGGGCTACTCCGGCGTCGAGGTCAGCGTCGACGAGGTCGAACCCGATCCGGATACGGAGATCGGCGACGTGCAGGCGATGGACACCCACACGGTCGACGCGCTCTCGCTCGGCCTCTCGAACGTCAATCTCGTCGGACTCGTCCTCGATACCGACAGCGTTCGCACGTTCGACCGCGACGACGGCTCGGAGGGCAAAGTTTCGAACCTCGTTCTCGGGGATTCTACCGGACGCGTGCGCGTGACTCTCTGGGACGAGCGCGCGGATCTCGCAACCGAGATCGACCCCGGCACGACCGTCGAGGTCGTCGACGGCTACGTCAAGGAACGAGACGGCACGCTCGAGCTTCACGTCGGCAACCGCGGCGCCGTCGAGGAGGTCGACGAGGACGTCGAGTACGTCCCCGAGAGCACGCCGATCGAGGACGTCGAGATCGGCCAGACAGTCGACCTCGCGGGCGTCGTTCGCTCGGCGGACCCGAAGCGGACGTTCGACCGCGACGACGGCTCGGAGGGGCAGGTTCGCAACATCCGCGTCCAGGACGCCACCGACGACATCCGCGTCGCGCTGTGGGGCGAGAAAGCCGACACCGACGTCGGCCCCGGCGACGAGGTCGCACTGGGCGACGTCGACATCAAAGACGGCTGGCAGGAGGAGCTGGAGGCTTCCGCGGGCTGGCAGTCGACGGTGACCGTCCTCGAGTCCGAGTCGGCGTCGGCCGACGCTGGCGCCGGTGCCGGCGCCGGAGGCGAGCGAAGCGGCGCCGCGAGCGACAACACCGGACTATCGGCGTTCGCCGGAGATGACGACGCCGACGAAAGCGCCGCACCGGCGGACGAGTCTGGTGGGGCGGACTCGAGTTCGACGCCCGACACCGCAGCCGGCTCCGCGTCCGAGTCCGAGTCTCAGTCGAAATCGGGCGTGACGTCGGACGAACCGGGCGACGGCGACGAACTCGAGTTCACCGGCGTCGTCGTGCAGGCCGGCAACCCCGTCGTGTTAGACGACGGCGAGACTACGATGAGCGTCGCGACCGACGCCGACGTCGGACTCGGCGAGGAGGTAACCGCCCGCGGGGTCGTCCGGGACGGCCGTCTCGAGGCCAGCGACGTCTTCTGACGCCGCGAGCAACCTCATCGGCCGCCTAGGAAAAGCGTTAAGGGACTTTGCTCCGCCTATCATGGTATGAACGTCGAACTCCCGTTCGCCCCGGTGGACACGATTATCCGGCGGAACGCGGGCGATCTTCGGGTGAGTGCCGACGCGTCGGAGGAACTCGCGACACGGATTCAAGAACACGGGAGCGAACTCGCCGTCGATGCCGCCACAGCGGCGAGTTCGGACGGGCGCAAGACGCTGATGGCGGAGGATTTCGGCGTCGAACAGGTCGTCGACAAGGACGACCTCGAACTTCCCGTCGCGCCCGTCGACCGCATCGCCAGACTGAATATTGACGATCGGTATCGCGTCTCGATGGACGCACGCGTGGCGCTCGCTGACATTCTCGAGGACTACGCGGACAACGTCGCGCGTGCAGCCGCGATCCTCGCTCACCACGCCGACCGACGAACAATTACCGAGGACGACATCGAGACGTACTTCTCGTTGTTCGAGTGAGATGCAATTCGGCTACAGCGAGGTCTGTCTCGCACACGATCCCGGTTCGCGCCACCCCGAGACGCCGGACCGGCTCCGCGCGATCCGGGAACGACTGAAGAAGAAACACGGCGTCGAGTACGTCGAGGCCGACCCCTGCGACCTCGACCGGATGGCGGCCGTCCACGATCGGGAGTACCTCGAGTCGGTTCGGGAGTTCTGTGCCGACGGCGGTGGCAGTTGGGACCCGGATACGACGGCCGTCGAAGAGACGTGGGATGCGGTTCGCCACAGCACCGGCCTCGCCTGCTGGGCCGTCGACGAGGCGCTCGAGGGGGCGACTGGTCGAGAGACGCCGTTCTCGATCGGGCGGCCACCGGGCCATCACGCCGTCTACGACGACGCGATGGGCTTTTGTTTCGTCAACAACGCCGCGGTCGCCGCCCAGTACGCACTCGACACCGACGAGTACGATGTCGACCGCGTCGCGATCGTCGACTGGGACGTCCACCACGGCAACGGCACGCAGGACATCTTCTACGACCGCGAGGACGTCTACTTCGTTTCGATTCACGAACAGGGGCTGTATCCGGGCACCGGCGCCATCGACGAAACCGGCGAGGACGCCGGCGCGGGAACGACGATGAACGTTCCGATGCCCGCGGGCACGGACGACGGGGAGTATCTGGCGGCGGTCGAAGGGCCGATTGTGCGCGCGCTGACCGACTTCGATCCCGACCTCCTGTTGATCAGCGCCGGCTTCGACGCCCACCGCCACGATCCGATCTCGCGCATCCGGCTTTCGACCGAAGCCTACGCGCTGATGGCCGACCGGTTGCGAACCCTCGCCGCCGACGTCGACGCCGCGTTGGCGTTCATCCTCGAGGGCGGCTACGGACTCGACGTGCTGGCCGACAGCGTCGCTATCGTCCACGAGACGTTCGACGGTCGCGAGCCGATCGAGCCCGATTCGGACTGCGGAGAGAACGCCAAATCGGCACTTGCCGACGTCGCGGAGGCACACGGATACGAACTAGAGCTCGAGTCCGAGGATTGAGTCGAGCGGAATGTGGTCGCTCCGTTCTCTGTGCGTTTCGTTCCACCCTCCGGTCGCTTTTCTCGAGGGAATGGCGTGCTGGACCCGTCAGATTAGGGCTTCGGCTCGAAGTACCGTCGAAGTTCGCGTCCGAACTCCTCGCACAGCGCCGTGATATCGTCGTCGGTCAACACCGTGTAGTCGGTCTCGAGTGCGGTCTCGACGTGGGCGCCGAGGCCGACGTCGAATAGTCGGTCGCTCCCGAGGAATCCGCGGGCGGTGGTGAACTCTCGGGGTCGCTCAGCGACGTAGCGGTCTTCGGTGATAAACGGACCGTAGACGTCCGTATCGTCGGCGTAGGCGTCGTAGAATCCTTCCGCGTGAGTACGAACCTGGACCGGCGGCCCCCGGTGGTGTTCGACCGCCGGGCGCTCGGCGACGGCGAGTTCGACGAACAGGACGGCCGTCTCGTCCGCGAACGTCGTGCCGCGGAAAACGTCGAAGCCGCGGTCGACGAGGCCGTCGGTGACGCCCGCGAGCGACTTTCGAAGCTGCGGGTAGAGCTGGTCCGGGACGAGGTCGGGAGCGTCGAATCGAAGGGCGACGGGCGTCGTCCCGCGACGCTCGAGGTGATCGCGGAGCTCAGACTCGGTGAGGGGGTCGGGCGCGTCGGCGTCGAAGGGGTCCGTCCGCGGCGCCTCGAGGAACTCGCGCGCGTAGTGTTGGAACCGAGCGACGTTGTCGGCCGCACAGACCGCGGCGACGTTGCGCTCGGGATCGGTCGGGTCGATGACGACCAGCGGATCGGCGAAGGACTCTCGACCGTGGTCTTCGGGGTCGAGTTCGATCGGCGGCTGCCAGTCGGCGGCGGCCTCGAGCAGCTCGCGGAAGCCGCCGTACTCGCAGACGAGCAGTTCGGTGAGGTAGCCGCTGAAGCCGCGGGTGCGGAGGTCGCTGCCGTAGACGCCGACGCCTTTCATGAAGCCCTTCGTGAGCCGAACGTCGGCCGCGAGCTCCTCGTCGAGACGGTTCTGGAGGTAGCGGTTGTGAAACGGCGTTCGGTCGACGGCCGAGCGGATCTCGGTCGCCGACTCGAGGCGGAAACAGGGGACGACGTCGATGTCGAAGCCGTCGACGGTGCCCTTGACGTAGGGGTGTTCGGCGTACTCCTCGTGGCCGTCGGGAACCGTCGCGTGGCCGACCTCGAGGCCGTAGGTCTCGAGGGTTTCGCGGTCGAGTTCGGGCGGGAAGCGCACGAAGATATCGATGTCGCGGTCGCCGCTGATCCACGTGCCGCGGGCCGACGATCCCACCTGTATGACGTCGGCGTCGGGACAGCGTTCGGTCGCGGCCGCTTCGGCGCGCTCGGTGAGTCGGTCGGCGACCGCCCGGAGCCGTTCGCGCTCTGCCTCGTCGGGGTCGATGCGCTCACGGGCCGCGGCAACGACCGACTCGAAGTCGTCTCGATCTCCGCGTTCGTCCTCGTCCACGCTCATTGTACGAGGGTTGTCGGCGACCGCGTGAAAGAGTATCGAACGCTCCTCGAGCGGGGTGTGAAAGGGTGTCCAACACGGAGCAAGCAAAACGAAAGCCCTATCAAATGCACCCGGCTATCATGAGATGGGCCGAAGTAGCTCAGATGGTAGAGCACCTCGCTGTTAACGAGGTTGTCCCAGGTTCGAGTCCTGGCTTCGGCGCTCGAAAATTTTCGTGTAGACCGGAACGCGTAGCGTTCCGGACGCATTGTTTTATCGAACAACTCTCGAGGAGCCGTTGCTCCGAGCGAATTCGACGAGAGAAACAGCGGAATAAGCCGGGCTCGAACACGCGAGTCGCAGCCGGTCGCGAACGCAGTGAGCGACCCGGACTGTCTCGCACCTGTTCGAGTTCTGGCGTCGGCGCCCGATAGTTCTCCGAAGCACTCTCCGAATCGGGGAGACGACGAGCCTGACTCGAGAGCCGGCGGTATGTGTGATATCTCCTCCGCTCGTGGTTACGAGGGATTTCCACACCCTCCCCAACCGGCTCGCTCACTCGCTCCGCTTGTTCACTCGCCCCTCGCGCGAGCGTATCGACGCCCCTTCGCGTCGGCTCAGGGTCGCCTACAGCGCGCGCCTTCGCGCGGTTGTCCGTTCGTGCTGTAGTTTATCCCGCATCGAGCGGCAACTCCGTGCATGCTCGATCGAACCACGTGCTACGAGAACCTCGAGCAGCCACAGAAACGCGGTCACGCCACCGAAGAACTCCTTCGAGCGGCGTTCGCCCTGCGAGACATTCCAGTTCTCGTTCCGACGTCCGGCAACGAACCGTACGATCTGGTCGTCGACGTCGGCGGCCGGTTCCATCGCATTCAGTGTAAAACGGCGTATCGGAAGACGGCGGGAACGGTCGCGTTCGAGACCGTCGGTACGCGCCGCCGAGGCGACGGCTACGACCGTGCGGGGTCCGACGGCCGCGTGGAGTACTTCGCGGTGTACGATCCGCTCAACGACAATCAATACCTGGTGCCCGTCGCCGACGCCGCGAACGGAAAGATGGAGATTCGGTTCCGGAAACCGGAGAACGACCGGCGCGCCGGAATCAACTCGGCCGACGACTACCTGCTCGAGGAGCGACTCGACGACCTTCGTCAGCCGCGGTCGGGATAGCGGTCCGGCGGACGCGTCACGCGTCCTGCAGGTGGCCGATCGAGTCCAGCGACACCAACGAGTAGTCGACCGTCTCGACGTCCTCGACGGCGCGGAGTTTGCCGACGAACGTCGAGATCGCGTCGAGATCCGCCTCGAGGACGAAGCAGTCCACACAGTAGTCCTCGACGTGGCTGTGATCGTTCGAGGCGATGTGGGCGTCGTGCTCGTGGCGGAGTTCGGTGACGCGGCGTTCGACGTGCTGGGTCCCGAAGTCGTAGAAGACGCTAACGACGGCAGCCAGCGGGTCGCCGGCGAGACGGTCGTCGTCGAATTCGGTCAGCAACGTCCGCGCGCCTTCCCGGACGACTTCGCTGCGACCGGTGTAGTCGTGTTCGGCCGCGTGGGCGTCGAGTCGCTCGATCAGGTCGGCGGGCATCGAAACGCTGACAATGGGCATCGTTAGTATGAACTCCTACATCAGTAATAATAGAATTTGTTATGCTGTGCTCGGAGACTATGTAATAACTAACATTAACAAGACTCGAGTCCGTATTCACAATCAGTCTATGACCGACCGCATTCCCGTCACCGTCCTGAGCGGCCCGCTCGGCGCCGGCAAAACGACCGTGCTCAACCACGTGCTGACCGCCGATCACGGCCACGAGGTGGCCGTCGTCGTCAACGACATGGGCGACGTCAACGTCGACGCCGAGCACGTCGCCCAGCAGACTGACCTGGGCGGCGACGAAGAGATCGTCGAACTCTCGAACGGCTGCATCTGCTGTCGGCTGCGCGGCGACATGCTCGAGGAAGTCGGGCGACTCGCCGACCGCCTCGAGTTCGACTACCTACTGGTCGAATCCTCGGGCATTTCGGAGCCGATTCCGGTCGCCCAGACGTTCGCGATGGGGTACGAGGACGCCAACTACGATCCGACCGACACGTACGAACTGGATACGATGGTCACCGTCGTCAACGCCCACAGCATCTGGGAGTCGTTCGACACGGGAACGGCGCTGACCGACCACCAACTCGCCGACGAGAGCGGCCGCGTTCCGGAGGAGGTCCTGCTCGATCAGATCGAGTTCTGCGACGTCCTGCTGTTGAACAAATGTGATCTCGTCCCCGACGATGCCCTCGAGGAGATCGAGGCCGTCCTCGAGCGACTCCAGCCCCGTGCCGAAATCGTCCGAACGGAGTTCGGCGACGTCGATCCGACGTCGATCCTCGACACCGGTGAGTTCGACTTCGAGCGCGCACAGGCCGCTGCGGGCTGGAAGCACGAACTGCAACACGACCACCACCACGATCCACAGGAGGAACACGGTGTCACGTCGTTCGTCTACCAGCGCGACCGGCCGTTTCACCCCGAGCGGATCGCGAGCCTGCTTCCGGCGCTGCCGGCCGAACTCATCCGCGCGAAGGGCTTCTTCTGGAGCGCCGGCCGCGAGGACGTCGCGATGGGGATCGACAAGGCCGGGACCTCGGTTCGCGCCGGGCCGTCCGGACAGTGGCTCGCGACGCTCCCGAAAGCGAAGCGCGAGCAGTTCTTCGCCGCTCGCCCCGGCCTCGAGGACGACTGGGACGACGAGTGGGGCGACCGGATGACCCGTCTCGTCTTCATCGGCCGAGAGTTCGACGAGCAGCCTCTGATCGACCGCCTCGACGACTGCGTCCTCACCGACGCGGAGATGAACGACGACTGGGACGCCTACCCCGACCCGTTCGGCAGATCGGAAGACCGACGTGAACTCGCGCTCTCGAGTCAGTAAATGAGCGTCCCCGTCACCGTCCTCTGTGGCGAACTCGGCGCGGGCAAGACGACGCTGCTGTCGGGCTTGCTCGAGTCGACCGATCGCGAAATCGCCGTCCTGGTAAACGACGTCGGCAGCGTCAACGTCGACGCCGACCTCGTGGAAGCGCGCACCGACCTCGAAACCGGCGAGGAAGTGCTGGCCCTCGAGAACGGCTGCATCTGCTGTAGCCTCGGCAGCGAACTCTCCCGGTCGGTGATCAGGCTCTGGAAGGAACACGACTTCGAGTACCTGGTCGTCGAGGCCTCCGGCGTCGGCGAACCCGAACCGATCGCCCGCCAGTTCGTCCGCGGGCCCGCGGGCGGCCCCTACGACTTAGACGCGGTCGTCACCGTCGTCGACGCGCGGCGGTTTCACGACCGGTTCGTGGCGGTAGACGGAGATGGAGACGACAGCGGCGACGAGAACGAGAACGAGAACGAGGACGGGAACGGGAACGGGGATCGGACTGCGAGCGAGGAGCCGCCGGTCCGACAGGGGCCCGACGAGAGCGGCAGCCGACCGCTCGCGGATCTGCTGCTCGAGCAAGTCGAGTTCTGCGACCTGCTCGTCGTCAACAAGTGCGACCTCGTCGACGACGCCGAGTGCGAGCGCGTGGTGTCGGTGCTCGAGACGCTCCAGCCTCGCGCGGAGATCGTTCGGACGGAGTACGGCGCGCTCGAGCCCGAGACGCTCCTCGACAGCGGTCGGTTCGACCTCGAGGCGGCGGCCGACGCCGCGGGCTGGAAGCGAGCGATCGAAGCGGGCGCTGAACGCGAGGCTAGCGACGACGAACACGCACACGCACACGGCTCGAACGGGCACGGTGACGATCACAGCCACGGACACGACCACGAACACGATCACACGCACCCGCCCGAACGGTACGGCATCGATGTCGACACCTACCATCGTCGCCGCCCGTTCCACCCCGAACGTTTCGCGGCGCTGCTGGCCGACCTCCCGGAGGGACTCGTTCGCGCGAAGGGGCTGTGCTGGATCGCCGGCCGCGAGCGCCAGGCCATCACGATGAGTTACGCCGGGACGGAGACGTCGCTCGAGGTCACCGGCCGCTGGATCGCCAGTTTCTCAGCGGAGCGCCGGGAGCAGTACCGGCAGAGCCAACCCGATCTCTCGTGGGACGACGAGTGGGGCGACCGGGAAACGCGACTCGCGCTCATCGGCCGTAACCTCTCGATGGACGATCTGCAGGCGCGTCTGGACGACTGCCTGCTGACCGACGCGGAGATGGACGCAGCGTGGTCGACGTTCAACAATCCCGCGCCGACGGGGATGGGCGAGTCGACCGTCGTTACGGCCGCGACCGACCAGTCCTGAGCACGGCAGTTGCGTCCGGAGTGCCGTGTCGGTGTCCCCGCTGGCGGCGACGTCCTCCCGCATCGCCGAACGCGCGAGCGCTGCAGGCGGGGGCACTATTATCGCCCGCCGGTGTGGACGTACACACATGACATCCGACCGCGACGACCGCCGGAGTACCGACGATCACGGACACGATATCATCGAGCCGCTGTACGTCGCCATCGTAACGGTCTCGAGTTCGCGCGCACAGGCCGACGAGGCGGACCCGGACGATCCGGGCGGGGATACGATTCAGGAGTGTTTCGAGGCGGAGGGGCACGAAATTCGGGAACGGTTGCTCGTGCGCGACGACTACTCCGCGATCCGAACCGCCGTCCGCGGACTGGTCGCGCGCCGCGACGTGGACGTCGTCGTGACGACCGGCGGCACGGGCGTGACGGCCGACGACGTCTCGCCGGAGGCCACGTCGTCGCTGTTCGAGCGCGAACTGCCGGGCTTTGGCGAACTGTTTCGATCGCTCTCGTGGGACGAGATCGGGACCCGCGCGATGGCCTCGCGCGCGACGGCGGGCATCGCCGTCGATACGCCGGTGTTCTGTCTCCCGGGGAGTACGGGCGCCTGTGAGACCGCCTGCGAGGAACTGATCGTTCCCGAAGCGCCCCATCTGGCGGGGCTGGCGACGCGCCACCGAACCGGAACGACGGACCAGTCGCTCTCGGCCTATCAGGGCGATAGCTGAACCGCCGACGCCGCGTTCGTCCGCACTTTTTCCGACGCGTACAGCGACTGTCAGTAGTCGTTCTCTGCCGGTAGATAAACCACACTTGCACTTAGACAAGTATATTTGCGATGAGCGTGAACGGCGTCGTATGACCGCGTTCAGCCGGAGACGGCGTTCGAATCGCGACCGGACTGCAGTGCGAATCGTCGAACGGCCCTCGAGCTGCTTAACAAACTCTGAGTCTAGGTTAGCAAAATGTATTAATACAGTCCTAATTCCTAGTTACTCATGACGAAGAGTTACTCACGGCGGCACGTCCTCGCCGGTGTCGGCGTCGGCCTCGGAGCGCTCGCTGGCTGCCTCGGCGATTCGATGGACGGCGAATCGATCACGGTCGCTCGCTCCGATACGTCACAGGACGGTCAGTGGGGCGTCTACGGCGGCGTGATTCCCTACTACACGCGGGTTTTCGAGCCGCTCGTCGGAACGAGCGCCGAGATGGAACCCGAGCCGCTGCTCGCGACCGACTGGGAGCGAACCGACGAGACGACCTGGCAGTTCTCCCTTCGCGAGGACGTCACCTTCCACAACGGCGCCGCGCTGACGGCCGACGACGTCGTCGCCTCGTTCGAAGCGACGATCGACCACTGGGAGGCGACCGGCTGGATCAACGTCGAACCCGACGGCGTCAGCGCCCTCGACGACCACACCGTCGAGTTCGAAACGGTCGAACCGTTCCCGACGCTGCCGGGCACGATCTCGCACAACTACTTCGGCATCGTCCACTCGGACACCGACGAGGACGACGATACCGCGATCGGCACCGGTCCGTTTCGACTCGAGGACCGTTCCGGCGACGACGTCACGCTCGTCCCCTACGAAGACCACTGGGACGTCGTTCCGGCCGTCGAGGAGCTCCAACTCGACGTCGTGGGCGATCCGACGACACGCGTCCAGGCCCTCGAGGGGACAGATGCCGACGTTGCCCTCGAACCACCTCGCAGCGCCGTTTCGAGACTCGAAGAAGCCGAGGGGACGACGACCGACAGTCAGCTGACGCCGCGGACGTGTTTCGGCGCCATCAACATCTACAAGGAGCCGACCGACGACGAGACCCTGCGGCGAGCGCTGGCGTACGCCGTCGATCAGGAGACGATCGTCGACAGCGTTCTCGAGGGGGTCGGCGAGCCGGCTCGAGGTCCCATCTCGCCGGAGATACCGTGGGCGATCCACGACGAGCTCCCGGCGTTCGGCCCCGATCTCGAGGCCGCTCGCGACCTGGTCGACGAGTCGAATTACGACGGCGAGACGCTCTCGATCCTGATCGACGGCGACGAGCCCGACGACCGGAACGTCGCGGAGATCCTGCAGGATCGCTTCGACGAGATCGGCGTCGACAGCGAGATCACGAGCGTCGAATCGGCGGCGTTCATGGAAACGCTCACCGACGGCGAGGCCCACGTCTCGATCGCCACCCTGGGGTCGAACAGCGCCGCGGCGGACTACCTCGTCCGGGCGATGTTCCACTCGGAAGGCAGCGACAACAAGCAGCTCTACGAGGAGGAGGGAACCGGCGTGATGAACCTCGGCTCGGAGGTCGACGAACTCATCGAGGAGGGGTATCGAGCCGACGGCCTCGAGGCGAAACGCGAGCTCTACGGTGAGGTACAGGAACGCGTCGTCGAGGCCGGCGTCGTCCTGCCGCTGTACTACCTCGAGTACGTCGTCGCCCACGAGACCGAGCTCACGGGCCCGACGCTTCACCCCGTCAGTGCGATGACCGACTTCACCGAACTCGACCGTCTCGACGAGTGATGACTCGAGTGCGCCGAACGCAGCGACCACCGAAGACCAGCCAGCGCGGCGACGATCAGGATCGTCTGCGTCTCGCCGAGCGGCCGCCCCTCGACTACGCCGGCGCCTGGCGTCGGCTCGCCGCGAACGGCGACCTCGGCTGTTGGACTCCTGACGACGACCGCGAGTACTGGCGGGCCAACGCGCGACACTACGGCGAGCGATTTCCGGACCGGACGGCACCGGAAGGGTGGACGATCATCCGCCGCGCGGCCGAGCGATCGGCGTCGGCCCTCGAGGTCGGGCCCGGAACCGGTCGGTACACGCGCCGGCTCGCGGCGACTGTCGACCGCGTGACCGCCGTCGACTACTCGCGGTCGATGCTCGAGTGGGTGCGCGAGTCCCTCGCCGCCGACCGACGCGGCACGGTCGCGTTCCGCCACGGCCGCTGGCCCGAGGTCGACGTCGAGCGCCACGACCTCGTCCTTACCGCGTGGACGACGTACTCACAGTCCGACCTCGAGGCTGCACTGTCCGCGCTCGTCGCGGCGACCGACCGGACGCTCGTCGTCGTCGACAGCCTCGGAGTGGCACCGCCCCACGCGCGCCTGCTCGCGGACATTCGCGACGGGGAGCCGTCCGATCCGATCCCGAGAGCGCTGTACGTGGCGGGCGTCCTCGATCGGCTCGGTTCCGGTTCGAATCCACGCTGTGTCGTCGACGATGCCATCCGGTGTCACGAGGCCGAGACGCCTCGGGCGGTCGCCGATCGACTCGCCCCCAACGCGGCGCCCGAGACACGCGAGGCCCTCGGCGAGCGGCTGGAGCCGCTGCTCGAGACGACGCCCGAGGGCGTTCGGTACCAGTACTCGATCCCGGCCGGGATCGTCGTCTGGCACCGCCCCAACAACCGAGACGGCGAGTGCGAAGCCGAACCGCTCGGCAGCCGACCGAACCGAGGGGAGACGGAGCCACCATGAGCTACGTGCTGCGTCGCATCGCGAGTTCGACCGTCGTCCTGTTCGGCGTCACCGTCCTCACCTACGGGCTGATCCATCTGACGCCGGGCGACCCCGCACGGACGGTGCTCGCAGAACGACAGGGCCGCCAGCCCGACGAGGAAACCGTCCGGGAGTTCCGCGCCGAACAGGGGCTCGACGATCCCGTTCCGGTCCAGTACGCAAACTGGCTCGGCGACGCATTGCGCGGCGACCTCGGTCGCTCCTACTACGGCGAGGGCGACGTCCTCGACCTTCTGGTCGCCCACCTCCCGAACACGATCGAACTCGCCGGCGCGTCGGTGCTCGTCGCCGTCGCGATCGCACTCCCCGCCGGCGTCATCAGCGCCGTCTACCGGGACACGTGGATCGATTACGCTAGCCAGATCGTCTCCCTGCTCGGACTCTCGATGCCGAACTTCTGGCTTGGTTACCTGCTCATCATCGGCGGCGCGCTCAGGCTCGGCGTCTTCCCCGTCTACGGCGCGGGCACGCTCGCCCACCTCGTGCTCCCGGCGATCACACTCGGAACGGGGATGGCCGCCGTCCTCACTCGACTCGTCCGCTCGTCGCTGCTCGAGACGCTCGAGGAGCCCTACGTCGACGCGGCCCGGTCCCGCGGGCTCGCCGAGCGCGGCGTCGTCGTCGCCCACGCGCTGCGAACGGCGCTGTTGCCGGTCGTGACGATGATCGGACTCCAGCTGGGTGCCGTTCTCGGCGGCGCCGTTGTCGTCGAGGTCGTCTTCCAGCGACCGGGACTCGGAACGCTGCTGGTCGACGCCGTCTTCGCTCGCGACTTCCCCGTTATTCAGGGCGTCACGCTGCTCGTCGGCGTGACGTTCGTCGCGGTCAACCTGCTGACGGATCTCGCCTACCGTCGGCTCGATCCGCGCATCTCGATCGGGGGTGGTGGCGCGTGAGCGTCCTCGAGAGACGCGGCTCCGAGGGTCGCATTTCGGCGTGGTTCGACCATCCGACCGTGCGCGCGCTCCGTCGGAATCCGTCGGCCGTCGCCGGCGCGGTCGTCGTGGCTACGCTCGCCCTCCTCGCGGTCGTCGGGCCGATTCTCGCCCCGTACGATCCGAACGCCCAGCACCTCGACAACCGGCTTCAGGGGCCGTCGTTCGCTCATCCCCTCGGCACCGACCAGCTCGGCCGCGACGTTGCGACCAGACTCCTCTACGGCGCCCGTATCACGCTCGGCATCGCCGTCCTGATCACCGCAGTTCGGCTCACGATCGGCGTCGCCGTCGGTCTCGTCGCGGGCTACTGCGGCGGCTGGGTGGACGAGACGCTGATGCGCGTCGTCGACGTCTTGCTCGCGTTTCCCGGTATCGTCCTCGCGCTCGTCGTCGCCGGCATCCTCGGGCCGAGCCTCACCAACCTCGTCCTCGCACTCGCCGTCGTCGGCTGGACCCGATACGCGAGGATCGTTCGCTCGAGCGTCCTCGAGTTGCGCGAGCGACCGTTCGTCGCGGCCTCGCGGCTGACCGGGGCGCCGCGTCGACGCGTGTTACGCCGACACGTTCTCCCGAACGTCGCGGGCCCCGTCGTCGTGTTGGCGACGCTCGACCTCGGCGGCGTCGTCCTCGCCGCGGCGGGACTCTCCTTTCTCGGGCTCGGCGCGCAGCCGCCGACGCCCGAGTGGGGGACGATGCTCTCGACGGGCCGTCATCACCTTCGAGAGGCCTCGTGGCTGGTCAACGCGCCCGGTCTCGCGATCGTCCTCGCGGTGCTCGGAACGAACTTGCTCGGCGACGGCCTGCGAGACGCCCTCGATCCGAACGACCGCACCGAGCGCGGCGGGCAGACGGAGGTGACCCGTGACTGATCCGCTACTCGACGTCTCGGATCTCCGCGTTCGCTTCGAGACCGGCGCCGAGACGGTCCGTGCAGTCGACGGGATCTCGCTGTCCGTCGACACCGGCGAAATCGTCGGCCTCGTCGGCGAGAGCGGCTGTGGCAAGTCCGCCGCGGTCCGCGCGATCGCCGGGCTCCACGGCGACGACGCTCGCGTCGAGGGGACGGTCTCCTTCGACGGCGCCGAGCTGCGCGCGCTCGCTGACGAGCGCCGCCGTCGCATCCGCGCGACCCGGCTCTCGACGGTCTTTCAGGATCCGTCGGCGACGCTGACGCCGACGCGTACCGTCGGCTTTCACCTCGAGGAAGCGTTGCGACTCGCCGCCCGTCCGGACGATCGATCGGTTCGGTCGGCGCTCGGACTCTCACTCGATCCCCGCGACTGGGACTGGCACGAGGGCGCTTCCGAGCGCCGGAAACGAGCGGCCGAACTCCTCGAGCGAGTCGGCCTCGGCGATCCCGGCTACCTCGAGCGCTACCCGCACGAACTGAGCGGCGGCGAGGCCCAGCGAGTCTCGATCGCGATCGCGTTGGCCCCGGAGCCGGATCTGCTGCTCGCCGACGAGCCGACGACGGCCCTCGACGCGACGACTCGCGCCGCCGTCCTCGACCTGCTCGAGTCCCTCGTCGACGAACGCGATCTGGCGGCCCTGCTCGTCAGCCACGACCTGGGACTCGTCGGCGAGCGCTGTGACCGCGTCGCGGTGGCCTACGCCGGCGAACTGATGGAGTCGGGGCCCGCCGACCGAGTCCTCACCGCGCCGCGCCATCCCTACACCCGATCGCTGCTCGCTTGCCGACTCGAGAACGCCGCACCCGGCGAGCGGTTGCCGACGATCGACGGCTCGGTCCCGGATCCGACCGCAGAGCGGACGGGCTGTTCGTTCGCGTCCCGCTGTCCGCACGCGACCGAAACCTGCCGAACGACCGCGCCGCCGACGGTCGACGACGGCGACGGACGCGTTCGCTGTGGCGAACTCGAGGCGGTCGACACCCGCGAGCCCGACGCGGCGCTCGGCGAACCGAACCCGTCGCCAGCGCGGACTCGAAACGGGTCCGACTCCCGCGGCGAAACGGACGCGACATGTGAACCGGAGACGGACGCGAACGCGATCACGAGCGCCGACGGCGGCGAGTCGGCCGGAGACGACGACCCGCTACTCGAGTTGCGCCGCGTCTCGAAGCGGTACCCAATCGACGACTCGTGGCTCGCACGCCTGCGCGGACGCGACCGATACGCAACCGCCGTCGCGGACGTCTCACTCGCCGTCCGACGCGGCGAAACCCTCGGCATCGTCGGCGAGAGCGGCGCCGGCAAGTCGACCGTGATCGATCTCGTGACCGGTCTCGAGTCGCCCACGTCCGGCGAGGTCGTCCTCGAGGGCGCTCCCGTCGGAGCGGTCGCCGACCGCTCGCGCGACCGACTCGCCGCCGTCGGCCGACTGTTCCAGCACCCGCGCTCGAGTCTCGATCCGCGTCAGCGCGTCCGAACCGCCGTCGCCGAACCGTTACTCGAGGCCGGCTGGAACCGCGACCGTCGCCGCGAGCGCGTCTCGGATCTGCTCTCGCTTGTCGGGCTCGACGACCGCCACGCCGATCGGCGCCCGCACGAACTCTCCGGCGGGCAGTGCCAGCGCGTCGCCCTCGCGCGAGCGATCGCCCTCGAGCCGTCGCTGGTCGTCCTCGACGAGCCGACGGCTGCCCTCGACGTCTCCGTTCGCGCGCAGGTGTGTAACCTGCTGCTCGAATTGCAGGACCGACTGGATTGTGCGTTCGTTCTCGTGAGCCACGACCTCGGCGTCGTCCGCCACCTCGCCGACCGCATCGTCGTCATGCGAGACGGGCGACTCGTCGAATCCGGCGCCGCGGGGCGACTCTGTACCGAACCGGACGCAGCGTACACCGAGCGACTGCTCGCGGCCGCGACCGGCCGAATCGACGACCCGACCGACGACCCTCCGCCACAGCTACTCCGATGACGACGACCGATACCGATACCGATTCGACACCGACAGCGACCGACGCATCGACAGCAACTGAAACGAGCGACGAGACCGCGACCGATACGCCACCCGCGTACGACGTCGCCGTCGTCGGCGGCGGCCCCGCCGGCTGCTCGGCCGCCGTCTTTACCGCCCGCGCCGACCTCGAGACGATCCTGTTCGAACACGACCGCGCCTCCCTGTTGAAGTCGGCCCACCTCGAGAACTACCTCGGCTTCCCGTTCGGAATCCAGCCGACGCAGTTTCTCGAACTGGCTCGCGAACACGTCCGCGAAGTCGGCTGTACGGCCCACCGCGAGGGCGTCGAGACGGTTCGACGGGCACCCTCCAGCGGCGAGACTGACGGCGACGACGGGTTCGTCCTCGAGACCGACGCCCGGTCCGTCCGGGCCGAGCGCGTGATCGTCGCCTCCTGGGCACGCACCGCGTTTCTCGAGGCTCTCGATCTCACGCGCGAACCCGAAGAGCCGGGTCCGGTGATGGTCGTTCCGACCGACGAAGATGGACGGACCGACTGCGACGGCGTGTACGCCGCGGGCCGGATCACGAGTCAGAACCATCAGGCGATCGTCAATGCCGGCAACGGCGCCGACGTCGCCCTGACGCTGATCCGCGACGTGCGACCCGACTACTACAACGACTGGGTCGTCACCGAGGGCTACTACGAGTCGTACGACCGATCGGTCCCTGACGGCGTCGAGGAAATTTCGATCGCCGAGCGAAAGCGTCGAAAAGCGCGCGCCGAGACGAAGATGGCCGCGTTTTTCGAGCCGGGTGAGAACGGCTCGCTCGAGCGCGACGGAGAGTAACTGTTAACTACATTCCACGGTTTCGTTCGCGTGAGGGCCCTTAGCTCAGTCTGGTTAGAGCGCTCGGCTCATAACGCAACCTGACCGTGTGAGGTTGTGTGGGATACCGAGTGGTCGATGGTTCGAATCCGTCAGGGCCCATGGATTCTGCGACGAACGGACGTGAGGAGCGAATCGATCACGCACTGACGATTCGAACCAGGGAGGAGCTTTGCTCCGACCGAGGTTCGAATCCGTCAGCGCGAAGTTCAGCGGCTCGCTGAACTCGAGGGTGCCGACGGCGCCGATCGAGAACGACGCGAGCACGAACAACGGCGCGAGAATGCTGTCTGTCAGGTCGATGCCGTCCTCCTGACGTAGTGTGTCAGGAACGTACTGCTGCGGTAGGCTGAGTGCCATACGACGCCCGGTTTCCCCGATGTGACAAAATCCTCAGGGAAACCACCGGAACACCTTGGGATACTATAGGTTCACCAAGTTTTATGAGAAGTGGGGTTGCCCGCCGAGTATGGCGCTGAACAAACTTCGACAACTGGACAGCGACTCGGTTGGAATCACGCTTCCGAAAGACGACATGCGTGTTGAGGGGCTAATCGATGAGAACGGCGAGCTTGCGGGAGACCATCATATTCATATCCGGCACGTTGGGGAAGGGGAATGGAGACTTAAGCTTATTAATAGTATAGACACATAACAGATTGATTAATTCGACTAAGAAGATGAAATTTATGAGGAATAACTACGCTTCGTATTCGAATTCTTCTGCAATAGCGTAGTTATCGAAATCCTCTAAATTCTCCTCAGACTCATCACCACTAAAGGCAATTACTTGGACAGTAGTAGTATTACTTTCGTTGACAGTGTATGTTTGACCAGTCGTAGTTAACACTGGTTCGTTACTATCACTGCCATCCATAGCTGATTCGTCGGTTGCGTTCCAAACTACAGCTCCATCTCCATCAGTGGTCCCCTGCAGTTCCACTACCGTTTCATTTCCTTGCTCGTCAACATCAATTGCAGCGGCTGGATCTGGATCATCTGGACCCATATCCAGCACGAATGCCGCGATCACCGCCGCCAGAATGACGGTAATTGCGACCATCAGGATGATCCCGATGACGGGCGATACTGCTCGTTCGTCTTCGCTGCCAACCAGCTTGTTTCTGTATTTGGTTAGATCCATGGTTGTGGTTCGTTCCATGAACGCACCCGTGAACGGTGAGAAGACTTATTCCGGGGACCATGGTAGTCGCCCGTGGCGCTCGAGGGGGATTGGACTGTTCCTCGGCNTGAACGGTGAGAAGACTTATTCCGGGGACCATGGTAGTCGCCCGTGGCGCTCGAGGGGGATTGGACTGTTCCTCGGCGTCATCTTCTCAGCGTCGTCCGGTGCTGATTGCAACCAGTGGATTACGGGTATATATAATCATCCGATAGTATGAGATACTGGCAGTTTGTGATGTTGGAAAGGCTTTCAGACGTGATAATCAAGGGCGTGCTGTGAGGTTACAGCGCCGCCTTGAGGCGCTGCCGTCTTGCGATTTTGTGTTTTCGGTCCAACCACGATAGATTTTTTAGTAGAGTTAATTGACAGTCCGTGTGGAGTGGGACGCACCGGTCCTCGAGGCTTGCGATCTCGAGCGCACCTACGACGGCGGTGCGTATAGCTATTCGTGGGCCGCCGTGCTCGACTACCAGGCTGGTCGTCGCTACTCCAACACACATCCGAACAAGGGGTCACACGCAATCTCGAGCGCGCTCGAGATTCCCCGCGGTCGCGTGCGAAGTTGGGTCGGGTACGACAGCAAACCGGACGTCGTGCGTGGCATCGAGGTCGCCCGCGAGTACGGCTGGCTCGAGGCGTCCCCTCGCGACGACACGTTCCAGGCGTGAACACACTCGTTGCGAACGTCTTCTCCGGCGGCTCGATCTCGACGCAGTCGTTCGCCCCATCGTTCGCACTGAACCATCGCGAGCACCGCTCTCACGTTCTCGATATTAGGGCCAGGATAGCCCGAATACACGTGGCTCTCGTCATCAAGTGAAACCGAAGGTTTCGCGGACCTCGCGAATTCTGGCGGGACCACGTCCCGCTGACCTCGCGGGAGCTTTGCTCCCGCTTAGCTCCGATTCGCTCAGTCACGAACGACGCTTTGCGCCTTTCGAACGACTTGTGGAGACTGCGGTCCCTGCGGCTACCGATGACTTCCGAGCGGTGTCTGCAAAGCGCGTCATAGAAACAGGAAGCCTCGGAGTCGGTCGAAAATTCGAAGGATTTCCGTTGACGACGTGAATTTCCGACTCTCGAATCACTTGACCCAGAGGCGATTTACTCACGGGCTTTTACGACCGATCGCTGGATGTGTGCCTGTAGCGCATCTGTTGCGAAGGATCCGGTGATGTGTCCTTTCTCTAGAATTCCAAGATCGCTCCCTTCGTAGGCTGATCGTTGCGTTTCGAACTCGATTATCCGGTCGTGGCGAGCGAGCAGCGGATCACAGTCATCCGCATCCGTGCTGGTAACGGCGTTCTCGAAGTCGAGGATGTTGCGCAACACCGCTGGGTTCTGCCGTGCGGATTCGGCCACCAATTTTCGATAAACCGACGACACGAACATGTCCCCAAGTTGTGCCCCAGCGAACATCGGGACGTACCGATCGACACCCACATAGTAGGCGCGATGGAGATTAACTGCCCACCCACCGAGGCTGATGCCAGCAGCTAAGATAGCAGGACAGCCAGTGGCCCGCAATCGGTCGGTCAGCGCCTCTATGAGCGCAACCGACGTGGCGAGCATTCCAACGAAGTTGTTGAGGTCGCCCATCGCCCGTATGTATCTCCGATTCGAACGGTCGTGAAACGGTGCTCGGAGTGCAATCAGGTTGACCTCGAGATCAGATGTGGTACCGAAGAGACGACGAAACGAGTTCGAACTGAACCGCCCAAAGTCGAACGGTTGCTCGCCGCTTCCGTGATGATACAGCAGCGTCGGTGCGTTTCGTCCTCGCCATTGGGAGACGAGATATGCCGCCTGGAACTCTCCGATAGGGGTGGATGCAGAGACCTTCTGAACACCCCCAGTTCGAAGTTTCTCGATATCGATCGCAGCACCACTGACGACGTCACCGATCGGAGCGCTGGCAATCGACTGGGAAAAGAACCTGGCGTTCGGCATGAGTAACCGACTCATCGAGATTGTCGCAACGTCGATGAGTTCGTGTCTGTTCATCGGCTTTCGGGATCACGTTCGTCGTAGGTGTTCCGGCCTAGTGTGCGATTCGCTGGGCACTTCTCGGCACCGGCCGTTCCCAACAGCACGAATGCCGCAAGGAGGAGGACGGCAGCGACGATACCCTGTGTGGGATCGCCGAGTGGTTCTCCGAAGGCGACTGCCACCATCATCGCTCCGACCACGACGAGTCCGAGCGCGATTCGAACCGTTCGATCAGTGCCGCCAACGTTCTTCTCCACACTGATCACCCCGTTCGTTCTTCACCGCGGGATAGCAGCCACCAGAGCGTGACGAACATGACAATAAAAACAACTGTCCCCTGAAGAAACTTGGTTCGTCGTGATTTCGGACGCTCAGTTTGCTCGTTTCGATCCGGCGAGTGATCGGACGCTTCGTCGGTTTCGTGCTCAAACCTTGTCGGGAGTTTCATATTCGACGTATAAATCGTCGTGGGCAAACATAAGGATACGCGTCAATTCTACGATACCGGAATCGATCCGCTCGCTCACGACGATGGCGTCGCTCGGGGAGCAACGACGGAAATCTCACGATGAGGCACAGACCAGCGGGGAACCTACAGTGGACGGTTCCCTCGTCGTCGTGATCCCCCGACTCCCCGTGGGGTGTCGCGATCGGCTGGATCATTACCGTCGGCTGGGAGCAATGAGCAACCTATCTTCATCGTCACCCCATTTCAGGAGTCAGTATGAATGCGATTGACATCCTCCTCCGCGTGAACACGGAGGAATCCTGAGCGTTGGAGATTTTAGGTTTACAGCTCCACCGAGCATCCAACCAGTAC
>NZ_AOHZ01000043.1 GCF_000337215.1 Natronolimnohabitans innermongolicus JCM 12255 | reverse complement strand
GATTGGCAGCCTTGCGTGGATAGATTCCCAAGTGACGGCGCGTATCCACGCCGTAAACGACGTGGTATTGCGCCTGTTCAGTATATAAGACGGAAATTAGACCGGAGGGGAACGGGGAACCCACGAAGGCGATCGAGACAATCGGGCTGACGAAACACTACGGGGACGTAGTCGCGGTAGAGAACCTGGACGTGACCGTCCCACAGGGGGAAGTGTACGGTTTTCTCGGGCCGAACGGGTCGGGAAAGTCGACCACGATGGGAATGTTGACGACGCTCGTTCGGCCGACAGCCGGAACTGCTCGAATCATGGGAACCGACGTCACGAACAGAAACGAGGTGATCCGACACATCGGCTATCTTCCGGACAAACTGCCGCTTTTCGAGGAGCTAACTGCCCGGGAACAACTCGGGTATCTCGCAGCGCTCAACGACATTCCGCGTGCGGTTGCGACGGAGCGCGCCGAGGCGTATCTTGAGCGGTTCGATCTCGTCGAGAAGGCGGATCACCGCATCGGAACCTATTCGAAGGGGATGCGCCAGAAACTCGGAATTATCCAGACGCTGCTGAAGGAGCCACCGGTGTTGTTGCTCGACGAACCGACGAGCGGTCTGGACCCACGCGCTGCTCGGACGGTCAAAGACATCATTGCGGAACTGGCTGACGGCGACACCACGATTTTCCTCACGACCCACATTCTCTCGGTCGTGGACGAACTCGCCGACACCGTCGGCGTCATCCACAACGGCCGTCTGGTAACGGAAGGTCCGATCGAACGACTCAAACGGCGCGCAGAGAGCGGCGACGAACGGACTCTCGAAGAGGTGTTCCTCTCCGTGACTGCAGACCACGCTTCCGAGTGGGAGCGGACGGAAACCGACGTGTCGGACGCTGCCGAACCATGAGCTGGGTACGTCACAGTCTCGTCGTGGCCCATTTGGACGTTACACGCGTCACTCGCAAGACGCTGGACCGGTCGCAACTGTGGTCGATCGTCGTCTACGTCTCCATGGTCGGACTCGCGACCTTCGGGGGTGGCTACCTCGCCTACCGCGCGGGGACGGAACTCCGAACGGGCGGTCCCTTCGTCGAGATCGCGACGATGCCCGATCTCCGTGGACTGGTCGCCGTTTTCTGGCTGGTGATCGTACTCGGCGCGTTCGTCGTCAGAAGCGTCGGTCTCCGGGGCTCGGTCGACGCCACTGGCGGGTTGCTCGCCGAGGCTTCGACGCGGACCGTCGTCGTGGGGCTGGTTCTCGCCGATTTCGTCTACGGGCTCGTCTGGTTCGGGCCACCCGCCGTGGCGATTGGCATCGGCTTCGCAGTTGGAACGGGGAATCTGGCAGCAGTCGCGTTCGTCCCTCTCGGCGCGATCGCGTTCGTCGTGAGTACCGTCACCGTCGGAACGCCTGTGGGAATCGCGCTTCGCCACGTCGTTAGCCGGTACGCCTTCGTTGCCCGGTTCAAGAACGTGCTCATCCTCCTGATCATCGGCGGCTACATGATCGCGATAATGACGGGCCAGCTGAACGAACTCATGGGATGGTTAGTCGATCCGATGTCGCGTTCGCCGATGGGCTGGCTTGCGGACCTGTCGCTTCTGGGGACGCCGGACCTCGAGGAGAGTGTGACTAACGCCATACTGGCGGTCGGTCTGACGGTGCTGGTCGTTCCTATCGGCCTCGCCGTGACGACGTGGCTGGCCAGCATCCACTGGTTTACCGATCCAGTCTCCGCCGAACCGGACGACCACGTCGTCGAGCCGACGGCGGCGGTCGTCGGCTCCGAACCCGGTCCAGTCGAGGGTGTCCTCGAACGACTGTTCGGGCGGCCGACGGCCGCGCTGGTCGTGCTCGCCTACCGGCGGACCGCTCGGGCTCCGATGAAACTGCTGTACGCAGTGATGCCGCTCCTGTTGCTCTCGGGAACCGTCCCGCTCATCATCGAGTTGGGTGAAATACCCCGGTTCCTCGTGGTTCCCCTGTTGCTTGCTATCGTGTGGGGTGCGGGGATGCTGTTCGTATTGAATCCGCTCGGCGATCAGGGGAGCGTCCTGCCGGCAACGCTGCTCACCACCGTCTCTGGCCGTGAGTTCGTCGGAGCTCACGTAGTCGCGAGTCTCGCCATCGCATTGCCCGTCGGTATCGTCGTCACGGCTCTGGCGGCGGCTTTCAGTCCCTTACCGACGGCGACGTCGCTCGCTCTCGTCGTCGCCAGTCCGGGTATCATCCTCCTGGGTAGTGTCGTCGCAATCGGATTCGGGATGGCGTTTCCACGGTTTAGCAGCGTGAACATCACGCAATCGACGAAGGCCGTCGTGCCGAGCAAACTGGCGTTCCTCTTCTATACCGTGTACCTTCTCCTGACGACAGTCGCCGGTGCAGTCGTGTACGACGAGGGGATCGGTGAACTAGTGGCGGCTCTCCTCTCCGCTATTCTCCCGTTTGGACTCGTGGTCTCGAGTAGCACGCTCTATGGAACCTCGGTCGTCGCGCTGGTGCCACTCGTGGTGCTCCCGTTTGTGGGTGGCGTGTATGCGGTTCGCCGATTCGAGGCCTACACATTGGACTGAAACGTCTGTTCCGTCGGAGTGGCGCTATCTCTTCGTTCGTCGTTCCAGAAACGAGGAGAGGAGTTCGGTGAACGCCGTCGGATTATCGTGATTCGCAATGTGTCCCGCATCAGGGACCGTCGTGTACACGCTGTCGGGGAGTTTTTCGTTCCACTCTTTCGATTTCTTTCGGAGCGTAGCGTACTCGTGTTCACCGACCACGATTACTTGCGGATGCTCAGTTAGTTCGGGAATTCCCTCTTCTAAGTCCTTGAGGAATTCTCGCTCGAGGGAAACCATATTCTCCTTCCCGGTACGTGCACTCGCTTGTTTTGCGTACTCCTGGGCATCAGGAGTGTGAGCGACCAACCGTCCAAACGTGTCGTATATCAGTTTCTCCGGCAAGAGTTGGAGTACTTTTACGTGCATCCCCATCAGTTTGATCGCGCGTTCCGAGAACCCATCGTGTAACGGGAAGCCCCCGACGTGAACGAGCGCTCGAACGCGGTCGGGGTGATGGGACGCGAGGTACTGATTCAGCAGGCTCCCCATCGACTGGCCGACCAGAACGGCCTGGTCGATTCCTTCGTTGTCCAGTACGTCGAGCAACTTGCGAGCCGAGACGTCGAACCGGACGGGCTCACTCGACTCGGCGGAGTCGCCACACCCGGGGACGTCCCACGAGAGAACCCGATACGACTCCGACAGCGTCGCGGTCTGCTCTCGCCACGTCTCGCGGTCGAGGGCGAATCCGTGCGTGAACACTACGGCGGTCGCCTCTTCGGGACCGCTCACCTCGTAATAGATTCCATCAGATTCACGTTCGGCCGCGGGAGCGGCTCTCGCTTTCGAGCGTAACCGCCGAAGAGCGAGCGCGAGCGCCCCAGTTCCAATCACGGGGGCGACGAGACCGCCCCAGTTCATGGATAGCTCCCGTTTCCCTTCGGGATACAACGGTGTGTCTGGATCGTAGTACGGTGCCAGCTGGTCGATTGCGTTCGTGTCTCCGGTCGACTGATCGACGATGGCTCGCAACTCCTCGAACAGATACGCCATTTCGTCTCTGCCGTCCCGGGCGTGCCCTTCGACCGAGACCTTCGCGTACTCGTTTCGCATGAGCCATCCGATGGCCCAGACGCAGATCGGTTCTGGAACGTACTCGAGGCTCCTGACGACCGGCGGACTGGGGGAGTATCCCGCTTTACGTAATCCTCGAAGCGCCTCCTTCGTCGCACGAACCGAAAGCACCAGCAGATCTCTGGTTTCGCCCAGTTGCTTCATGCGAGTGTCAGCGGCGTACAGCGCGGGGACGAGACCGGACATGAGCAACGCGACGTGGTATTTCAGCCACTCGTCCATGTCCGTTCGGATCTCGACGTCGTACCCTCGCATGTCCGAAAGCACTGCAGCCACCGCTCGAGTCCTGGGGCGAATCGTTCCATCGACCTCCCCGATCGGAACGGTGTATTCACTGTCCTCGTTGATCGGGAGCACGCGCATGACGTGTCCGTCTCGTTTCCCACCGGGGTACGGAAAGCCCAGCATCACGCGCTCTTTCCCGAGTACTCGGACCACTTCGTCAGGCCCGTTGACGGCGTTCCCCATGAAGCAGAACGTCGGGACGTGCTCGTTTTCCGCCAACGTGTCCAGAATCTGTACGGCTTGGTGTTCTCCCATGACGACCAGGACGAGATCGTAGTCGTCGTCCGGCTCCAGAGAGTCGACCACATCGACGTGAGCGACTTCCTCCTCGTCAGCGCCTTCTTGCTGAATAACGATTCCGTGTTCTTTCAGATCCGCCAGTCGTTGCCCCCTGGCGAGCAGCGAGACGTCGTGTCCCGCCTCGTGGAGCCGCGCCGCTTTCAAGCTGCCTAACGGCCCTGCACCGAATACCAGAATCTTCATTCGGACCGACCCCAGCCGTTGCAGTTCCGTCGATCGTCCCAGCCTTTCTGCGGTCTGCGTTGGTGACCTCGACGAGATCGGCGTTCGGTTGTCGTGCCCATACTACAGGTAACGTGCCACATTCAATATAGGGGAGGGTCGATTCTTCAGGTACGGGAGGCGAGTACCGGCTGAGGGCAGTGTCTCGATTGGACGTTCTGGCAGGGCGGTTCAGCCAGTGGCAGTCGCTGGCCGAGACGCTTCTGAGACCGCGCTGACCGCAGGCGGTCGGGTAGTGCGCTAGACGCCCGGACACCTGCTGAGAGAACGCTGAGAGAGCGGTGTCTCTCACCCGCTGTTTTACAGTTCCAGACGTGATCGGGGTAGATCACTGACTCCCGGAGCCGCGAAACGGAGCGAACAGTTCGAACGTGGTGAAGTCCGATGGACAGGAACCTCACGTACCTCGCAGCAATCGCAGTCGTGATCCACGGCATCATTCACTTCCTCGGGATCGGGGTATACTTCGAACTCCTCGAGATGGCCGACCTCCCGTATAAAACGACGTTGCTTGGCGGCGTTGTCGACGTGGGAGATGTCGGAATACGGGTTTTTGCCGGGTTGACTGCCGTGGCCGGCGTTGGGTTCGTTGCTTCGGCTGTCGCGTTAGTGACTGGCTGGCGCTACTGGCGAGAACTGCTGCTCGCAGTTACCGTGTTTTCACTGGTTCTCACGGCGCTCGATTGGACCGTTGCTTCCGCGGGCGTTCTGGCGAACCTGGCGATTCTGATCGGTCTGTTCGCGCTGTCACGGTCGTGAAGTCCGCTTTTGCGATTCTCGTTTTTTGGAGACTTCCTCCGCACCGGCCAGAACGCTCGAGCGAGAGCACCCAGGCTATCGATACCGTCCGCGGCCTGCTTCGATAGCGTCCCTGAATGAGACTGTCTGCCGTTTCTCCGAGGAAGTAAAAATACGGAACGGGTCGAAAGAAGCGTATGGCCATCCTCGAGCGTTCCTCCGCTGTACTTTCCCTATCGGACCCGCGGGCCACGAAGACTGAACTCTCCGGCGGAAAGGGAGCAAACCTCGCCAAACTCGTCTCGGCCGGGCTTCCCGTTCCGGACGGGTTCTGTGTGACGACGGCTGTCTACGAAAAACTCGCGGACGACGAGGAGATTTCCGCGATGATCGACGATCTCGAGGCGACGGATCCGACCGATACCGAGATATTGCGGGAGCAAGCCGCTGCACTCCGGGAGATCACCCGTGCGAAAGAACTCCCGGAAGACGTCCAGGCGTCTATCGAGGCCCAGCTAGAACCGGGCGAATCGTACGTTGCCAGATCGAGCGCGACGGCCGAGGACCTCCCGACGGCCTCGTTCGCCGGGCAACATAGCACGGTGCTCGACGTGAGCAGCCTCGAGGACGTTACGGACGCGGTTCTTGAGTGTATGGCGAGTCTGTTTACCGATCGGGCGGTATCGTATCGGGCACGAAACGAGATTCCACACGACGAGGTGTCGATGTGCGTCGTCGTCCAGGAGATGATCGATGCCGACGCCTCCGGCGTGCTGTTCACGGCCGATCCGCTCACTGGAAAGCGGACTGTCGCCTCTATCGACGCCTCGACCGGACTGGGTGAGGCGGTCGTTTCGGGAACGGTGACAGCGGAGAACGTTCGAGTAGACCGAGAATCAGGCGACGTTCTCGAATACCGTGCCGGAGTCAGTGACGACGCTGAAGCCGATCCGGTCGGCGCGAACGAGCCGGCAGTCGACATCGAGAACGGAGACGTACCGGACGCCGAGGAGGACCGAGTGCTCACCGACGAGCAGGTGACGACGCTCGTCGCGTACGGTGAGGGGATCGAACGCTCGTTCGATTCTCCACAGGACATCGAGTGGTCGATCGCCGACGGGCAGTTCTGGAGGCTGCAAACGCGACCGATCACCACGCTCTCTCCACTCCCCGAACCGCGCCTCGTTGACGATGCGCTGTACGTCTACTACAGCTGGAATCATCGGCAGGGAATGACCGAGGTGATGCCGCCGCTCGTGGTCGATTACTGGTCGCGGACGATGGACGTACTGTTCGACCGATTTGGAGCCGATCCCGAGACCGGGCTGTCGAGTGCGACCGCAGGTGGGATGGTGTACATCGACGTCACACCACTCTTGCAATCGGACCGACTCGCACCGTACTTCCTAGAAGGACTCAACGACTTCGACAGGCAGGCGATCGCGCCCCTTGCGGAAATCCGTGAGCGACGCGGTGACGAGTTCGCACAGACATCCGTGCTTCGGGGTACGTCGCTCCCGAAGACGCTTTTGACACTCGGAACGGTAGTTCCCGTCGTCGGGCGGACGCTTGGATCGATCCTCAGCGGGTTGGTGGGGCGCTCCTACGAGGACGTCCCTCGCAGAGCACGACAGTGGGCAGATGCTACAGCGGAGGAGATGATTCGGGAGGTCAGATCGGGAGACTCGGAGGCGGAACGCCTGCGGATCGCGCTCGAGAAAAACGACGAGTTCAGCTGGGAAGCCATGGAGATGGCGTTGAAGCTGTGGAACGTCTACTTCTACAGGGCGGCCCTACGACGGCTCTGCCCCGACGCCGACGACGAGTTCGAGGCCCTCGAGCGCGGATTGCGCGAGAACGTCACCACAGCGATGATGATGTGACCTCACCACATCTGTCGCAGTATGCGGAGACTCTCGCTCACGTTAGTGACGTTCGCACTGACAGGGTGGATGATCGCCGGTGTCGCACACGTACGGAGTCTCCGACCGAGTAACGAAGACGAGAGATCGAGGTGGACGATGAGACGGAACCGGTGTCTTCTGCTGTCGAGCATTTCCATGAACTCGTTCGTCGTGATCGTTCTGTATCGATACGCGAGGAAATTCGCTATCGAAGGGTCTGATAGAGACTAGCATAGATTCTTATGCTTCCTAACGCACAAAAATAATATCTCTCTGAATTATATTTGTCTCCCGCGAAGGTTATGTCCACTCCTGACCTAGAATGTGTGCAATGTCTCCACTACTCATGGATGAGGTAGCAGTTGTAACGGGTGGTTCGAGCGGAAACGGACGGGCAATTGCCCGCCGGTTCGCTTCGGAGGGGGCCGACATCGTCGTCGCAGATATTCAGGAGTCACCCCGGGAGGGTGGGGAACCGACGCACGAACTGATCGAAGCCGAAACGGACGCGAAGGCGACGTTCGTTGAGTGTGACGTCACGAAGGTCGCTGACCTCGAAGCGGCGGTCGAGGCTGCCGAGGAGTTCGGCGGCGTCACCGTAATGGTGAACAACGCGGGCATCTTCCACGGCGAGGAATTCCTCGAAGTCGACGAGGAGGCGTTCGACCGAATGCTGGACATCAACGTAAAAGGTGTCTTTTTCGGCGCGCAAGCGGCGGCAAAGCGGATGGTCGAAGCCGATGGTGGCCGGATCATCAATCTCGCGTCAGTTGCTGGTCTCGCGGGGTCGGGTGAGTTCGTCACTTACTGCGGCACCAAAGGTGCTGTGCGACTGTTCACGTACGCAATGGCGGCGAAGTTGGGGCCCGCTGGCGTTCGGGTGAACGCGATCCATCCGGGGCTGATCGAGACGGCAATGACGACCGACGACTACCCGATCATGGGCACAGATGCCGAAGCGGAGTTCTTGCAGGCGATCCCGTCCCGGCGGGCGGGCCAACCCGAAGACGTTGCGGACGCGGCGCTGTATCTCGCAAGCGATCTCTCGGACTACGTGACCGGTGAATCACTCGTCGTTGACGGCGGAATGACGAACACGCAGTAGGTACCGAACGGCAGTCACAGAGTGAAGTGACTGTTGGACTTTCCTTCATATTGTACCTCCGGTCGCTGCTTACTGTCAATTGTCAGGAACGATGAAACCACTGCGGGAGCCGAAAGAACAGTCGCCGTACTGGACCGGGAAGGCGGAAGGCAAGGGAGGCCAACCCTTGCTGCTGTCGTTTGCCTGGATCCGGTCTGGACTATCCGAATCCCATCGTGAATTGACCGCAGTGACCGCCGGGTCGCCGCTCTGATGACGTGCGCAACGCCGTTCGGTTACCAACGATTCCACCCTCGATGATGATCATCACGTCAACGTCGTCGAATCGGATGGGCCGCTCCCGCCAGTCACAGTATGCGTTGATCTGGCGCTGATCGTCGAGGGCTCGAGTCAGGCAAAACACGAGATACGCGGTGAACGAGCGTTCCTCGCCCGTTCTCCACTCTCGGTCGTGAATGTGCTGGCTGACTTCAGTGACTCGAACTCGACGAGTCCGCGAACGACGCTTCGCCGGCCAGCTATTCGCATCGCGACACGTCGCTCGCTCATTCGACCCCTGCCTGGTCGTCAGCAGCGGGAGGTGTAATTCCGAGTCGGCCTTCGACAAACGCGGCAACGTCGGCGGCAAACGCCTCGACCTCGTCCCAATCCGTGAATTCGATGTCTCCCGCCGAGTCTGCGTCGGGCATCTCGGTCACGTTCCGCTTGGCGATCTGTTTCATGACCAATCGCTTCAGGAACCCATATTCCGTATAGCGCAACGCACCACCGAACAGGCCGATTCGATCGGGATTCCAGTCAGTGGCCTCGATGAACTCCTCGACGTAGCCAGCCGCCTGGGCTTTCCCGCCCTCGTCAGCGGACGACAGCGATACCTGGAAGAAGGCGGTTGGTTTCGTCGCCAGCGAGTCGCGGGTCGCCGTGACGAACTCACGGACGGACGGCTGGTGCTTGCCGGCGTGAATGGACGCGCCGACGAGGACCGCGTCGAAGTCGTCGATGGCGAACTCGGGGGAGACCTCGTTCGCGTCCACCGTCGTGACTTCGTGCCCGCGGTCGATGAGCACGTCACCGATGCGAGTTGCAACTTTCTCCGTCTGTCCCTCACCGGTTCCATAGAGCACGAGGAATGTTGCCATGAAGAATCTCAGGGTACTACCCTCGCAACCACAATAATGGGATGGTGGATATCGGGATCGATATCTCTTAGCACTTCCCTCCGCTGTCCACCACGAATCCCGGGAGGGAACCGACTCCAGCAAATGCTGATCCACGGTGAACGGCTACGCATCTGGTTCATCAGTCGCCTGTGTTCTGTCGGTTGGTTGAGGTGGGTTCTTTCCATCAAACGCCGGCAAGTAGTTGATGACCAGTGCCGCCGCGATGACGAGCGAAAGCAACGTGAACACAATTACCCACACCGAGACGGTGATCTCACCCTCCAGGACCAGCACAACGATCGTTCCCGTGATCGACGGGGTGAGCAGCGCGAACGCTGAACGCGAACGGCGAGGTTCGTCTTCCCGAGCTGCCAGCGCGAGAGAGAAGAAATCAGTTATCTGTCGCCAATCGTACAGACGCTTCCCAGCGGGATATTCCACTCCGTAAATTTCCGGTCGGGTGGGAAGGATGGACGCCGATCACTCCTTCGTCAGATGCCTGGCGCTTTTTCTCGACGTCTCGTGTTCCCTGTCCAGCAAACCCATCGTGTAGCGGTCGCTTTGCACCGGATTCGGTGATTCGTCGTGAACGGCGGAGATTCTTCTGCCGTCCAAAGATAGCCGTCGCTACGAGAGACGAGGTCGCACGAGAGGAGGGACCGACCGCGTCGGACGGACACGGTCGACAGCGGCTCGAGGTGATCCGATCGACGCCGGTGGGCAGTCCGCCGGCGTGGCTGACGCTCCGAGAGCAGCCGAGGGATCGGTTCCCGTCTCGACCGTCGCCACTCGAGTCGGCGTCAGTCGATGTACTGTTGTTCCCACTCGCGGCGCTGTTCGATCGCCTCCACGCCAGTGTCGCTGATGGCGTAGTAATTCGTCCGACGATCGAGTTGGCCTTTCTCGACTAACTCTTTGTTGACGAGCGTGTCGAGATTGGGATACAACCGACCGTGGTTGATCTCGCTGTTGTAGTACTTCTCGACCTCGTCTTTCACTTCCTGTCCCGACGGCTGGTCGGCGCCGGCGATCACGTACAGAAGATCGCGTTGAAATCCGGTCAGATCGTCCATTTTGCAACCACATGGACACACCGACTGTTCGACTATTTGTTATCGTTCTCGTATCAACTGTTTCTAGGCCGTTTTCACGGACTAACTGTGCTAATGACAAGTGTCAATTTCTACAGCGACGGTAAGCGGCGGTTACAGGGGGCGGATATCGGCGTTTTCGCCGTTCGATTCGTCTCGAACCGCCAGTCGTCGTGAACTCGTCTGCACACACTGGTGTGATTCCGTGCTGTAGACGCCAGTGTGACTGATCGCGCGACAGGAGACGCTATCGGGTCTCCCCACTGTCGACGACGAGCGACGTTTCGAGTCGGTGTGACGGTGGGCGGTGTCCCTATCGAGGTAGCGATCCGAAGAATGATAGTAGACTGTGAAACGCGTTACCGAACGTGAGTGGCCGTGTTACAGGCGGGTGACGTTGGTGGCGCGGGGGCCCTTGGGGGCCTGTTCGATGTCGAATTCGATCTCCTGTCCCTCTTCGAGGTCCGGGCCGCCAACGTCTTCCATGTGGAAGAATACGTCGTCGTCCGCGTCGTCCGTCTCGATGAAACCGTAGCCGCCTGTGTCGTTGAAGAAATCAACGTTGCCTTTCGCCATTGCGATTCGAGAGAATGGCGCGACACGGATAACAGTTGTGTTATACTCGTCCTCTCGAGAGACGGATACTCCGGATATCGAAACGCTCGAGAACGCGTCTTTCGAGGAACGAAATCCGAAGAGAAAACCGTTCTCAAATCTGACTAGAAACAACTCGTCTACTAAAGAACGACGCCTCGAGGACGGTAGCCGACGGTTCCAAACCCTGCCAGTTGACAGGTCGACTACCGCACTCGCTCGGAGTGGGGAAATCGGGCGTCTCGAGGCTATCTCGAATCGTTTAGGTGGACACGTTGGATAGTCCTCGCGCATGACCAACTCGGAGCCGGATCGAGAGTCTGCCTCACGGTCGAGCGCGGGGCCGGGCTCGGAACCGCGGTCGGGAGGGCGTTCGCCTCGCGGGCCGACGGTCGCACAGGTGGCGCTGATCGGCCTCTTCGTCACGGCGCTGGTGACCGCACAGGTGACGGCCGCGAAGGTGCTCGCGTTCTCGCTGCCGGTCTCGTTGCCGATTACCGGGGCGGAACTCGTCATGCCCGGCGCGGCCCTGGCGTACGCGCTAACGTTCGTCGCCAGTGACTGTTACGCTGAGCTGTACGGTCGGCGGGCGGCGCAAGTGGTTGTTAACGTTGGCTTCGTGATGAATTTCATCGTGCTGGTGCTGGTCTGGTCGACGATCGCGGCGCCCGCGGCGGATCCCGAACTCGCCGGACAGTTCGAGACGGTTCTCGGTGCGTCGACGAATATCGTGCTCGGAAGTCTGTTCGCGTACCTGGTCAGCCAGAACTGGGACGTGATCGTCTTCCACCGCATTCGAGCGTACACCGGACGGGATCGGCTCTGGCTGCGAAACATCGCCTCGACGGCCAGCAGTCAGGCGATCGATACCGTCATCTTCGTTGGAATCGCGTTCGCGCTCGCGCCAGCAGCCCTCGGCGTCGGGCCCGTCCTCGGCGTCGGCGAACTGCTCGCGTTGATGGTCGGTCAGTACCTGCTGAAACTCGCCATCGCCGTCCTCGATACGCCGTTCGTCTACGCGATCGTCTCGATCGTCCGCTCCCGAGAGGGAACGCCGGCGGACGAGTCGACGACCGCCTGATACGGATTGCTGTACCAATTTCCCGGCGCAACCGCGACCCGGGCGGCGGTTGCGCCGGAACTGACGGACAGTAACCCGTATGAGCGGCCTCGAGTCCTCGAATCCCAGTTCCGAGTCCCCGCGTCGAACGGAGAACGTTTTTCGCCGTCACGAACCGAGTGAGACGTCGATCGCAACGCCGTTTCGCGATCGAGACTGCAGCGACGTTCGGTGGCTACTATAGTGGCCCGCTCGAGAGGAGTCGGTATGGACGAACGCGTCCGCGAACACGCCGCGGTACTGGTCGACTGGAGCGCTCGCGTCGAAGCCGGCGACGACGTCGTGGTCTCGGTCGGGCCCGACGCCCACGAACTCGCCGTTGCAGTCGCCGAAAAACTCGGTGAGCGGGGGGCGAACCTGCTCGCAACGTACAGTTCGGGCGAGCTCACTCGAGCCTACCTCCGGGCCCACGACGGCGACTTCGAGGACGACCCCGCACACGAACTTGCGCTCTACGAAAACGCGGACGTCTATCTCTCGCTCGGCGGCGGACGCAATACGAGCGCGACGGCCGACGTCGACGGCGAGACGCGCCAGGCGTACAGCAGCGCCAACGGCGAAATCCGAGAGGCACGTCTCGACAGCCGGTGGGTCTCGACGGTTCATCCGACCCGATCGCTCGCACAGCAGGCGAACATGGCTTACGAAGCGTATCGTGACTTTGCGTACGATGCAATCCTCCGGGACTGGGAGTCGCTGGCCGACGAAATGGGTCGTCTGAAGGAACTGCTGGACGAGGGATCGGCGGTCCGACTCGTCTCGAGCGACACCGACCTCACGATGGAAATCGAGGGGCGCACGGCGGTCAACAGCGCGGCCTCGGTCGCGTACGACTCGCACAACCTCCCCAGCGGAGAGGTTTTCACTGCCCCTTTCGCTACCGAGGGGACGGTCGCGTTTGACGTTCCGATGACGCTCCACGGCGAGGCCGTCCGGAACGTCCGACTCGAGTTCGACGACGGCGAGGTCGTCGAGTACGACGCCGAGCAGGGCGAGTCCGTCGTCGGCGAGATCCTCGAGACGGACGAGGGTGCCCGTCGACTCGGTGAGCTCGGAATCGGGATGAACCGCGGCATCGACCGCTACACGGACAACATTCTGTTCGACGAAAAGATGGGCGAGACGGTCCACCTCGCGCTCGGCCGGGCCTACGACGCGAACCTTCCCGAGGGGGCGTCCGGCAACGACTCCGCGGTCCACGTCGATCTCATCACCGACGTCAGCGAGGACTCGCGCCTCGAGATCGACGGCGACGTCGTCCAGCGCAACGGGACGTTCCGGTGGGAGGACGGGTTCGAGGAGTAACGCCAGCGGGCGATCGACGGGCGGCTTCCGGAACGGCTCTGCAGCGGCGAGATAGCGCACTCGAAACCGTCCTATCCGGTGGTTAATCGGTTGTTATTGGCGGTAACGACATCCAACTACGGTGAAGCCGCCGCATAATAATGTACTGCACTGTCGTTTCGTCGAGTACCGCCGTGACCGGTGGCGGCACAGTAACCGGTCGGGGGACTCGCTGCTCGTCCCACACGCCGATCGCTGGCCGGGTGCGGCACGGCGATCGGATACCCTGTCCACAGTTGTCTGCCCGCCCCGCCGGAGGCGGTACGTGTCCGGCGATCGGTTTTCGCGACGGCTTCGACACTCTCTCGAGCCTCGAGTCCGTACGAAAGCTATGCGCGATCAGCTCCGCGCCGGAGCCGCGATCTACAACGCCGGCTACTATCACGCCGCCCACGACGCCTGGGAGGACCGCTGGCTCGACCTCGAGGCGGAGACGGACGACGAGCGGCTGCTCCACGGATTGATTCAGTTCACAGCCGCCGTCTTCCACGCCCGCGAGCGAAACTGGGCGGGCGCCGTCGGACTGGCCGAGAGCGGACTGGACTATCTCGAGGCGCTTCCCGCCGATTACCGCGGGCTTCGCCTCGAGCCGGTTCGATCGTTCCTCGTCGCGCTCGCGTCCGATCCCGAGGTGATCGAGCGCCGATCCCCGACACGGCTGCGCCACGAGGGCGACGTGCCGACTCTCGCGTCGCTCGGACTCGAGCCGACGATGAGCGCGGCCGTCGTTCTCGCCGACGAACTCGGATACGACGCGGAGCCGGTCGAACAGGCCGCAGCGTACGCGCGAGACGACCTCGAAACGGGCGCGGACGACAGCCGATTCATCTCGCTGCTGTTCGATTTCGTTCGCGAGGACGAGCACCGCGGGATCGTCTATCGACGGCTGACCGGCCACGTCGAGCGACGAGCGGCGAGGGAGTCGGACGTCGAGGATCTGTTCTGACGGGAGCGACGGAGACTCGGTCGCCCGATGCCGTCTCACTCGTGGCCGGCGATCGGCAGGGGCTCGTAGGGCTCCTCGAGGTAGGCGATATCGGACGCCGCAAGATCGATCTCGA
Source organism: Natronolimnohabitans innermongolicus JCM 12255 (assembly GCF_000337215.1). Classification (GTDB taxonomy): domain Archaea; phylum Halobacteriota; class Halobacteria; order Halobacteriales; family Natrialbaceae; genus Natronolimnohabitans; species Natronolimnohabitans innermongolicus. The sequence continues at coordinate 58,578 of NZ_AOHZ01000043.1, read as the reverse complement.
GGGCCTCGACGGCCTCTTCCAGGTGTTCGACGCTGGTCGTTCCCACGATTGGCGCGTCGACCCAGTCTTTGTGCAGGAGCCAGGCGAGCGAGATTTGCGCCATCGTCACGCCCTTCTCCGCGGCCAGTTCCTGAATGCGTTCGTTGATCTCCTCGCCGCCGCCCTGCAGGTAGGGGATCTGTTCGAGATACTGGTCGGTTCGACCCCGCATGGTCGCCTCGAGTTCGTCGTGGGGTCGGGTGCCCACACCGCGGGCCAGCGGTGACCACGGGATGACGCCGATATCCTCTTTCGCACAGAGGGGCAACATCTCTCGTTCCTCTTCCCGATAGAAGAGGTTGTAGTGGTTTTGCATCGTCGCGAACCGCTCGAGACCACCCTCGTCGCTCGTCTGCAGGGCCTCGGCGAACTGGTGGGCCCACATCGAGGAAGTACCGACGTACCGTACGGTTCCGCGTCGAACTGCGTCGTCGAGCGCGCGAAGGGTCTCTTCGATCGGCGTGTCGTAATCCCAGCGGTGCGTCTGGTAGAGATCAATCGTGTCGACCCCGAGACGGTCCAGACTCGCCGCGAGTTCCTGTTCGATCGTCTTCCGCGAGAGCCCACTCGAGTTCGGATTCGTCGGATCCATCTCGGCGTACACTTTCGTCGCGATGACCTGGGCGTCGCGGTCGTAGCCCTCGAGGGCGTCGCCGAGGATCTCTTCGGACTCGCCCGTCGAGTAGACGTTTGCCGTATCGAAGAAGTTGATCCCGAGGTCGATCGCCCGTTCGATCAGTTCGACGCTCTCGTCGCGATCTAGCATCCACTCGCGCTCGCTCCCGAAGCTCATTCCGCCCAGACAGAGACGGCTGACGGTCATCCCCGTCGAACCGAGAGTCGTATACTCCATACGCTGACGGACATCTCTTCGGACGCTCACAAAAGTTCCGGGCCCACAACCAGGGGTTTCGGACCGTTCTCGACGACGAAAACCGGTCAGCCGCGAGTTCGTGCGGTCAGTCGTCGTGTTTCGCGGAGTTGTCCTGCGGATCGTAGCCGAGCGCTTCCTTCGCGCGCTCGATCGAGTAGTACTTGCGGTCGTTGTCGGAGATACCGTAGACGATCTCGTACCCGTAGTCGGCCTCGATACAGCGCTCGAAGAGGTGTGCACAGTCGCGGTAGGAGAGCCACATCGCCTGTCCGCGCTCGTAGTCGATCGGCGGGTGGCCCTCGGTGAGGTTGCCGATGCGAACGTTGACGACGGAGATGCCGTACTCGTCGTGGTAGTAGCGGCCGAGGGCCTCGCCCGTGACTTTCGAGACGCCGTAGAGGTTGCCCGGCCGGGGTAGTTCCGTGCCGTCGAGCAGGTAGTCGTCGTCGGCGCGGTACATCTCGGGCGTTCGTTCGTCGGTCTCGAAGGCGCCGACGGCGTGGTTCGAGGAGGCGAAAGCGACCTTCTCGACGCCGGCGTCGACGGCGGCCTCGTAGACCGTCTGGGTGCCGTCGATGTTGTTCGTCAGGACGCTGTCCCAGGGCGCGGTCTTTCGGGGGTCGCCCGCGAGGTGGAGCACGACGTCGATCCCCTCCATCGCCTCGCGGACGGCCTCCTCCTCGGTAATGTCCGCGACGACGAACTCCCCCGGGTAGTCCTCCGTCGGCGGGTCTCGGTCAAGAAATCGCCACTCGTACTCCGCTGCGAGGCCGCCGAGGATAGCGTCTCCGACCCGCCCCGCAGCCCCCGTGAGCAGGACTGACTGTGCCATTCGTTCGGTGGAAGGGAAAGCGCCGATAAGTACCATGCGATTCCGCATCGCCGCGATGCGACTCGAGCGTCGCGACTGTCTCCGAATGTGCGACCGGAACCCCCTTCCCCGACGCACGCGAGGAATCTGGTATGTCGACCGACAGCGAACGCGACCCCGATACCGACGCGGAGCCGACGATCGCCGAGGAAGCCTGCTTCGAGGCCGGCATCAAGTTCGGCACGCTCTACCACCAGTTCGCCGGTACGCCGGTCTCCCCCGACAGCGCCGCGAGCCTCGAGCGAGCGATGGAAGCGTCGATCGAAAACCAGCCCCACTGCTCCGACGTCACCGTCGACGTGCGCACCGACGAACTCGAGGCCGAACTCGCCGACTCGGCGGCCGACTACACCGAGTTGACGGGCCGGTTCCTCGAGGTTGAAATCGTCGTCGACTACGAGGGGGCCGAGGTCGTGACGCGAATGGCGATGGAGGACGGCTATCCACTGATGCGCGTCGAATCGATCCGCAAGCGGAATCCGGAAGCCTAACCGCCGTCGGAAGTCGAATTCGTCCCGTCGACGACACCGAACGGTGGCGGTGGTGTCCATCCGTGTTCGATTCATCCGTCCAACGAGTTCTATAAAGTATTAAATAACCATAGTTTCCACTACTGAGACATGAGATGGACATCGATACGAACTGCATCGGTCGCTTGCCTGATCGTCGCGTCAGTACTCCTCGGAGCGGCCGTCGCACCCGTGGCGGCCCAGTCTCCGACCGAAGCGACGGCACAGGAACACGAGCTCACGGCTGACGCCACGGTAACGGTGACCGAAGACGGCGAGATCGCGACGTTCGAGATCGAACAGGAACTGCCTCCCGAGATGGCAGACGGAATGGGCATGGTCGGTGAGTTCGGCGAATACGACAGTCTCGCGGAAATGACGGCCGAGATGACCGTCGAAGACGACAACGGTATCGACGGCTACGAGACGGCACGAGAGGACGAGCGTGAGGACGCGTACGTCATGACGTTCGTCTTCGACGAAATCGATGCGAGCGAGACCGAGGATATGACCGTCGACGCGACCGACGACGCCGTCACGCTCGAACTGATCGGCTTCGACGAACAGTTCCAGACGGGCGCCGGCGAACGGGACGATGTCCCTGCGATGGCAGCCTACAGCGAGTATACGGTAACGGCCGAGATGCCGGGAACGATCACCGATTCGAACGCCGACACTGCGGACGGTACCGTCGCGACCTGGGACCTCGCCGACGAACCCGCCGACGAACTGTTCGTCGAGTCCGGCACGGACGGAACGCCGACGAGCGACGATACGGGCGGTGACGACGACGCTGACGACGGCATCCCCGGCTTCGGACCGATCCTCGCGATCGCGGGACTTCTCGGAACAACGGCCGCACTCAGTCGACGGTAGCGTCGACGCCTAGTGCGGGCTGTGGACCGTGCACACGCGGAACGCGGCGCTCGGTCGGTCGACATCCCGGCTTATTCGGGTGATCTGGCCGTTCCAGCGCCTGTTTTCACTTTCACTTTCGGGCTACCTTTTAAACCCAGTCCCGGTGAAGAGAGTGACATGAGTCAAGCGACCTTCGGCGACGACGACGAACTGTTCGGCGAAGCGGCCTCCGAGATGCGCGCGGACGTCGAGTCCTCCCTCGAGGACGGATGGGCGGCCCTGCCCGACGCCAACGAGATCTGGGAGACCGACGCCGACAACGTTCTCGGCGTGCTCAACGGCCTCAAAACCGCACTCGACGCCGGCGACGCAGAGGACCACCTCCGCGACGCCAAGAAGTGGTACACGATGGGCCAGCGCGCCGACGCCTTCGAGGATGCCGAGGACCTCGAGGACGAAATCGCCGACCTCGAGGATGCGATCGCGGACATCGCCGAGGCCGGCGAGCAGGTCGGCGACCTCACCTCGACGATTCCGGGACTCCGCGGAACGCTCGAGAGCGCCGGCCCCGCCGAAGACGAAGATGGAGACGACGAGGAAGAGGCAGCGGAAACTGCAGATGCGGACGGCGACGCTGAGGCCGACGCGGACGACGACGCCGAAGACGCCGAAGACGACGAGTAATCGCGGCTCCGCCCACCGCTCGGAGATCGCGCCCGCTCACGTTCTCGTCTCGCCTCCCTACCGATCCGCGGGCCGCGAGACGTCTCGCTCGGCGACGGCCTCGAGCAGCCGTGCCAGCGCGTCCGCCGCGAGTTCGAGCAGTTCTTCGCCCCGCCGTTCGTCGCCCGCCGCGGGATCGCCGACGACTCCGTTTTCCGTAAACTCCGCCGCGTCGTAGGCCAGGTTCGTATAGCTCAGCCAGTCACCCCAGCCTTCGGCGCGGCCCTCTCGAGCCTCCTCGATCCGATCTTCGCGGATCAGTTCGGGTTCGCAGTGACGGAGCAGCGCCGTCTCGAGGGGGCCGCCGTGGCCCATCTCTGCGGTGTGCTCGCCGACGGCTTCGAACCACGTGAACGGGACGGCGTACGTCTCGCCGCTTCGGGTCACGCTCGCGCCGACTTCTCGCAGAGCGTCGACGTTCCCGCCGTGGCCGTTGACGATGACGACTCGGTCGAAGCCGTGGTACGCGAGGCTTTCGACGGCCTCGCGAACGTAGCTTCGGAAGGTCTCTTCGGAAACCCACATCGTGCCCGGGAACTGGCGGTGTTCCTCGGCGATGCCGACCGGAATCGCCGGCGCGCGGACGACCTCGCGGTCGACGCGCTCGAGGCCCGCGTCCGCGACCGTCTCGGCCGCCAGCACGTCCGTTCCCAGCGGCGCGTGCGGGCCGTGTTGCTCCGTGCTCCCGACGGGAACGACCGCCAGGTCCGTCTCGCAGTCCCTGACGTCCGTCCACGTCGCCTCGGTGAGGTCCATGCCCGACTACTTCGGCGGCGCGGCCATGAAACTCCCGATGCCGGGCGTCGTGCGACGCCTGATAAGATCCTTGCAGTGGCAAGGCCGTCGGACACCGGATCCGATATTGAATAGTGGTATCGTGTACCGTGGCGGCGATCTCCTCGAGGCGATCCACGGCTCGCTCCCCGAGTGGCTGCTCCTGTTGGCCGCGCTCGTAACGCGCCTCGGCGACGTCTGGGTCGTCATTTCGATCACGATCGTGGGGTCGTGGCTGGTGACGTGGCATCGCCAGCGGGACGAACGGACGCGCGCGCTCACGTCACCAACGCCGAGCGAAGCACGCGAATCAAGGGCCGAGCCGGCCGTCTGGATCGTCGCCGCGCTCGTCGGCGGACTCGCCGCGATGACCGCGCTGAAGTACGCCTTCGCGTTACCGCGGCCCGAACAGGTCGTCGCCACGCCCGGCCTGCTCTCGGGCGCACTCGAGTCCGCCTACGTCTCTTCGGTAACGCTCGGCGGGTACGGGTTTCCGAGCGGCCACGCCGTCGGCGCGACCGTCGCCTACGGCCTGCTGGCCCTCGTCGTCCCCTTCGGTTCCCGCCGACAGCGATTCGCGGTCGCCGGCGCCGTCGCGCTCTCGGTGAGCCTCTCGCGCGTTCTCCTGACCGTTCACTACCCCGGCGACGTCGTCGCTGGCGTCGCCCTCGGCGTCGCGTACCTCGCCGGCGTCTGGTGGCTCCTCGAGCGGTCGCCGCTCGATCGGACGACGACCGCCTTCGGCCTCGCACTGGGGCTCGCCGTCGTCGCGATCGCGGTTAGCGGCGCCGGCGGACGCTCGGTCACGTACGCCGCGCTGGCGGCCGGCGGCCTCGTCGTCTGGACGCTCGGCCAGCGACAATTGTCACCGTCGCCCTCGTCGTCCGGACGGTCGTCGTACCACGCCGAATCCGCGACCGTGGCGCTGGGTCTCGTCGCCGCGCTCGTCGCACTCGAGAGCGACCCCGCTGCGGTCGCGCCGGCGGCCGTCCTCGGGGGTCTCGTCGTCGCTCCGGCGGTGTGGGCGGGTCGCGAGACGCGGTCGACGTGAGAGTGGCGAACGCAGGGCCAACCGGTTTCCGACGCCTCGGTCAAGGTCGACTATGACCGACGACAACCGTCAACTCGGCGTCGAGCTCGGCGACCTGGGCGACGAACTCGAGTCCGCGGACTACCCGCTGAGCGAGGACGAACTCCTCGAGCGCTACGGCGACGAAGAGATCGACATGGAGGGCGAGACGGCGACCCTCGAGGAACTCATCGGGCCGCTGAACGAAGACGAGTACCGCGACTCCGGCGAGGTCGAGCAGGCGATCATGAACATGGTCGGCGACGAGGCCATCGGACGGAAGAACTACAGCGACCGGACGCCGCCGGCGGCGGGCGAGCAGCGCCAGGAGGAGGGTGCGCCCGACCAAGAGGACCAGGAAGGACAGGAGTCGTTCTGACCGCTCGCGACCGATTTCTTCTTGTTCGCGTGATCGCGGTTTGTGGACCCCTTGTCAGTCGTCGTCGTCGGCGTCGACGTCGACCTCCGTCCGCGCCTGTCGGCGCTGGGCGCGCTCGATGAACTCCTGGGGGAGTTCGTCGATCTCGCCGGCCTGGACGCCCCAGAGGTGGGCGTAGAGGCCGTCGTTTGCGAGCAACTCGCCGTGGGTCCCGCGCTCGACGATCTCGCCGCCCTCTAGGACGAGGATCTGGTCGGCGTCCTTGATCGTCGAGAGGCGGTGAGCGATGGCGAACGTGGTCCGGTTCTCGGTGAGATCGTCGATCGAGCGCTGGATGAGCATCTCCGTCTCGGTGTCGACGTCGCTGGTCGCCTCGTCCAGGACGAGGATATCGGGGTCTTTGAGCACCGCGCGGGCGATCGCGACGCGCTGGCGCTGCCCGCCGGAGAGTTTGACGCCGCGCTCGCCGACCATCGTGTCGTAGCCGTCGGGCAGGTTCTGGATGAACTCGTGGGCTTCGGCGGCCTTCGCGGCCGCGACGATCTCCTCGCGATCGGCGTCGAACGATCCGTAGGCGATGTTCTCCTCGACGGTGCCGTAGAAGAGAAACGACTCCTGGCCGACGTAGCCCATCGATCGACGCAGGCTCGAGAGCGAGACCTCGCGAACGTCCTGGCCGTCGACCCGGATCGAACCCTCGTCGACGTCGTAGAGCCGCAAGAGGAGTTTCAGCACGGTCGACTTGCCGGCGCCCGTCGGGCCGACCAGCGCGACCGTCTCGCCGCCCTCGACGTCGAAGGAGACGTCGTCGATGACCCGGTCGTCGTCCGTGTCGTAACCGAAGCCGACGTGATCGTACTCGACGCGACCGGCTCGAACCTCGAGGTCCTCGGCCTCTTCGTCGCGCTCGATGCGCCCCTCCTCGTCCATCAGGCCGAAGATGCGCTCGCTCGAGGCCGCCGCTCGCTGATACATGTTGATGACCTGTCCGAACTGGGCCATCGGCCAGACGAGTTGCTGGGTGTACATGATGAAGGCGACGAAGACGCCGGTCTCGAGCGTCCCGGTGAACGGTCCGGGGCCCGAGCCCGTGAACACCCAGTAGCCGCCGACGAGGAACGTGAGGACGAACCCGACTCCCGAGATGACCTGCAGGGTGGGGAAGAATTTGATTCGTAGCCAGATGGCCTCCCAGTTCGTGTCGTAGTACTTTCGGGAGACGTCCTCGACGCGGTCGGACTCGTAGGGCTCGGTGTTCGAGGACTTGATCACGTTGATCCCGCCGAGGTTGTTCTCGAGGCGGGAGTTGACCTTCCCGACGGAGGAGCGGACGGCGGCGTACTTCGGCTGGATCTTCTTGACGAAGACGTACGTGAAGATCGCGATCAGCGGCACGGGGGCAAGCGAGACCAGCGCCAGTTGCGGATTCAGCCAGAACAGCAGGAACGTGATGCCGACGACCATCACGATCAGCCGCGTCGCGGAGTTCATCCCCTCGTTCAGGAAGCGCTCGAGTTGGTTGACGTCGTTCGAGAGGACGGACATCATCTCGCCGGTCTGCTTGTTCGCGAAGAACTCCATGTCCAGGCGCTGCATCTTGTCGTAGGTCGCCGTCCGCACGTCGTGTTGGACGCCCTGGGAGAAGGCGTTGAACCCCCAGTTGCGCAGCCAGTGGAAGACGGCGCCGAGGACGAACGACCCGGCGATGGCGGCGACCACGAGCCAGAACTGCGCTTCTTGCGTCGCCGGGAGCCACGCCTCCGGAAGAACGACTAGCGGGACCTGCTCGGCGAACGCCGCGTCGCCGAAGATCGCGTCGATCGCAACCGCTAACAGGAGCGCGGGGAGCAAATCCAGCGCGCGTGCGAGCACGCTCGCGATCAGTCCGACCGTTACGGAAAACCAGTACGGGCGGCCGTACTCGAAAAGCAGCCGTCGCATCGGGCTCTCGACCTGATCCCGTTGCTCCTCGAACGGATCGTCGTCGTCCCAGTCGACGCCGCCGCTCCCACTCATTGAATTCGATTCCGGGTCCGCCGCCAATAAGGGTTGTTACGTATCGAAATACGCGAGAGCCCTGCTCACCGGTACTCGATCTCGAGTTCGTCGCCGACGCGCATCCCCGTCTCGTTGGCGTACCCGCGGGGCACCTCGAGGACGTACTGCGCTCGCCCGGTATGCTCGAGGTCGTTTCCGTCCTCGTCGGGTTCGGGCGCGCGGGCGTGTTCGATGGTCGTGATCTCGCGGTCGGCGTCGACGAAGACGATGTCGATGTCGAAGTCCATGTCGCGCATAACGTACGTTCGCTCGCCCTCGCTCGAGTGGACGAACAGCATTCCCTCACCCTCCGGGAGGTCGTCGTGGTCGCTCAGCCCGGTGTAGCGATCGGAGTAGGTGTCGGCGACTTCGGCGTCGACGACCGCGAGTTCCTCGCCGGTGTCGCCGTCGACGACGCGGACGTCGGCGCGGTCCTCGGCCCACGGCGGGGTGATGAATCCGAGCTGGAAGACGAGAAAAACGACCGCGCCGACGGCTGCGAGGGTCAGGAGTGCCTTCCAGACGCGGTCGTCGACCATGGCCGTCCCTGCGGCGTGAGAAAGTAAAGGTTATTCGGACGCGGGGATTTGGTTCGGATGCGGGCTCGTGGTCTAGCTGGTCATGACGCGGCCTTTACAAGGCCGAGGTCGGTGGTTCGAACCCGCCCGAGCCCATATTTCTGTCTTCAAAAGAGCCGAAGCGCTCTTTTGGACCTCGCGGAGCTTCGCTCCGCTTAGCTGTGAGCAAACTCGCGAGCAGCAGGTACGTGGAACGAGGGCGGTTCGAACCCTATCAGTCGCGCGCAGCGTAGCGAGCACGTCTGATTTCGGTTCGAACCCGCTCGAGCCCACAGTTTTGTCTTCAAAAGAACCGACGAGACGGTTACCGCAGACGGACTGTGCATAGCGATAACACGGCGACTCGGACGAAGTCGCCGATTGTCGTTCTGCGAGAGCCCATTCGACCGCGACTATCACGACTGCTGATAGCGAACTCACCTGACATCGCTATCGCCTTTCGTCTGCCGTCACTCCGATTTCGAGACAGAGAGACGCTCGAGTTTCCCGAACCGTTCAGTGATTTCGCCGTCGGTCATGGTTAGGGGTGGCGCTGATCCCGGAGATGAGCATCCTGCTCGTGGCGCTTCCCCCAGTTGACCTCGCCGCACTCCTCGCACTCGGCCGTGAGGATATCGGTGTCGATACGGTCCATGAAGCCCTTGAACTGCGGGTCCCGCGACGAGACGTAGCCGCAAGATTTGCAGAAGACAACTTCGGTGTATCGGTAATCTGGCATACACGCACACCAACAGAATTGATAAACAAGTGGCTGACGATAGGAGAGTCCTCATTGGGTATTTCGAGTGATTCGTGATCGTAGATGGTGGTGCTCAATTGACAGTCAACTATCCGCGAACCGATACAATTCCTCGTGCGCGTTGAGGCTGCAGAAAGTGGGCCCACACGCCCACCCCCTCGAGCCCACGTTCTACCGTCAAACCACCACGAAAAGCAGGCTGGGCTGGAATCGAGACCCACTCGAGTCAGCCGGGTGCGATATAGAGACCCGCTCGACTGGTATCGGATCTCGACTCACAGGCTCACTGCGAGGCGTAGAGGTTCGCGTAGGCGCCCTCTTTCTCGAGCAACTGGCCGTGTTCGCCGCGTTCGGCGATCGTTCCGTTCTCGAGGGCGTAGATCTGGTCGGCCTCGCGGACGGTCGACAGCCGATGGGCGATCGCGAGGATCGTGTACTCCTGGGACATCTCCTCGATGCCCTCCTGGACGCGGCGTTCGATGTTGGCGTCGAGGTCGCTGGTCGCCTCGTCCAGGACGAGGATGTCGGCGTCCTCGAGGAGGGCGCGGGCGAGGGCGACGCGCTGGCGTTGCCCACCGGAGAGGCGGACGCCGTTGTCGCCCAGTTCGGTGTCGTAGCCTTCGGGGAGTTCGTCGAGGAACTCGGTCACCTGCGCGATCTCGCAGGCCTCCTCGACCGCCGTACGGGTGGCGTCGTCGTTGCCGGCGGTGACGTTCTCGAGGAGCGTCTTGTTGAAGATGTAGGGGTCCTGGCGGACGAACGCGATGCGGTCGCGCCAGTCGGCGGTGTCGAACTCGTCGATCGGGACGCCGTCGGCGGTGATCGCCCCGTCGTCGGGTTCGTAGAGACGCGCGAGCAGCGCTGCGATCGTCGACTTCCCTTCGCCCGATTGGCCGACGAACGCGACGAACTCGCCGTTGTCGACGGTAAAGGAGACGTTCTCGAGGACCTGTTCGTCCTCCTCGTAGGAGAAGGAAACGTCGTCGAACTCGATCGGCGTCGGCGGCTCCGGAACGGATCGGTCGCCGCCCTCGAAGTCGCTGCTCGCCTCGAGTTCCTCGATGAACTGCTGGGTACGAACCAGGTGCGGGAGGCGGCCCTCGACCTTGTAGAAGTACTCGTTGGCGTTGCTAACGCGCGGACCGAGCTGGAACATGATGAAGAGGAACGCGGCCAGCGCGCCCAGGGACATGTCCGCGAACGTGATCGAGACGTAGATCAATCCGAAGACGAGCAGCGCGATGGAGAGGTTGTACGCACAGCCGATCGCGGCCTCGTTGCGGCCGAGCGTGATCGAGGAATTGGTGAAGCGATCGAGGTGCGTCGAGAATTTGTCGTAAAGCTCGTCGGTCATCCCGATGAGTTTGACGTCGCGGATCCCCTGGGTCCCCGTTTGAACGTTCTGCTGGATCCCCTCGTTCGCGTCGGCGACCTGATCGCCGACGTCGTAGCCGCTCTCGAGGACGTTCCGGATGAAGAACGTGATGGCGGCGATCGCGACGCCGGCGACGACTGTCATCAGCGGGGAGATATAGAACGCGATCGCAAGGTACATCCCGATCAAGAGGACCTGCTCGAAGAAGCGAACGAAGTCCCGGATCACCTTTCCGGCGTACTCCGCCTGGGTAACGATGGCGTTGAGGACGTCGTCGGAGCCCTCCTTATCGAAGTAGGCGACGCGGGCGTTGAGTGCGTTCTCGAACGCACGCGACTGGAGGTCCCGGACGTAGTGCGTGCGAAGCCAGACGCGCATCCAGCCGACGGCGAACGCTGCGACGTACCGGACCGTCAGGATTGCGCCGACCGCGAGGATGATGTAGCCGAGCGTGAACGGAATGCCGGCCGTCTCGAAGGCGGTCACGAAGGCGCCGACCATCTCGTCGTCGCCCGCTGTTTCGGCCGATCCCTGGGCGATCTCGATGATCGGAACGATGAAGCTCACGCCGATCCCCTCGAGCAGCGCGACGAGTCCGCTGAACAGGATGAGCGAAACCGTCAGTGCTGGCCGGTAGGTCGCCACCAGATACAGCCCCCGTAACTTTTCGCGGCGGGTGAGATCCTCGGTAGACATTGAGCGTACTCCGTATGAGAAGACCGAACGGTATTGTTATGGGAACGTTATCCGATTGATGACTATCAGTGAGAAGTGGTAGTCCACGGTTAGCGACCGTGAACGGTTCTGGAACTTTTTGGCGTTCCTTAGCCCGTCGTTCGATATGTCCCTGGCAGACCAGTCGTCGGCGCCGTTTCGGACCCTCGAGCGAGTTTACGCCGAACTCCCGCTCGAGATTCCGACGGCCGTCAAGAACGCGTACATCCGGCGGACGACGGCGGACGACTTCGCTCCGTTCGATCACCCCCCGGATCCGTTTGCGACGCGTTCGATCGATCCGAGCGACGTGCAGTCGTTTACCGGGCGAGCGTATCCGCCGTATCACGAGAAGGCAGCGCAGCTCGGCACGGTTCGCGGCGGCGACTGGGACCGGACCGACGACGTCACGATCATCGACGAGGACTACCGCCATCGGTACGAGCTCTACCGGGCCGATCGCTTCTCTGAGAGCGTCTTCTTCGAGTCCATGCGGATGCGCTTCGAGGACGGCGTCGCGTGGCCCGAAACGCCGTTCGTTCGGCGGTGTCTCGAGCTGGCCGAGGACGGGGAACCGTCGTGGCGGAGTCTCACGAGTCAGGAAGCCATTCTGGAGCGGTGCGACCGGATCGACGAACTCTACGAGCGGATCGAACGCAACGGCTACCGATCCCAGCGGGCGCTCGGATACGGCTCCGTACTCGGCGTGACCGAAGAGATCCTCGTCGACATCGGGCGCGACGGCGAACTCCTGTTCGTCAACGGCCGCCACCGGCTCGCGATCGCTAAACTACTCGGGCTCGAGACGGTGCCGGTCGGCGTCCTCGTTCGCCACCGCGAGTGGATGCGCCACCGCGACCGCTGCGCTCGAGCGACATCCGTCGTTGACCATCCGGATCTCCGGGATCTGACCAGCTAACGGGTGGAACCGACGTATCTGGCCGTCCAACCGCGCTACGAGTCCGATGTTCAGAGAGGCGTTCCGGTTCCGTCCGTCGACGCGTCGAACGCGTGTAGGTCGCGAACGTCGGGATGCTCGAGGTGCTGTTTACTCCGTTCTGTCAGCTCGGCGCGCTCAGTTGCCGCCGACAGTTCGTCGCGAACCGACTGCCACTGCGCGTGTCGTCGTCGCACCAGCACGGGAATCGCCTCCAGGTCGAGCAGTTTCGCGATCGCCAACCGATGGTCGCCGCGGTCGCTGTGTAACAGCGCGCCGTCGCGGCCGATACTAACGGTGATCTCGTCGAGTCGCGGATCGAGCGAGCGGTCCCACTTGTAGAAGATCTCTCGTTGGTACGCCGGCCGTTCGTTCCACAGCTCCGGCTGCGACCGGTAGCCGTCGCGTTCGATCCGTTCGTAGATCGTATCGAAGGCTTCGAAGCGTGCCTCGAGTTCTTCGACGGTGGTACAGCCCTTCGGCTGTTCGCCGGCCTCGAGGCGCTCGAGATACGCCTCGAACTCCACGGTGTCGGTCCAGGGGACGCCCCGTTCGAAGTGTGCGACGACGCTCTCGGAGGCCGGCGTCTCGTCGAACGGCACGGTCGCCTGATCCCACGCGCCGTCCTCGACGCGCCCCCATCGCTTCGAGGCGCCGCGGACCTGGCGCTCGATCCGCGACGGATCGATCCAGTGTCGGACGAACGGATCCGCGTCGGTGACCGTCGCCGGCCTGACCTGCCGACGAAGGTGTAGATAGCGCCGACCGGCGGAGACGCCGCCCGCGCGAGCCAGCGCTCGTCGAACGAGTCGCTTGCGCCGTCGGTCGACTACCGGGATACTTCGACGGATCACCTTGGCGAGTCCGTCGGATCGAACGGTTGCGACGGCGCGCCCGACGAGATCCAGTGTGCTCGGTGCTCGGCTCATTGGCGAGGCTATTTCGAACCCTCTCATGAAGATACTGGCAGCGACAGATCGGTACGGAGTCCGTTCCGACGTTCGCTACGCCGCTCGAATCCGCTTCACTGGTCCGTTTACCCTCGGATACCGTGCTCTCTGTCTTCTGTCAGTCGAGGTAACCCGCTGCTGGAGGATTCGATGTAGTGAAACAGTCACTCAGGTGGTAACTAATTGTTCCAAATGGCTATTACTGGTATCGTAGGTGGGGAGTAATTCGACGCTACGGTGCCACCGAGCGCAGACACTCCGTTCCCGGTCTCCGGTATCGGTTCTCTCGACGCCCGAGTGGCCGTTCGTTCGGACGCACCCGAAACCCGTCAATGCCGTCTCGCTACGTCGGCCTGCTCCGTTTTATACGGATTGTCGTACGGATGTCCCGGCGCACCCGCCGCCCGGGTCGCGGGTGCGCCGGACCTGACGGACAGGAAACCGTCTCAGCGTACCGAAGCCGCGAATCCTGCTGGTCTGCTCCGGGTCTACCGAAAACCGAATCCGCGGGAGTATCCGCAGTCGCGACCGACTCCCATCCCTCGAGCCGAATCAGTCGCGGTCGTCGTCCTGTGCGCCGGGCGTCGACTCAGTGTTTGAGTCGCGCCACGTTCTCCCGGACGCGCCCCAGCAGGCCGTCGCCGGACTCCCGCTCGAGGGCGGCGTGAAGCGTCGAGTTCTCGGGTTCGTCTTTGACGACGACCCGGAGGTAGGGCTCGAGTTGGTCGAAATTACTGCCGAGGACGACGGTGTGGTTGTCTTCGTCGTGGTCGACGACGCCCGCGTCGGCCAGCTTCGGCACGTGACACTGCACGGAGGAGACGTAGACGCTCTTGTATTCGTTTTTCGCGACCTCCTCTGGTGGCACGTCGTGCTCCCAGCCGGCGACCTGTTCGGCGAGCGTCGAGAGTTCGATCGGGTCCTCGTGCCCGCGCAGCGCGTAGAGGAGGTACCGTCGTCGGCGGTTGGCCAACAGCTCCAGAATAGTGTCTGCCGAGAGCTCGGTACCGTCCTGACTCGAGGTAAGGGCTTCCATAACACGATGTTACTCGCCAGCCCGGAAAAGGGTGTCTTGAATATCTGAAAATCCAACACACGCGCGGCAATCATCGATACACTCGCTCGTATATGCGACGTTACTACTCGATGTGTTTTCCTAACGGCTGTGAATTACTCACGAACGAGGATTCTACACGGTCGATTCACACACTGGATCCGATTCGAAATCCTTTTTTATACCATGCACGGAGTTAGAGATGCGCCGCCTTAGCTCAGACTGGGAGAGCACTCGACTGAAGATCGAGCTGTCCCCGGTTCAAATCCGGGAGGCGGCATCCCGATTTTACGCGATTCTCACTCGAGAAGTCATCGGACTCGACTGAAGATCGAGCTGTCCCCGTTCCTGCGAGCGAAGCGAGCGGGAAGTCGAAAGACGAGCGCCAGCGAGTCTTTCGGAAGTTCAAATCCGGGAGGCGGCATTTCTGCTGCGAGCAACACCACGAGCAGCAGAAATGAGAACCGAGCGGATTTTGAACTAGACGAGTCGCAGCCGCAAGCGAAGCGAGCGGAGCGTCTCGGCGTAGTTCATAATCCGGGAGACGCCATGTTTCTGTGGCTGACAGCTCACTCGCGTCGCTCGTTCGCGTTGTCGGCCACAAAACTGTCAACGACCGGATCTGAAGTAGAGAACACTGAGCGAGGGGTTCGCGTGGTTCAAATTCGGGAGGGAGCACTTCTTACCGCGAACACTTTCGTGAGCGGTCAGAATGCATTCTGATCGGACGTGAACGAGACTGAGGTTCTGCGAGCGAAGCGAGCAGGTTCTCAGGCGTCGTTCACAATCCGAGAGACGGCGTTTCCACTGGGAATCACGACCGAGCACGGCGAGTGTGCTATCAGAATCCGACACATCTCTCGATGAGCAGTAGCTCCACTGACAAAAATGCCAGTAATCGATCAGGACCCGGTGTTTGCTTCGACTTCTACCGCGATTTCGTTTCGTCGGAGGAACGGCAGCGTCCAGGGGGCGTCATACCCCATGAAGAACGGCTCGCCGGCGAGGGAGACGCCGGCCGTCTCGAGCGTCTCCAGCAACGCCTCGGTTTCGCGAGCAATGCGGGCGTCCGTAGGCCGCCACGTAAACCGCCTGACGGCGAGCGTTCGCTCGGGTACTTCGAGAATCCTCACGTCGTCGGCTGCGGGTCGTGGTGCCGATTCCGCGTCGTACTCCGGAGGGAGGTAGAACGCCATCCGGACCTCGTCAGCACCGCGGCTCCGGTCGGGCTCGACGGGTGCAGTCATCGGAGTCGCCCGCCCGATGCGCTCGAGTTCGACGGGTGCAGTCATTTCGATCGACGTTCCGGGGTCGTCCACCTCGACTGGGGCGGTCATCGAGAGTTCCTCACCGCCGTCGTTCGCACCGCTGAGATACCGGAACAGCCGACCGAACGCCGTGTTCTTCGAGGGGGCGAACGTCTCGACGAGGACCTGTTCGGGGTAGCGTCGAAGTTCGACGTCATCGGCGTGAGCGACGACGGTGTAGGGGACGGTTTCGGTCGTGTACCGTTGGTAGAGGCTCCAGATACCCGTGGCCGCCAGCGCGCCCCCGGCCACGCCCGCGACGATAGTGGCGTTTCGAACCATGCGAAGACCTGGGGAGGAACGTGAATAGGTCTTGCTCCGAACCGGAATTGAACGCTTCGTGAGGCGGTCGGTTCACCGGGACTGGACGCCGAACAACGCTCGCAAGCGGGGTGACGTTGTTCTTCGGTTCACATCCGGAAGGCGACGCGTCTCTCGTGACCGACTCCGCGAACGAAGTGGATACGGTTCGGTCGGGGAGCACTCACTGAACGGGGGCACCTTAAGCCGTGACATCGACCCGCTTCGGTGTCGGTGACACGTTTCAGACGGTCGCTTCCGTCGCCATGGTGTCGAGAAGTCAATAGCTATTTACTATTGAGATTGGTTCGGTTAACCGAATGCCGCCGTCCACGAGACGATCCGTTCTCGGCACCGCTGCGGGCGCCGTCGCGACCGGTGTTCTGGGGGCGACTACGGCGACGGCCGCCCCCGAACTCGACGACGAGGTCGCCCTCGAGATTTCGACGCTGGGGCAGGTGACGCTGTTTCGCGATCCGAACGTCACCAGTTCGTCCCTGCGGCCGCGGCTAACGGCGGCCGACGGGCTTGCAGGAGACCGTACCGTCCCGTTCGGCGGGGATGCAGACTACCGATTCCGGATCACGCGGGCGGGAAGCGACGACGAGTTGCGGTTCGTCCCCGACGACGACTCCGCGACGCACGAAATCAGTTCGATCTCCTTCGAGACGGGGTACGATCCGACGGAATCGATGGACGAGTCGGTCTCGG
Source organism: Natronolimnohabitans innermongolicus JCM 12255 (assembly GCF_000337215.1). Classification (GTDB taxonomy): domain Archaea; phylum Halobacteriota; class Halobacteria; order Halobacteriales; family Natrialbaceae; genus Natronolimnohabitans; species Natronolimnohabitans innermongolicus. The sequence goes on along the minus strand of NZ_AOHZ01000043.1, from coordinate 41,780 downwards.
TGTCGGTGACGGCCGAGGGGACCGGCGGTCTCAGTTACGTCGACGGTCGGTTCGTCGGCGACCTCGATATCTTCGATCGGGAACCGTTCGCCGACTACCGCGTCGCGCTGCTCGACGGGAACGGGTCCGCCCTGATCGAGTCGCCGCCGACCCGCGTCGCGACGCGATACGAGTGGGATCTCGAGCAGTCCGACGAGACGCTCCGAATCGCTCGCGATCCGGGGACGCCGGACGACCTCTCCGTCGAGTGGTCCATTTACGAACGCGGGGACCGGCCGAGCGACGAACTGGCCGAGACCGCGGTGGAAAACGCCGGCGATGAGTTCGTAATCGACCTTTCGCAGTTCGATCTCGATCTCGAGAACGGCCGGTACGACTGGGATCTCGAGTTCTACGAGGCCGACGACGACGGGTCGTACCTGCTCTCGTTGCACTCCGATGACGGCACGTTGGCGCTCCCATACGGGGGCGATTCGGCCGAGGAGATGCCCGGTCCCGGTTTCGCCGGGGGCGTCGGTGCCGTCGGGCTGACGGTCGGCGGGCTGTACGCGTTTCGCCGGCGCGTCTCGCAGTAAGCGTTCGGCCGCAGTCCCTCGTTTCCCGCTTCCCGCTCCCCGTTCCCCGCTCTCCGTTTTCTGGTCCCGTCGACGCGGTCGGACGCGGAATCGAGCCCGTCGAGACGGTTTCGGACTGTCTCGAGGACGGCGATAGCAGCGACGATTTCGACGCCCCTCGACCTCGAGGCGGTTGCCGACGGCCGGTGACTGCCGACGCCGGGCCGCTTGTCGGCGGGTGAGCGCCCAACGATTATCCGAGCGTTCCCCGTTACGTGGGTCGTGAGCAGCGATACCCCGACGAACGAGAGCGACACGTTCGAAATCGGCGATACGACCGTCCACCGGCTCGGGTTCGGCGCGATGCGTCTCTGTGGCGAGGAGATCATCGGTCCCCCGAACGACGAATCGCGCGCCCGCGACGTTCTCGAGTATGCGGTCGAACTCGGCGTCGATTTCGTCGATACGGCTGACTCCTACGGGCCCGGCGTCAGCGAACGGCTGATCGGCGAGGCGCTCGGCGACCGCGACGACGTGCTGGTCGCGACCAAGGCCGGCCTCCTGCGCAACCGGGAGGGGGAGTGGCTCGCCCACGGCGACCCCGATTACATCCGCAATCAGGTGCTGGCCTCGCTCGACCGCCTTCGGACCGAGACCATCGATCTCTACCAGTTCCACCGCCCCGATCCCGACACGCCGTTCGAGGACTCGATCCAGACGTTCGCCGAACTGCAGGACGACGGCCTCGTCGATCAGGTCGGCGTCAGTAACGTCTCCGTCGAACAACTCGAGACGGCCCGCGAACACGTCGACGTCGCGACCGTCCAGAACCGCTACAACGTCGACGACCGGGAAAATCGGGACGTTCTCGAGGCCTGTGCCGAAAATGGGATCGGCTTCATCCCCTGGGCGCCGATAAACGGCGACGACGTCGACGCCCACGGCGACCTGTTAGACGAAATCGGCGACGAACACGACGCGAGCCGACGGCAGGTCGCGCTGGCCTGGCTCCTCGAGCGCTCGGACGTGATCCTCCCGATTCCGGGAACCTCGGATCCGGACCACCTCGAGTCGAACGTCGCGGCGTCGCAGTTGTCGCTGGACGACGACGAGGTTCAGCGGATTACCGACGCGGGGCGGTGACTGCGGCGACGCGGCAATCGAACGACGCGACGGTGATCACAACGCGGCGAGCGACGCCATCAGTCGCCAACGTAGACCGTTTTCAGCCGCGCGCCACAGTGTGGACAGCACAGCGTCTGCCACTTCGTCGCGTCGAGTCCGCCCATCGTTTCCGTTCGTCGGGCGTCGTCGAGGGGGACCGCGGTCTCGCAGGAGTCACAGTCGAAGGGGCCGTCGTCTGCTGCCATACTCGAAGCCACGAACGGGACCGTATTCAGTCTGCGGTCGGTCGACCGTTCGGGCGCTGTTCTCGAGTCTCGGCTGTCGGAGACGTGCGGTGGTCGATCCGCGCTCGTTCGACTGTCGAATCACGAGATGGGTGCCGAGACGGTCTCGACGAGCGGTCTCTCGTCGCGTCCGAACGGTTCGAATGTGGCCGAAAAGCTATAACTTCGCGTTCGTCGGTCGAACGAACGCGGCACACCGGCCGTGAATGGTGAATCTACCGAGTATGAGTGGAAACATTCAGGACGTATTCGGCGACCGAGACCCGGAGAGAGCCGAGATCGACCGCCACTACGGAACCGTGACGATATCGGCCGACGAGGTCACCGCGGGAACGTACGGCACGTGGACGATCACGTACACCGTCGGTCAGTTCGGCCTCGACGACGGCGCGAAGCTCAAAGTGTCGACCAACCAGACCAGCGATTGGGGACGCCCGCAGTTCGAGGACCCCCGCTCGGCGAACTACTGTTCGGTTGCGACGGACGGCGACGCGATCGTCGAGGGGCGGTTCGACCGGCGGTATCAGAACCCGCGCCCGTGGAACGACAACGTGATCGTCGATATCTACGACGGCTACCTCGGCGAAGGGGAAACGATCACGATTACGTTCGGAGACACGTCGGGCGGCAGTCTGGGCCACCGAATCCAGTCGTTTCCCGAAGCCGCGTTCAACTTCCTCTTTCAGGTCGACATGCAAGGGACCGGAGACTACCTCCTGCTCGAGGCCCTCGACTACGAGGTCGTCGCCGGCGATCCGACCGCACTCGAGGCGCGTGCGCCCTCGGACGCCGACCCGGGCGAGTCGATAGACGTCGGACTCCGCGCCGTCGATTACTACGGTAACACGGCAAGCGAGTACGAGGGGCGACTCGAAGTTTCGGTCACCGGCGCAGGCGAGCGCGAGGGTGACAACGACGGAGGTGACGGCGTCGACGCGACGGTATCGTCACCGGTCGACGTCGACGAGTCCGTCTCGAGTATACCAGTCGCGTTCGATTCGCCGGGGATCTTCCGCGTCACCGTTACCGATCCGGACAGGGGATGGGAAGCGACGTCGAATCCCGTCCGCTGCGATCCCGACGCGCGCCGGCGGCTCTACTGGGGCGACATTCACGGTCAGTCCGGCAAGACCGTCGGCACCGGAAGCATCGACGAGTACTTCCGGTTCGCGCGGGAGGACGCGCTGCTCGACTTTTCCTCGCACTGCGCGAACGATTTCCAGGTCGACGAATTCTACTGGCGGGAGATCAAGGACGCGGTCGAGCGCTACCACGAGCCCGGCGAACACGTCACGCTGCTCGCCAACGAGTGGTCGGCGAACACCGTCTCCGGCGGCGACCACAACGTCTACTACCGCCACACCGACGAACCGCTCGTCGCCAGCGGTAGCTGGCAGGACGGCGACGGCTTTCGAAAACACGAGGGGACCTACCCTATCGAAGCCCTCTACGACCGCTACGAGGGCCGCGACGACGTCCTGATCGTTCCGCACCAGGGCGGCCGCCCCGCTCGACTGCGCGATCCCGATCGAGACGCGATCGACGCCGACCGTACGACGCTCGTCGAGATCAACTCGATCTGGGGCGTCTTCGAGTGGTTCGGCCAAGAAGCGATCGAGCGCGGCTACCGGGTTGGCTTCGTCTGCAGCAGCGACGATCACACCGGCCGACTGGGTGCGGCTCGCCCGACGAACCACTTCGAAGTCGACGAGACGGCGAGTCTGCAGGCGGCCGACTTCAACGTCTCGGGCGGACTGATGGCGGCGTCGCTCTCTGATCTCTCCCGCGACGAACTCTGGGATGCTATGACCGAACGACGGGTCTACGGCACGACGGGCGAACGGATCCTCCTCGAAACTGCCCTCGAGGACGCCTCGATGGGCGAATCGACGACGATCGACGCCGGTACGACGGCGCTCTCGTTCGGCGTCGAGGTACACGGGACGGCCCCGATCGCACGCGTCAACCTCTTCGACGGCTCCGAACGCGTCGATACAACCGACCTGACCGACGGCGAGCACCTGCTGGAATTCACCTGGAGCGGCGCGCGATCGAAGAACCGCCACAAGGTACAGGACGCCTCCGGCGGCCTCTCGCTGTCTGCAGGTCGAATCGTCGACGCGACCGCGTTCGGTTTCGATCACCCCGAACAGGGACTCACCGGACAGACGGCTACTACGCTCGAGTGGGACAGCACGATCTCGGGTAACTACCAGGGCGTCAGGCTCGCCCTCGAGGCTCCCGAGGATGCGAAAGTCACCTACAGTGTTCCGTTTCTCAGCGAGACCGTCGCACTCGGTAGTCTCGGCGACGAGACGATTATCGACGCGGGCGGCGTCGACCGGCAACTGGCGATTCGCCGCGTGGGCGAGGCGACCGCGCGTGACGTCACCCTCGAGTTCGATCTCTCTGCGACCGACAGCGGCGACCACGCCTACTACGTCCGGGTTGTACAGACCGACGGCGAAATGGCCTGGAGTTCGCCGATTTACGCGACGCTCGAGTGACGCGATTTCCCGGTGGCGAGTCGAGGAATCGGGTGCGAGACTCGCCGGTGATCGTTTCACGCGATTCTGTTTGTATCGGAGTTGCGCTGCTCGAGGAGGTATCACGGTCAAAAACTACGGGTGCGAGAATCGAACCACGCCGAGACGTGCTCGCTGGCGCTGCGCGCGACTCGTCTGGTTCGATCTCTCCCGTGACTATTCGCTCCTCACGTCCGTTCGTCGCAGAATAGTCCGGGTGCGAGAATCGAACCCGCGTCTCAGCCTCCACAAGGCTGAAGGATAACCACTACCCCAACCCGGACACGCGCTTACATCCTGTGATAGGAGCGGTTGGACTGAAATACGTTACGACTCGAGTACGCCCCGTGTGAGAGTATACCGCGTGATTTCAGTGCACGGAAACTCGAGCGGACCGCCGAGACGACGGCGGCTGTCGGCGACCGAGACGCTTTTCGGCCCAGCGCCGTTATTCGCCACCAACGCGTGGCCATCACCGACAAAATCTACGTCAAGAACCACCGGCAGTTGAGCTCCCAGCTCGAGACGAACATCCCGAAGGGCGCGTTCAAAGGGGCGACGCTCGACATGCTCTTTCAGGGACAGGGCCTCGAGAAACTCGACGACGCGACCCGGGATCGCGTCCTCGATTTCACGGAGGACTTCCTCGACTGCGACTGCGACAACAACCCCTACTGTGGCTGTCCGGAGCGGAAGTTCGTCCAGTACCTCCTCGAGTTGCGCGCCCAGGGGCTGGGCCCGGACGCTATCGTCGACGTGATGACCGACGACTACATGGTTTACGCCTATCCGGGCGACGTGCTCTCGTTTCTGGATAGCGCGGTGCGAACGCTCGAGGCGGCCGAAGGGTTAGCGCGCGTCGAGGGCGAAGACGAGGCCTACGACGCGATTCGTCGCGAGAAGCAGAATCTGGCTCGCTAGTCGCCGTTGGACGGGCATCCCGATAGAATCGCTGGCCGTGCTATCGCAACTGGTAGGACTCGTCCTCGTCGTCTAAATCGTCGAGCAACAGCACCTCGTCTTCCTCGTCCTCGAGTCGGTCTTGCAACTCGTTGACGTAGGATTTGTACTCGTCGAGCTGTTCCCGGAGGTGGTCGGCCTCGAGTTCGAGGCGTTCGTGTTCGCGGATGAAGCTCTTGGGGACCGCGACGCTCGGCGGAAAGGTCCGTTCCGCGTCGGCGCTCGCCTCGCTGGCGTCGCCGCCGGCTCGCATCGTCGCCAGTTCGCTCTCAGGGACGACCTCGACCTGTCCGTCGTGTTCGACGAGCTGGTCGACGTAGTCCCGGAAGACCGCGGACAACGAGATGTCGCGCTCCTCGGCGATATCCTGCAGCGCCGCGAACGCGTCCTCGTTCACCCGAAACGAGATCGTCTTGTTCTTGTTGCCCATTGGCATCCATTCGTCGTTCACGTTACTTAACGCTTCGTCAGACGGCCGCGAGAAGCGACGTCGCTCCCGACCGGACGGGATATCCGCCTCGAACCCGAACTCGAGATATGCTCACCGACACGCCGGGGCTCCACCACGTGACGGGAATCGTCGGGGACGCCCAGGAGGCGATCGATTTCTACGCGGGTGTCCTCGGCCTGCGAGTCGTCGCGCAGACGGTGAACTTCGAGGACCTCCTGCAACACCACCTCTACTTCGGCGACGCGAGCGGGACGCCCGGGACCGTCCTGACCCAGTTTCCGGATCCCCACGCCGAACCGGGACGCGTCGGCGCCCCGCAGGTCGCCTCGGTCGGATTCGCCGTGCCCGATACCGACGACGCACTCGAGTACTGGCGTACTCGCCTCGAGGACCGCGGCATCGCGGTCGACGGTCCCTTGAACCGCTTCGACGAACGCGTCCTTCGGTTCGAGGACCCCGTCGGAACGCAACTGGAACTCGTCACCGACCCGTCCGTCGACGCGATCACCGACGACCGCGCTCCGTCGACGGCGCTCGAGCCGTGGATCGACGGGCCGGTTCCGAGCGCCCACGCGATCCGCGGGCTCCACGGCGTCTCCGCGCTGTCGGTCAACCCCTTCTCGACGGCCGGCACCCTCGAGACGCTGGGATTCGAGCGGGCGGCCGAACGCGACGACCGGGTCCGATATCGCGCGGGGGGCGATCGGGCGGCGGTCGTCGACGTCCTCGTTCGGGACGCCGAGTTCGGCCGTGAGGGACCCGGAACGCTCCACCACGTCGCAGTCCGCGTCGAGAGCGAGGACGACCTCTACGAGTGGCGCGAACCCTTCGACGACCGGGGATACGACGTCTCTCGAGTCACGGATCGACACTTCTTCCACTCGCTGTACGTCCGCGAACCGGGCGGCGTCTTGTTCGAGTTGGCGACCGAAACCAGCGGCGTCGCCGCGAGCGGACCCGACGGGGGGCCCGGCGAGTCGCTGTACCTCCCCGACTGGTTCGAACGCGACCGCGAACTGGTCGAGAGCCAGCTTCCGGAACTGACCGTTCCGACCGAAACCGAGAGCGAAGAACTGGATCAGGATCGATGACCGGATCGGACTCAGGCGAACGATTGACCGGCGTCTCGGGACCGCACGCCCACCAGCCGCTGGTCACCGCCGGCGCCCCCGCACTCGCCGCGGAGGCCGCACTCGTCTGCTGTCACGGCCGCGGCGCGACGGCACAGGGCGTCATTAACCTCCTGAATCCGGTCTCCCGCCACGGCGTCGCCGTTCTCGCACCCCAGGCCGAGCGCAGTCGCTGGTACCCGCGGCGCGCGAGCGAGCCCCGGTCGACGAACGAGCCGTGGCTCTCCTCGAGCGTCGACTGCGTCCGCGCCGCCCTCGAGCGAGCCGACGCGATCGGCGTCCCCCCGGAACGGACCGTCGTCACCGGTTTCTCGCAGGGCGCCTGCGTCGCCGCGGAGTTCGTCCGTCGGAATCCCGTCCGCTACGGCGGGCTGGCCATCCTCTCGGCGACGCTTCCCGGATCGATCGACGAACTCGAGTCGGCGACGATCGACGGACCCCTCGCCGGGACGCCGGTGCTCATCGGCTACGGCGAGGACGACCCGCACGTCGACCCCGAACACGCAGCCGAAACGGCCCGCGTCTTCTCGGACGCCGACGCCGCGGTCGACGATCGATGCTACCCCGAAACCGGTCACGTGGTAACCGACGACGAGTTCGACGCGATCGGGTCGATGCTCGAGACCGCTCTCGAGGGCGGGGACTGACGGCGTTCAGTCCCACCCGATCAGGACGCGTCGTCGGGCCCCAATCCCTTCTCCCCGAGTTCCTCGAGCGCGCCGTCGGTCTTCTCGAGGTCGTCGAGTCCCATCCCCTCGAGGACGTGGTCGGCCTTCGTAAACTGGATCTCCTCGTAGTCGACGATCTGGAACCGGTTTCCCCACGGATCCCGGAACTCGAGCCCCGGAACGTCGAGCCGGTCGATCCCGAGTTCCTCGAGCCGTCGTTCGACCCGGTCGGCGTCGTCGACGACGAGCCCGAAGTGGCGGGCGTCGTCGTCGGTCTCGCCGGCACCGTCGGTTTCGGCGAGCGCGACGAACTGATCGCCCATATCGATAAACGCCTTCGTCTCGCCGCGACTCCGGAGATCGAACGCGAACAGCGAGTCGTAGAACTCGAGTGCGTCGTCGATATCGCCGACCTCGAGGGCGACGTGGTTGGTTCCGACGAGTCGTGCGCGGTCGTCGTCTGAATCGCTCATCGTCCGTGATACTCCGTCTTCTCTCGGGTAACCGCTGTGCCGGCACGTTCCGCTCGTTACCGGAATACGATCGAAAAGATCGGGACGACCGCCGTCGGTCGCGATCAGACCGTCGCTTCGGCGTCGTCGGCCTCGAGGTCGTCTAAGCTCTCGAGCGCCTGAATGACGTCGTTGCGGTAGTTGACGACCGGCGAGTCATAGCGCTCGCGGGCCATCTGGGCGTACTCGTTGGTCGGCGCCGTCGAGCCGCTTTCGGGGGCCTCCTGTTCTGCTTCCCACTCCTCGAAGGCCTCGATGCGGTCGAGCGTGCGCTCGGCGGTTTCGACGACCCAGCGATCGCGCGTGGCGTCGTCGACGACTGCGATCGACTCGGGACGGACGGAGACGTTGACGGTGCCGTCGTCGGTCTCGTAGGTCCGCGGTTTGCCAACGATGGAGACGTACGCCGGTGGCTCGGTGTCCCGCAGGACGGAGGCCGCTTCGGGCTGGTACTGGCCGGCGTAGACGAAGAAGGTTCCCGTCGGATCGACGACGCGGCCGCGCCAGTACTCGCTGTCCTCGCCGACGTCTTCGGTCTCGGTCAGCGTGCCGACGATGAACACGCGGTTGGCGCGGTCGCCGGTCGGGAGCAACGCGTAGTTTGGCGCGCGCTCGTCGTCGCTCTCTTTGAAGGTGTACGTCGAATCGTTGAATTCGGAGGCGAAGACGCGACGTGCGACTTCGCGGGTGAGTTCTGCCTGGGACATGTTACATCGACCTCGCTTTGATCAGCAGCTGTTCGGCGTCGGCGGGCCCGTCGAGTTCGGAGACGTCGTCGGCCAGGACGTAGCGGCCGAACGTCGGCCCCTCGATGCGGTAGTAGGTGCCGACGATGTCGGCTGCAATCTCGTCGGCGACGATGGTCGTGTCCAGGGCGTCCATCGCCATGTCCTTGGCTTCCTCGAGACTCATGCCGGTGAGATTCTCGGTGGCTTCCTTGTCGAAGATGACCTCGTGGGCGTCGATGCCGTCGTCGACGACGGCCTTGATGCGGAGATCGAACTCGCCTTCGACCTCGCCGTGTTCGTTACAGCGGCCGTTCTGGAGGACGCGCGTACAGTCCTCCTTCGGACAGCGCTTGATGAGTCCGCTGCCGCTTTGCATGTCGACGAGTGCGCCCTCGATCTCGCTGGTGTCGTCGCCGACTTCGAGCTCTTCGTCGAGTTCCTCGATCACCGTCGTCGAGTTGAGCTTCACCGAGTACCGGCCCTGGTACTCGTCGGTGACGACGTTGCGAAGTTCGTAGACGCCGCCTTCCTCGAGCGCGGGGAGGTCGGATTTGGCCCACTTGGTGAACTTGATCGTGCCCGTCGGATCGCCGAGCAGGCCGACCTGGGCAACGGAGTCGCTCCGGGGGTCCCAGAGTTCGATGACCTTCGCGGTGAGGTCGATCCACTGCTCCGGCTCGTCGACGTCCTCGACGTTGGCCGCCTCGCTGCCGCCCCGCGAGATGTCCTCTCGCTCGAGGCCGGCCTCCTCTAAGTAGTGGTTGGTGACGCTGCGGCGCGCCTCGTCGATCGGTACCTTGTACTCGTCGACGAGCGTGGTCAGGCGCTCCTCGACGTCGTCGACGCTCACGTCGATGTGGTCCGAGAACTGGTCGTGTATGTCGTCCGCGTGCTGTCGTACGTCGCTCATAGTGTCTCGCCTCCTCTTTGGTTTCACTGGGAGGCATACCTCGTTTCGCGCCGGATAGTATTTAAAGTACCGGGGCCGGAGTGAAAGTGAACGCGACGGTGCAAGCCGTATCTCTTTGCGGATCGGTGTCGTGGAAGGCGCTCGATGCATCTCCGTCGATGGGAGGTCGGGACGACGCTCGCGATACTCGCCCTGTCGATCGTCGCGTCCCTGCTCGGTCTGTTTCGACCCGGCCACTATCCGAACTCGCTGCTGCCGCAGTACTACGTACAGGACGCCACGATGCTCGTTGTCGGCGTCCCGTTACTGGCTGCGGCCCTCTGGCACGCGCGCCGCGGCTCGTTTCGCGGTCGCATCGTCTGGCTCGGCGCGCTCGCCTACATGGCCTACACGTGGGCACACGTCGGGATTCAGGCGGGGTTTAACCGCTTCTATCTGGGATACGTCGCGCTGTTCGCTCTCTCGCTGTTCACGCTTATCGGGGGGACGATCACCGTCGACGCGCGCGCCGTTCGACGGACGCAGGCCGACGCGGTCTCCGAACGGCTCTACGGCGGGTTCCTCGTCCTCGTCGCGGTGGGTCTCGCGGTGCTCTGGCTCGCGGAACTCGTTCCCGCGACGCTGACCGGAACGCCGCCGACGCTCGTCGCCGAACAGGGCCCGGAGGCGCTGGTCACTCACTTCATCGATCTTGGCGTCGTCGTCCCGTCGTTGCTCGTTTCGGGCGTCTGGCTCTGGCGGGCCCGACCGTGGGGGTACGTCCTCGCCGGCATCGCCGTCGTGTTCGGCGCGATTCTCACTCCGACGATCGTCGGTATGACGGTCGTGATCCTCGCAGTCGGCGAACTCACGGTCTCGCCCGTCGCGATCGCGTTCACCGTCCTCCCGCTGGTCGCGGTCACGGCACTGGCCGTGACGTACGTCCTGGCGATTTCGCCGGCGACGGACGTTCGAGCGATGGCCGAGTCCGAGCGGGCGAAGTGATCGCCGTTCCCATCGGCGGCGTGGTCGGTTCCGCCACCGGTAGCGAAACGCAGCGACGGGACTATGTGCCACGCGATCCAACAGGTCCCCAATGCCGGACCGTCGTCGGCTCGAGCGGTTCCTGCGCTCGAAGCTTCAGGAGGCTGGCGAGCAGTACGAACAGGTTCGCGGCTCGACGGGCAACCAGCTCGAGGAGGCCCGCGACGCCTACCGGGTGGCGAAAAACGCCCGGAGTCTTCCGTCGGACGAGGCGGGTCGGGCACAGATCGTCTGCCGGCGCCACGCCGAACAGCGGGCGGCGAAACTCGACGACGAGTACCGACCGGCCTGTTTCGAGGCGGGCCATCCCGATTGTGAGGGCTGTGCAGAAGACGTTCGCGAGGGCCGGATCGAGACCTGGGAAGCGTAGTCCCCGGTCCCGACTCGGAGTCAGTTTCCGTTCGAAGCGCGTGTATCGGTCGATTCTCCCCCGTCCTTTTCGGGCCAGATCGCCCAGCCGACGATGATCGCGACGATCACCAGCGACAGCACGATCGACTCGAAGACCGCCAGATCGACGCCGAACCAGGCGAGGACCGTCCGGAGTTCGACGATCACCGGGGCGACGAACGCGAGGACGACGAGCAACGCTCCCTTCGAGATTCGCACTACCGGATCACCCCCAGCAGCGTCGCCTGTGCGAACTCACCGGCGCTTGCAACCGCGGCCGTCGTGTACCCCTCGAGTGCCATCGCGAGCATCGGGATCGTCTCGATGCTCACCGGGAACGGGTTGATGTCGGGGCCGAACAGGCCGCCGCGGTCGATGATGCTCAGAAGCGGGAACGTGTACGCGAAGATCACGAGGATGATCGCGATGATCGTCCAGAGCTTGAGGTTGTCGAGGACCTTCGGCGCGTCTTCGGGCCCGGAGAGCGTTTCGGCGTAGCTGTTGTCCGGAAGCGTGTCGCTGCGTCCGTTCAGCGCCGTCCCGATGACGTTGGCGAAGAACAACACGAGCGAGAGCGTCAGCAGGATACCGCCCAGTGCGATCTGTGCGTCGAGTTCCGCGACGCTGCCGACGCTCGCTTCGAACTCGAAGCCGTCGTACTGCGGTTCGGCGGTGCGGCGCGGAATGCCGAGCAAGCCGCCGCGGTGCATCGCGTTGGACATGAACGTCATCCCGAGGAACCAGAGGACGACCTGTCCGAGCGCGACCGACCGGTTCCAGAGGGCCTTGCCGGTCACCTGCGGGAGGAACCAGTAGGTGACGGCCATGAACGTCAGGGCGACGGCCGTGCCCACGGTGAGGTGGAAGTGGCCGACGACCCAGAACGTGTTGTGGACGAGGTAGTTGATGTTCATCCCGGCGTTGATCATCCCCGAGAAGCCGGCGGCGGCGAACATCAGTCCGGCCAGCGCCATCCCGGTGAAGACCGGATCGCGCCACGGGAGGGCCTTCAGCCAGCCGAAGTAGCCCTCACCGCCGCGCTGGCGGGCGCCGTGTTCCATACTGGCGACGACGGTAAACGCCGTCAGCAGGCTCGGCAACAGCAGGAACATCGTATTCGTCATCGCGATGAATTTGAACCCTTCGGCGATACCGGGGTCTAAGTACTGGTGGTGTATCCCCGTCGGCACCGAGAGGATCAGGAAGAGGACGAAGACGACCCGCGCGAGCGGATCGCTGAACAGCTTCCCGCCGGAGACCTTCGGCAGCATGATGTACCACATCATGTACGCCGGCATCAGCCAGAAGTAGACGATCGGGTGACCGAAGAACCAGAACAGCGTTCTGGTCAGCAGCGGGTTGACGGTCTCGATGAGTCCGAGCGACCACGGCAGCAAGAACAGCAGGACCGACGCGGCGACGCCCAGCGTGGCGATGTACCACATCAGCATCGTCGTCAGCACCATAAACGTCGGCAGCGGGATACGCTCGTCTGGATTCTCCTGCTTCCAGGCCCACCAGGTCCGGAACCAGTCGGCGCCGGCGAGCCAGGTACCGACGATGAACAGGACGAGCCCGATGTAAAAGAGCGGGTGCCCCTGTAGCGGCGCGTAGAACGTAAAGAGCACGTCCGCGCTCATATCGATCGAGTCGGTGAAGCCGGCCAGAATCGCAACGCCGGTCAGCGTTATCCCGATCGCCATCAGCGAGTACCAGCCCCAGGTGAATCGAATGTCTTTGACGCTCCGGTCGAGACTGGTCGTTATCGCCCAGGTGAAGATCCCGACGAGGAAGAAGATCGTAAACGAGATCACGAGGAAGACGCCGTGGGCGGTAAGGACGGTGTAGTAGTCCGTCGAGTCGATAAACCGGAAGACGTCGGTTCGGTGTAACGTCTGGATGATCCCGAACACGCCACCGAGTGCGAGCGCGAGGAATGAACTGTAAAACGCCGCTCGAACTACCTTCGCCTCGGCGGGGAAGGCATCGATGTAGGCGTTACGCGACTCACTCATCGTCGTCACCTCCGTCGTCTTCGAGTTGGTCGACGACGGTCACGGTACCGCTTTCCTCGTAGTCGTCGACGGTGACCGACCAGTCGTGGTCGCCCTCGCCGAGGTCGGCGGCGTCGACGCTGACCGTCGTCTCGTAGGTGCTGTCACCCTCGACCGTAACGTCCTCCGTGAACGTCTCGTCGCCGATCTCGGCCTCGATCGTCGTCTCGAGGTCCTCGAGTTGGCCGTTTTCGACGGCGATCTCGAGGGTAACCTCGTCGTCGTCCTCGAGTGCGACCTCGTCGTCGGCTTCGACGGAGAGTTCGGTGAGATCGAACTCGTCTTCGGGAAGCACGTGGAGTTCGCCTTCCATGTTGTGGTGGCCGGAGCCGCAGTACTCGTTACAGACGATGCCGTACTCGCCGGGTTCGTCGAACTCGGCGGTCATCGTTGCGATCTCGCCGGGGATCGCCATCGTGTTGATGTTCGTTCCAGCGACGCTGAAGCTGTGTATCACGTCTCGAGCGGTCACGTAAAACGTGACCTCGCTGTTTTCGGGAATTTCGATGGGATCGGGCTGGAACATGAACGTCCGAGCGACGACGTACGCTTCGTACTCGTTCTCGCCGACCTGCTCGACGCGTGGCTCGCCGAAGCGATCGTCCTCGCTGAGTTCGCGGGGCTCGATGGTGTCTTCCTGATCGCCGACCATCGTGATGCCCAGTGCGACCGAGCCGTACGTGATCGTCGCGATGAAGCCGACGATCAACACCATCGCCGCGATTAACCACAGCTTCTCGTACGTGTGTATGTTCATATGAGTCCCACCACCGGGACGACCGCTCCAGTCACGGTCGGATCGTTACCGAGGAATTCGACGAAGTACATGAATAGCCACAGCGCGACCAGGATTGCGAAGTACACCATGATCAACGCGAGCGTTCCGATTGGGTCGAATTCGTCGTGACCGATCTCTGTTCGTTCCACCGTATCTGTCGCCTGACCCATGTGGGCCCCTTAGGATACCCCCTGCTTAGTGGGGGTAACAGATTCCTACCTCGTAGGAACGATGGAGATAGTTATAGGTGGCCGGCTGTCAACATTCCCGTATGGAACTGGAGGACCTCTCGCCACGGCACGCGCTCATCGTCGGCTTGTTCGCGTTGCTGCCGGTGACGTGGTACGGACTCGGGAGTTCGCTGTCGGCCGGCGTCGTCTCCGCAATCAACGTTTTCATCATCCTCGCCAGTCTCTACGTTGCGTTCGGACCGATAGCGAACGCCCGCGACCACGAACACGATCGCGGCCACGAAACGTCGTGACGAACGGCACCACTGACGACGGCACCGACCGCCACGACGAATTCAGGGTACCCACCGCTGGCCGATCTGAAACGGAACCCCGCACAGAGCGCCTCGACACCGGCTCGGACAGTCCCTCGGGGGGTTCGAGCGACCAGGCGCAGCCACACCACGACCACGATCGTGACTCGAACACATGAGCGGATTTCCACCTCCTTCTGACTCCGGCGTATCAACCGGTTCCGACCGTCCGAGCGAAACTGGGCTCGGGAGCGGGACCGAAAACGCGTCAGCTGCCGACGAGTGTACCCTCTGTTCGCTGCCGACGCCGGCCGATCCCGTCACCGATCCGGATACCGACGGGACGTTCTGCTGTCTCGGCTGTTTGCAAGTGTCTCGAGCCCTCGAGGACGTCGACGACGCGGACACCGACGCCGTCAGGGATCGGCTGACCGACGAGCGCGAGTCGTCGACGCTCGACGACCACGACGGCGACGACGCGTTTCTCGCCGTCGACGGAATGCACTGTGCGACTTGCGAGGCGTTCCTCGAGACGCGAGCGACGGCCACCGACGGCGTCTACGGCGCGGAAGCGAGCTACGCGACCGATACGCTTCGAGTGGCCTACGATCCGGAGATGGTCGACGACGACGAACTCCCCGACATCGTCTCGGGCTACGGATACCAGGCCCGCGACCGGGATACCGGTCGCGGCGAGGACCACCGCGACAACGCGCTCGTGAAGTTTCTGATCGGTGGCGGCCTGTTCGGGATGATGGTGATGGTGTGGTACGCGGTCTTTCTGTACCCGACGTACTTCGGCTACGAGCCGCTCGCGGATTTCGGTAGCTACGACGGCTACTATCTGGCCGTCAACATCTGGCTGATGACGTCGTTCGTTCTTTTTTACACCGGGTGGCCCATCCTGCGGGGCGCGTTCGTCAGCCTCAGAGCGGGGATGCCGAACATGGATCTACTCGTCTCGCTCGCCGCGCTCGGCGCGTACGCCTACAGTACGCTCGCGATGGTCCTCGGCCGGACGGACCTCTACTTCGACGTGTCGGTTGCGATCATCCTCGCGGTCACGGCGGGGACGTACTACGAGGGGCTGATCAAGCGTCGCGCCGCCGGCCTGCTCTCCGATCTCACGGAGTCGCAGGTCGACGAGGCGCGCCTCGCAAACGGCGGCGAGACGGTCCCCCTCGAGTCGGTCGACCCGGGCGACGAGTTGCTCGTTCGTCCGGGCGAGCGCGTGCCGCTCGATGGGACGGTCAGCGACGGCCGGGCGGCCGTCGACGAATCGCTGATCACCGGGGAATCCCTGCCTGTCCAGAAAGGACCGGACGATCCCGTCCGAGGTGGCACCGTCGTCACCGACGCCCCGCTGGTCGTCACCGTCGGCGAGGACGCCGAAAGCACGCACGACCGGCTCGTCTCCCTCCTCTGGTCGATCCAGAGCGCTCGTCCGGGCGTCCAGCGCCTCGCCGACAAGCTTGCGACGGTCTTCGTCCCGCTGGTCGTCGTACTCGCCGCGGCCGTAACCGCGATCATGATCGCGACGGGCTCGAGCCTCTCGTCGGCGTTTCTGGTCGGGCTAACCGTCGTGATCGTCTCCTGTCCCTGCGCGCTCGGCCTGGCGACGCCGCTGGCGATCGCCTCGGGCGTCCAGAGCGCGGCCAAACGCGGCATCGTCGTCGCCGCGGAGACGATCTTCGAGGACGCGCCGGACGTCGATATCGTCGTCCTCGACAAGACGGGGACGCTGACCGAGGGGACCATGTCGGTCGAAGCGATCCACCTCTCCGACGACTCCGAAACGGACGCGGACGACGAGCGGCGACTCCTCGAGCGCGCCGCGGCCGTCGAATCGCTCTCCGAGCACCCGATCGGTGCCGCGATCGTCGATGCGGCCGCCGGGTCGGCGTCGGCCGACGGCGACCGCGAACACATCGACGGCGATGACGACGAGGACCGCGATCGCACCGACGGATTCGAACTCCCCGTCACCGCTGACACCGACAGCTTCGAGCGCCACGTCCGGGGCGTCAGCGGCGTCGTCGACGGTCAGCGCGTCGTCGTCGGCCATCCCGAACTGTGTCGTGAACAGGGCTGTGCGATTCCGCCGGTGCTCGAGTCACGAATCGAGCGCGTTCGCGACGCCGGCGACGTCCCGGTCGTCGTCGGCTGGGGCGGCCGCGCCAGGGGCGTGATCGTCGTCGGCGACGCTCCCCGCGAGGGGTGGCACGACGCCGTCGCGTCGCTCGCCGACGGCCGCGAGGTCGTCGTCCTGACCGGCGACGAGGGAGCGGCGGCGGATCGCTTCCGCGCCGTCGACGGTGTCAGCGAGGTCTTCGCGGGCGTCCCGCCAGAGGCGAAAGCCGAGACCGTTCGTCGGCTCCGCGCTCGCGGCACCGTCGCGATGGTCGGCGACGGGAGCAACGACGCGCCGGCGCTCGCCGCCGCCGACGTCGGCGTCGCACTCGGAAGCGGCACCGAACTTGCGACCGACGCCGCCGACGCCGTGATCGTCGGCGACGACCTCGAGTCGGTCGCCGAGACGTTCGACGTCGCGACCGCGACTCACCGGCGGATCCGCCAGAATCTCGGCTGGGCGTTCGTCTACAACGCGGTCGCGATCCCGCTGGCGATCACCGGGCTGTTGAATCCGCTGTTCGCGGCCGTCGCGATGGCGGCCAGTAGCTTCCTCGTCGTGGTCAACTCCTCGCGGTCGCTCTGAATTCGGTCGCTGAACCCGGCCCCGAGACACGACGCCCGCCTCACTCCTCGTCGCGAGTCTCCACCTGATCGACCACCCGCCGTTCGCCGTCTTCGTACACGTAGGTGGTCTCCGCGTCTTCGTCTCGAGTCCGTCGGTGACTGCCGTCACAGAACGGAAACGACTCGGAGAGCCCGCACTGACAGACGGCCACGTCGCCTTTCTCGTCGTCGATATCCGACGGGTCCAGTTTTCGCGGCCCCCTCTCCTCGAGTTCGACCAGTCGCGTCATTGGCGTCGGTTCGACGTGGCCGCGGAAAAAGCGTCCGTTCGGTTCGATCGCGATGCGATCGGTTAGCGCTGGCTCAGGTAGCCGCCGATCGCTCCCAGCACGATCGGGAACGCGAGACCGGCAAGAAGCACGGCGCTTCCGGTGGCCGGTCCGGCCGTGAACGTGGCGTCGAACACGTCCTCGCTCACCTCGAACAGCGTGGTGCCGACGAGGACGAGCGGGAGATATCCGACGACGACCGAGGCGCCGACTTTCAGCCCGTCTTCGGCGGTCGTCTCGTTGTCGCTCGCGCCTCGGGCGACGAGGTAGCCGGCGCCGACGAGCAGGCAAACCGGGACGAGCGTATACGCGAGTTCGGGGAAATCCGGCCCCATCTCCGAGAGCATCGTGATGGTTTCCGTCGTACTCCCGTCCGAGAGCTCCGTATCCACGAACTGTGCGTTATAAAAGACCATTCCGACCGTCTCGAGCAGGTAGTCCTCCCCCTCGAGTTCGATCGCCGAATCGACCAGTAAGAGAACGAACGTCAGCACGTATCCGGCTACGAATGCAACGCCGCCGTAAAGCGCTCCTCGTACGGGATCGATTGCGTCCAGTACACCCGTTGACTCGCCTCGAGTTGCCATACCGCTGAAACCGAACGTCGGTTCAGTAAATCTACTGGCCAAATCCCCAGACACTACCGGTTCCACCGATTCAGTGCGGGTTTTCGGCGTGGTGGTAATTCGCCCTTGGTGGCCGATTTCGTCGTGAACGCAAGCTACTTGACTGCTGTTCGTAATTTCGATGTACGAACCAGCATGACTTTCCACGACGCAGGGGCCTCGATCGCGATTGCACTCGCCGTCGTCAAGACGCTCATCCTGCTCGTGGGCAGCCTCATCACGTACTTCGCGTTCAAGGCCTACCGGCGGACGCGCCAGCGCGCGCTCGGGTTGCTCGCGCTCGGCTTCGGCCTCGTCACGCTCGGACTCGTCCTCGCCGGTCTGCTCTACGAACTGCTAAACGTCTCGTTGATGATGGGTGTTCTACTCGAGAGCGTCCTCATGCTCGTCGGCTTCATCATCATCGCGTACTCGCTGTACGTGACCTGAGGTAGCGGGCCAGGCTGGGGGACTAAGCGACTGGTCCCCGAACGAACCGGTACGCGATGACTGGCGACTCCCCTCGAGTTCGAGGTCTGGCGGACGGCCTCGCCCCGGTTTTGCAGACGCTCGTCGACGAGTGCCCGCCCGGCCGCGCCCTCGACGTCGCGACCGGCACCGGCCGAAACGCCCTCGCGCTGGCCGCCCGGGGCTGGACCGTCGACGCCGTCGACATTTCGCGGGCCCAACTCGAGCGCGCTCGAGCGCGCGAACGCAATCGCGTGCAGTCGACGGCCGATCGAGCTGCGGGCGCTCCCGGCACCGATATCAACGCCGACACCGACACTGGCACCTGCAACTGGATCCTCGCCGACGCCGACAGGTACTGCGTTCCCGAACGGCAGTACGACCTCGTGACGGTGAGTTTCTTCGACGCTCGAAACTGTCTGTCGGCGCTGATCGACGCGCTCGCTCCCGGCGGCTGTCTCTGGGTCGAACACTACCTCGAGTCGCCGGCCGACGAATCCGTCCCGGCCGATCGGTTTCGACTCGAGCCGAACGAACTGCTGGCGGCGTGTTCGGAACTGACGGTCATCCACTACACCGAGCGGCGGGTGGACGGCGAACCCCGCGTGGGGTTACTGGCACGGAACGAACGGGACAGTTCTCGGTGGCGACCCGAACTCGCGCGCTCGGACCTCGACGGGCCGTAACCCCTCCGCGGGCCGCCAGTGCTGTCGCCTCGCAGTTCTCGCAGTTCGGTCAGTTTTCGGTTTTCGTCGACGACTCCTCGTCCGAGTCGGTGCCCCCGGCGACGTTTCCACTGTCGCCTCGAGGCGGTGCCTCTTCGGCCATCGGTTCGGGATCGGTTCCCTCGCTGGCCGGATACGCCTGCGTCGGATCCGGTCCCGTCGCCTCGCCGGTTTCGTCGGCCGTTGCGGCTTCCGAGAGATCGACCGTAACGGACTCCTCGTCCGCCCGCGGACTCGAGTCTGAGCGGCGCGGATCGTCCGCGTCCGTCCCCTCGAGCGGTGCGGTCGCCGCCGTGCTCTCCTCCCGGTCAGTTGTGAACCGAACGTCGCCCTCGCTCGACGCGTCGTCCGTCCCGACGAACTCGATCGCCGACCCGGCGCTTTCGTCCTTGCTCCCCGCCGTCTCCACCTCGCCGTGCGGGACGTTCGAACTCGAGTCCGGATCCATCCGCCGCTGTCGGCGACCGAACGCGAGCAGCGCGGCTCCGGCGACGGCGTCGAAGCCGGCTCGAGCGCGGTCGCGACGCGCCGTTCGAACCGCATCCAACAGTAAAGCGGCGCCGGCGATCGTCGCCAGCGTTCCACCGCGAGCGAACTCGGCGACGGTCGACGGGATCGAACGCGACGTCTCTCGAGTCCGATCGTCGGCTCTGGACATCGCTTCGCGGCCGGTCTGAGTCGTGTCCTTGGAAGTCATCGTGATCACTCGCTATCCGCTTTGGCTTCGTCCGGGATTTTCGTCCGTCACGGTTGAATCCCTACCACGCTACTGCCACCATTCGGATCGGTCGGCGCGAGGGATCGTCTCGAGTCGCTGCCGCGTTCTCGTCGACACTGAACGCGTGATCGGGACCTGTGGCGTCGCTCACCGGTGAAACGTCTCGAGACGAAAAATCGAAGAAGCCTAGATCGGGATTGCGTATCGATTTTGTGAGAGCTGTGTCAGGACCACCGACTGTCCAAGTAGTAAGATCTGGCAGGAGAGAAAGAACGGAGCTTACCAGTAGTTGGTGATTCGGTTTCGTTATCCAGTATGGCGAGCGAGATCAGTTTCCAAGAAACCGGTTCAGTTCGCTAAATTCGTCGGGTGAGAGAATAACCTCGGTGTCGAACTCGTCAAACCGTTCGAAGTCGTCGTCGATCGTCAACACAGTGTTCACTCTTTCGTCGATTGCTACCTGAGCGTAGTACCCGTCCCATCCGTTAACATTTGCTTCACTCGACCGTGAAAACCCACCTCGAACGACGTCGTCGGGCATTCTGTCGTACCAATGGATGCGTTTTGCGTCCATGAAATTTTGCAGCAACCTGGACGCATCTGTGTTTGACTGTCCGTAGTACGTCGTCAGAACAGTATGTGCGCCGAATAGCGCAGGATATGGCACAACGGCATCGATCTCACCAGCAATGGCATCTCGGACGTAGGAGAGTGCGGCATCACGAACCGGCGTTTCCGTATGTGCGAGAGCAATTACCCCAACGTCGAAAAGATATGGACCGCTAGCGTCACTCATCGCTGTCTTTCTTTGCTCCTCTTCGAACAGCAGCCCGGTGTTTCTGGGCAATCGGATCGACTTCTCCGTTAACCGGGGTCGTCTCCCCGCGGTTTGAAGCCGTTTCCGCAACGAGATGGTCCATCCGTTCGATAATCTGTTCGGGGCTGTCTTCAGGTTCAACGACCGCCTTTCCGCCCTCTTCATGGATCTCTACTTCCGTCCCGGGTGTGATTCCGAGACGCTCTCGGACCTCCTGCGGGAGAACGACTCGCCCTTTTGAATCCACTTTCACCATGGTCCCACTTTTGGTGGGAACGGCTATAACAATTGTGATCAGACTACTGCTTTCATTCCACATTGACAAAGCACGGACTTCCCGCGTATCACAATCTAGTCGGCTGAAGATCATTTAAAAATGCTTCCCGGCGTGAAGTGGTCGCTCGCGCGGGTATCCTTCGGCATCTGCATCTCCGGTAAAATTGCCCTTGAAACGGATGTCCTTCTCACTGGAAATGGCCTGAAAACTATGATGGAGCGGCGCTGCACAGGAATTACAGTCTGCAGCAAAAAGCAAGCCTAGGCCGGGATTTGAACCCGGGCTCTCGTCCTTACCAAGGACGCGCTTTACCGCTAAGCTACCCAGGCGCGCACTTGTTCGTTGTCTCGAGTCGTCTTTAGGGCTTTCGATTCGCCGGCGGGCGTGGGGTGGTCTGTCGGACCACCGAGTAGCGCACCGAATCGGGTCAGGAATCGGTCGCCGACGTGGCTCGATCGGTCGTCGGGTCGTCGAGTGATTGCTCGGTCGGCGTCGGCTCGAGGTCGCCGAGACAGTCCGCGGCCGGCGGGAACGAGGTGCCGACGCGGTCGGCGAGGTCGTCGGCGGTCGTGAGCAACCGCTGGGTCGGCGTCTCGTCGACGGCGGCGGCGCCGGTGAGGACGGCGAGCTCGAGGATGTGGTGTTCGAGCGTCGCGTCGAGCGCGTCGGGATCGGTCGGGTCGCCGTCGGCGTCTTCCGGTCGGTCGATCGCACTACGGTTGTCGCCGTCGCCGACTCCACCCGAGACGGCATCCTCGCTCAGTTCGTCTCGGTGGGTCTGGTTGCGCCCGAACGCCTGTACCGTTCGCACCGCTTTGCCGGCGGCGTCGGTCCGGGCGAGCAGGTAGAAGCCGCGCGCAACCAGGATATCCGCAGCGAGGATCTCGAGATCGCCGAGTTCGGCGTCGACGTCGTCGGCGCTCGTCCAGGGCTCGTCGTGGGCCAGCGAGCGAGTCAGTCGGAGTCCTTCGTAGATAAGCTGTACGCCGGCTGCCTGCGTGGCGAGTTCGTCGGCTTCGGTCTCGAGACCGACCCGACCGTCGGTCGCCGTCGCAGCAGCGCTCTCGAGGGTCAGGACGCCGGGGACCATTGACGCGTCCGCGAGGGTGGCCTCGATGCGATCGTGTAGTTCGGCGGGCTCCACGTCCGCAACGGCCTCGGCGGCGGCACGCCGACAGCTGTCGGCTCGATCCATTGGGAGAGCCTTACGACGGCGGAGCCAAAGACCTTTGGAAACGTCGGGTAGACTCGGTAACATGATCGATGTGACCGTCGCAGCCGACGCCCCGATTCGCACCGTGACGCTCGACCGCCCCGACGCCCGAAACGCGCTGACCGTCGACGGCCTCGAGGCCCTCGAGACCGCCATCGACGACGCCGACGAACCGGTGATCTACCTCCGGGGCAGCGGCGGCGCCTTCTCCGCGGGCGCGGATCTCGAGGCGGTCGGCGACCTCGACGGCGACCGGGAACGGGCCGCCGAGTTCGCCCGGCTGGGCCAGGGGGTCGCGCGAACGATCGAGGACTCGTCGGCGGTGGTCGTCGCCGGCATCGACGGCCCCGCACGCGGCGGCGGCCTCGAGCTCGCGCTGGCCTGTGACGTCCGCGTCGGGACGCCCGACTCGACGTACGGCGAGCCCGGCGTCACGTTCGGGCTGTTCGGCGCCTGGGGCGGGACCGTTCGGCTGCCGCGCGTGCTGGGCGAGGGGGACGCCCTCGAACTCGCGCTCTCGGGGCGGACCGTCGGCGCCGAGGAGGCGCTGCGGATGGGGCTCATCTCCCGGCTCGAGGACGAACCGCGGACGGTCGCCGAGGAGATCGCCGCCAACGCCCCCGACGCGCTCGCGGCCCTGAAGGCGCGGATCCGCGACGACGGCGACCGCGCGACGAAAGAGCGCCGCGAGGCACAGGCCTTCGGCCGGCTCGTCGAGGCCCACGCCGACGACGTCGATACCGTCCTCGAGTGAGCGGCCGTCGACGCGTCGATGGGAGTGACTCGAGAATGGGAACGAAAGGAGGACCTGCAATCGGTCTCGGACGACGCGGTGTTTTCCCCGTCATTCAATTGTGTGCGGCTGTACCACGTCTCAATGACCGACGCGGAAATTCCCGATATCGATACCGACACTACCGAGTGGGACTCCGACAGCTACGACGGGAGCCACTCGTTCGTCTACGAGTACGGCGCCGACGTCCTCGACCTCCTCGATCCCGAGGCCGGCGAGCGGATCCTCGACCTCGGCTGCGGTACCGGGCACCTGACCCAGCAGATCGCCGAGCGCGGCGCCGACGTGGTCGGCGTCGATCGATCCGCGGCGATGCTCGAGCGAGCCCGGGCGACCTATCCGGAACGCGAGTTCGTTCGCGCGGACGCGCGAACGCTCGCACTCGTGGACTCGTTCGACGCGGTGTTCTCGAACGCCGCCCTCCACTGGATTCGTGACCGCGACCAGGACGCAGCCCTCGAGTCGATCGCCGACGCCCTGGAACCCGGCGGCCGACTCGTCGCCGAACTCGGCGGGACCGGCAACGTCGACGCCATCGTCGCCGCGGTCCGCGCCGAACTGGCGGCTCGCGGCTACGCGGTCGACGTCCCGTGGTACTTCCCGAGCGTCGGCGAGTACGCGAGCCGCCTCGAGTCCTGTGGCTTCGAGGTCCGGTATGCCCGACTGTTCGACCGGCCGACGGAACTCGAGGACGGCGAGAACGGGCTGGCGGCCTGGCTCGAGCTGTTCGGGGAGGAACTGTTCGCATCGGTTCCCGAGGACGAACGCGAAGCGGTCGTCGAGGCGGTCGAGGATCGGCTCCGGGAGAAACTGTTCGACGACGGAACGTGGACTGCAGACTACAGACGGCTGCGGGTCGTCGCGGTGATCCCGAGCGTGAACGGGTCGGACGAGACCGTGTGAAACTCAATTCAACGGATCCGGGCCCGGCGGCACGCGACGTTTGTGCTCGCTGCGCTCGTACATCCGACGGACCGTCTCGACCGTCTCCTCGTCGACGCCGAGTTCGCGCGCGGTCGCGGCCGTCGACAGCGGGCCGTCGACGTGACTCGCGAGAATCGAGTCGAGCGTCTCGTAGGTCATTCCCATCTCGTCCTCGTCGGTCTGGTCGTCCCACAGCTCCGCCGTCGGCGTTTTGTCAGCCAGATCGTCCGGAACGCCGATGTGGCGGGCGAGCTGGCGCACCTGTGCCTTGTAGAGGTTCCCGATCGGGTGGCAGTCGACGGCGCCGTCGCCGTACTTCGTGAAGTAGCCGACGGCGGCCTCGCTGCGGTTGCCCGTGCCGACGACCAGTCGGCTCTCGTGGTTCGCGACGAGGTAGTTCAACACGCCGCGGACTCGAGCGCGGGCGTTACCGACGGCCTCGCGGTCGCCCTCCGCCTCGGGGTAGGCCGAGAGCAAGGCGTTGACAACGGGCTCGACTTCGATAACGTCGTAGCCGATCTCGAGGTCACGTGCGACGCGTTCGGCGTCGCTCATGTTCTCGTCGCTGCTGACTGTCGCCGGAAGGACGAGCCCGTGGACGTTCTCGGCGCCGAGAGCGTCGACACAGAGGTAGGCCGTGATCGTGCTATCGATCCCACCCGAGAGCCCGAGGACGACGCCGTCGACCCCAGCGGCGTCGACCTGATCGCGAATGAACGCGGTGATGTGTTCGCGTCGCTGTTCCAGTTCCGCCTCCGAGAAGCGAAGGTCGAGCGTGGACATGGATCGCAGTACGGGCGGACGATCCTAATAGACTCCCCTCGCAGCCGAAAAGTGGACGCGCGTCAGGTTCCGATTGCACCGGCTGGCGGGGGAGCGCTACGTTGAAGTGTGACCGGTCGGTACGTTCGGGTGCGCGCCGATGGTCCAGTGGTAGGACTCGAGCTTCCCAAGCTCGCGGCCCGGGTTCAATTCCCGGTCGGCGCATCCTTCTGGTCGCCTTCACGTCGCGAAGCGGGTGTTGAGCCGAGTGAAACAGGGTATTTTCGTGCACTCTGGATCGAAACCGA
The DNA here is from genome assembly GCF_000337215.1 of Natronolimnohabitans innermongolicus JCM 12255. Taxonomy (GTDB): domain Archaea; phylum Halobacteriota; class Halobacteria; order Halobacteriales; family Natrialbaceae; genus Natronolimnohabitans; species Natronolimnohabitans innermongolicus. The sequence goes on along the minus strand of NZ_AOHZ01000043.1, from coordinate 16,568 downwards.
CACCGTTCCGTCCGCCCGTCTACTGATTACTGATAGCCATGATAAGTGCTTACAACTGCCACGGGAATTCGTATCCCTCGGCCCCCGGTTCGTCTAGTCGTGACCGCACCAACGGATACCGCAGCCGAACCGTCGGTCGTCGAGGTCGAGTTCGTGGTGACAAACGAGGCGTATCCGTTGGTCGCCCTCTCGTCCGAAACCGGCTGTACGGCGGAGCTCGTCCAGATACTGCCCCGGAGCGAAGACACGTATACGGTGTTTCACCGAATCAGCGGCGCGTCACCGGAGCGAATCGCCGACTTCGCTCGCTCTTACGACGGCGTCGAGGCTCGAGTAGTCAGCGACGGCGCGGAGAGCGCGGTCGTCGAATTCCGAATCAGCGGCGACGGCAAGTTCTTCACCATCTGTCTGACCGACGCCGGCGCGATCCCGACCCAGCTAGCGAGCGAGGACGGCGTCGCCCGCATCGTCGCCGAGATCCCCGCGGCCTACTCTGCATCCGAGGTCATCGAGCGGTTCCAGGACGAGTATCCGACGATGGAGATCATCGCTCGACGACAGAAGGAGTACCCAGGCCCGCTCTTCCAGCGGCGGGACCTCTCGGACGCGGTCGAAACGTTGCTCACCCCGCGTCAGCGGGAGGTGCTCCTGTTCGCCTACGCGAACGGCTACTACGACTGGCCGCGAGGGAAAACCGGTGAGGAACTCGCGGCCGAACTCGACGTCACGCACGCGACGTTCTCGGAGCACCTGCGCAAGGCCGAAGCGAAGGTCCTCTCGATGGTCTTCGGAGCCGAGTCGGAATCGACCGTCCAGTGAAACAGCGATCGTCGTTGCGAGCTTGCGATTCAGGACGCGCTCGAGAGCGCCGCGCTCGGCGTCCTAGCCGTGAATGCCCATCGCTTCGATCTGCTCTTGGTACCGGTTCCGGATGGTGACTTCGGTCACCTGGGCGACGTCGGCGACCTCGCGCTGGGTCTTCTTCTCGTTACAGAGCAGCGACGCGGCGTAGATCGCGGCCGCGGCGTAGCCCGTCGGTGACTTTCCGGACAGGAGCCCCTTCTCGGTCGTCGTGTCGATGATCTCGTTGGCTTTCGCCGTCACCTCTTCGGAGAGTTCGAGGTCCGAACAGAACCGCGGGACGTACTTCTTCGGGTCGACGGGGGCCATCTCGAGGCCGAGTTCCTGGGCGACGTACCGATAGGTGCGGCCGATCTCCTTTCGCTCGACGCGTGAGACGGTCGCGACCTCCTCGAGCGACCGCGGAATGCCTTCCATCCGACAGGCGGCGTAGAGGGTGCTGGTGGCCACGCCCTCGATCGATCGGCCGCGGATGAGGTCCTCGTCTAATGCGCGTCGGTAGATGACGCAGGCGACCTCTCGAACGGAGCGGGGAATCGCCAGCGAGGAGGCCATCCGGTCGATCTCGGAGAGCGCGAACTGGAGGTTTCGCTCGCCGGCGTCTTTGGTCCGGATGCGCTCTTGCCACTTGCGCAGGCGGCGCATCTGGCTGCGTTTGTCGGACGAAATCGAGCGCCCGTAGGCGTCCTGGTTCTTCCAGTCGATGGAAGTCGTCAGCCCCTTGTCGTGCATCGTCTGGGTCGTCGGCGCGCCGACGCGGGACTTGTTCTGGCGCTCGGAGTGGTTGAACGCGCGCCACTCGGGGCCGCGGTCGATGTTCGATCCCTCGACGATCAGCCCACACTCGTCGCAGACGAGTTCGCCCTGATCCTGACTCTTGACCAGCGTTCCGCTCTCGCACTCTTCACACGCCCGCTCGTGTGTCGATTGGTCTTGCTCCGTTGATTCGGTCGACTCGAGATCACGCTGGCGTTGGCGGGCTGGACTCGTCATTTCGACTAGAGTCTGGGGCTCGAGCCTTTTAGCTCTCGCCCTCGATTCGGTCCGAGACCGGTACGATCGTGTCGACTATCGGAGAAAAATATCGCTCAGAAGTATCCCAGGAGCGTCCCACCGAGGACGACGACCCACATCGCGGCGCCGGCGAGCAACATGTCGTTGACCCGAGTGTCTCTGGTCGCCCGCTTTGCGGCGCCGGCGGCGATCAGTCCGAGCGCGATGACGACGAGCATCCGCTGGACGACGACGTCGACGGGCAGCGAATCGACGCCGAGCAGACCGTAGTCGAGCCAGATCGCGACGGCGAGGGAGCCGCTCGCGACGACCGCGGCGTCGAGTCGGCTCCGCAACGTCCCGGCGATCAGGTAGGTCGCGATCGGAATGCCGAGGCCGATCACCGGATACAGCAACGCGGCGATCATGTGCGGCGTCAGGAACCCGACGTTGCGCTCGAGGGCGACCCCCGCCAGCCGGACGCCGAGCAACAGCGCCAGGATCGTAAAGACGAGGATGAGGTGTCCGGCCTCGAGGCGGTCGTAGGCGGCCGCGATCCGACGGCGGTCGACGTCGGTCAGGCGGTCGTCGATCGCCTCGGGCGTGCGTTCGGAGACGTGCTGTGGATCCGTCTGCTGGCCGGCGCTCGCGCTGTTAGCGCCGGTACGCCGTTTCGCCGCCAGACCGACGCCGATCGGCAAGAGGATCATACCGGTGAGGTCGACGACCGTGGCCCACCCGTCGGAGTCCGAGGAGTTGGTGTTGCCGAGGTAGATCCGCCGGACGTCCTCCTCGACGTCGATCCGCGTGTGATCCATGAAGTCCTGTTCGACCTTCGTCTGAGCGGCCTCGACGCCGTCGACACGATGGCGGAGCGTGAACCAGTCGAAGTGCTCGGTGTGGGCCTGCATAGCGACCCACTGATCGTCGCCGTTCGGGCTCTCGTAGAGTCGGATGTGATAGCGCTGTCCGTAGTAGTCGCCCTCCTCGAGCTGGCCCGACTCGGTGGTCCAGTAGCCGTCCTCGCCCGCCCCGGGATCGACCCAGAAGTAGCGGGTCGTCCCGTGGGCCTCGCCCCACTCGATCCCCGTCGCGTGGCGGCTCTCCTCCTCGAGGAACGTCCCGTTTCCGACGGGCGTTTCGTTGGCGATGGGCGTCTCGTTGCCCTCGTACTCCTCTTCGACCTCTTCGATCTCTTCCCACTCGCCGTCGCTCTCCTCGGTCATCGCATACAGAATGTCGTCGGTGTCACCCCTGACGATCACGTTGAGCGGACTCCGCTCCTGAAACTGTTCCTGGGGACTGAGGTACTTCCAGAACTCGCTTTCGGAGTCTTCCATCGCGACCAGTTCGGGCGTCTCCTCCTGTTCCTCGGGCGCGATTTCGTCCGTCGTCGGTGAGAACAGCAGCGATGGGCCGCCGACGAAGAGAAGGGAGAGCGCGAGCAACGCGAGTGCGACCACGATCGAACGACGCATATCTTACGTCTTACTAACGGCTCGGTTATCAAACCATAGGTCACTGATCGGCCGGTCTCGGCACTGACGTAACAATTCACGGCGGAATTGATGTGGCGCTCACACGTCGTGTGGTCCCAGTTCGTCGACGCCGACGTATCCGCGACTCGAGGACGAACGCAAACGCTCGGGAATGCCGGCGCACCGATCCGTCTCAGTCGTCGACGGTCGGCCCGACGGTCAACACCGGAACGGACGCCTCGCGGACGACGCGCTGGGAGACGCTCCCGACGACGTTTCGCTCGTACTCGTCGCCGCTCGTTCCCATCACGATCAGGTCGGTCCCGTTCTCGGCGGCGAACTCGACGATCCGTTCGGCGGGGTGGCCCGTCTCGACGATCGTCTCGACGGTGAGCCCATTCGCTTCGGCCTCGCTCGCGACCGTTTCGACCGCGTCGCGGGCGTTCGCGCGCAGATCCTCCCGAACCGCTTCGACGCGTTCGTCCTCGAGAACCAGAAACGCTCGGTCGTCGACGATCGAAAGTACCTGCACCGTCGCCGAGCGCGTCGACGCGATGTCAATCGCGTGCGTCGCGGCCGCCGTCGCCCGGTCGGTGCCGTCGGTGGGCACGAGAACTGTATCGTACATCTACTCGAAGAACGCGGGTGCGGGGACAAAGCCGTTATCGTCGTTCCTCCCGCGTGGGAATCTCGACGTCGCGCGGGACCGACACGGTCCGGCGCCGACTCGAGTCGATACCCACCGCTATCATTGCATCGACCGCACACCGGCAGCCGCGGAGACGACGAGGCCGCCGGCGCTCAGACGCCCGGAATCCCCAGCGCGTCCGGCGCGACGATCCCGAGCAGCGAGGCCGCGTAGACGACCGCGACGGCGACGACCCAGGCGACGATGCCGATGCCCGCGGCCGTCGGCCAGCCGCCGGGGTAGCGCCAGTTGATCACGCCGACCCAGGCGACGAGCATGATCAGGGCGCCGACGAGCGGTAGCCAGCCGACGAAGTAGCTCGTCACCGCCCAGACGGCCGCGCCGATCAGGGCGGTCAGCGCCGCGTTGGGAACGCCGGCGTCTCGATCCAGCACGACCCGGACGCCGGCCAGAATCGCGACGGTGCCGATCAGGAGGCTGAGCACGAAGATAACGGCGGCGTCGATAGCAGACATCGTTCGGTGCGATCAGGGCTTCCAGCTGAGTTCGAGTTCGATCGTCTCGCGACTCCCGCGCAGCATCGAGGATCGCTCGATCACGTCGACGGAGACGTCGACTTCCTCGGGCGGACTGAGCGAGACCGATTTGTTCCCGACGTCGACGCTGATCTCCTCGCTTTCGCCATCGAACTCCTCGGCGAGCGCGGCGAGGTACGCGGCGAGTTCCGACCGCGGCAGCCTCTCGTCGCTCGTCGTTCGTTGAGCCATGCAACGAACTCGCGGCGAGAGCCGCAAAAGTATGGAGAGCGAACGGCGTCCCAACGCGGTTTTACCGGCGTGAAATTGTCTCTCGGTTCCGACTCGAGCCCCCTGCGGGGGTTCGGCGACGGTTCGACCGACCAGCGCTCAGAAGAGGTTCGCCTGCTGATACACCGAGATCCCCTCCCCGGTGATCTCGTAGGGCTTCTTTTCGCGGGAGTGGTTCGCGTCCCGGATCTTCTGGATCTCGATCGCCAGCCGCGTCTCGCGGAAGTCGGCCGGCCGGACGTACTGCAGGACGAAGACCGCGTCCGTGAGGTACTCGACGATGCCGTACCGAGACGCGTAAGCCGTCTCCTCGGCCGCCTCGCTGGTCACCAGCGCGGTGACGCCGGCGTCTTTCAGGCTGCGCGTGAAGTCGTAGATCTCGTTGCGACGAGTCGCCCGATCCTCNATCTCGAGCAGCGAGACCGAGTCGAGGACGAGCCGCGAGGCGCCGAACTCCTCGACGAGCGCGGGCAGTTCGTTCGTGATCGACGACAGGCTGTTCGCCATCTCGACGGGATCGACGTCGACGATCGCCAGCCGGCCGTCGTCGACGTACTCGTCGAAGGGGTACCCCTTCTCGGTCGCGCTGGTGAGTACCCGTCGTCGGCTCTCCTCTAGGGTGATAAACACCGCCGACTCGCCTCGAGCGAGGCCGCACTCGAGAAACTGCAGCCCGAACGTCGTCTTTCCGGTGCCGGCGCTGCCGATGGCGGCGATCAGCGATCGTTCGGGGACGCCGCCCTGAATCATCCGGTCGAGGCCCTCGATCCCTACCTCGAGGCGAGGGAGCGCGGAGTCGACCGCCGCGTCGAAATCGGCGTCTCCCGGACCGCCGAGCCCGAAGTCGAGGTCAGTGAATCCGTCGGGACTGGGATCGGGGCCCGGGCCGGACCCCCCACCGGCGTCGATGGTCGGACCGTCGGCGTTCTGGAGGGCCGTTCCGAAATCGTCGTCGAACAACTCGCCGTCGTCCGCGTCGTCGGTGGCTGCGTTGTCGTCGCCTGTGCTGTCGGCCGTGCTATCGTCTCCGTCACCGTCGGTGTCGAACGCCGCGCCCAGTTCGTTCCACGCGGTCTCGACGTCGTCGACCTCGCTCGAGCGCTCGCCGTCGACTCCGCCGTCGTCGGTGGCCTCGGACTCCTCGTCCGTCGCGCCGATCGCGCGCTCGAACCAGTCGCGATCGCGCTCCTCGCTTCCGGCGTCGTCACCCACGGCGACCACCCGCCCTCGTCTCGCTTCGCGACAGTCCACCCACCGGTCGGACGCGAGTGGACTCGGCGCGCATCGAGCGACTCGGACCGTCCGCTCGAGCGCGTAACTGCCTCTCTCGAGAACCCGACTGCGTCGCTCGCGGAACCGTCGACGCGCGTGGGTGGCCGTACGGAGCCGGCATGTCGTCTCTCATCTGAACCTGCGACGGCGCCCGTCGAGGGCCCGTTCACGTACTCGAGTGTGTGCCACGACGATGAATGTTGTTGCCGGCCGCCGCGTCGATCCTCGGCGCCGGAAGCGTGGCTTTTTGGCCTCGGGGCGGGTAGCCGCCGGCGATGGACGTCGCCGTCGGACTCGTCGCCCAGCGGAGCAACGAGCGCGCACAGCGTCTCGCCGCGAGGCTCGTCGAGCGCCTCGAGCGCCTCGAGTCCCACCCAGCGGACGACGACCGCGACGACGAAAGCGAGGGCGAATCCGACCGGAACCACCCCGTCGTCGTCGACGAAGCGACCGGCGACGCGGTCGACGCACCGGCCGTCCCGGTCGACGAGATGAGCGACCGCGACTTCGTCGTGAGCATCGGCGGCGACGGCACGTTGCTGTTCGTCGCCCGCGAGGTCGGGCCGACGCCGATCCTCGGCGTCAACCTCGGCGAAGTCGGCTTCCTCAACGCCGTCGTCCCCGCGGACGCCGTCGACGTCGTTACCGGTCTCGTCGACGAGTACCGCGAGACCGGCTCGCTCGACGGTCGGGAACTCACGCGCCTCGAGGCGACGCCGGTCGACGACGACTGGACGCTCGAGCCGGCGGTAAACGAGATCGTCGTCCACGGCCCGCGCCGGGGACACGGCGGCGGGGCGACGATCGAAGTGTCAGTCGACGGCGATCGCTACACCGCGAGTCACGCCGACGGCGCGCTCGTCGCAACGCCGACGGGGTCGACCGCGTACAACCTGAGCGAAGGCGGCCCCCTCGTCCACCCGTCGGCGGACGCGCTCGTCGTCACCGGCATGGCCGCGAGCGACGGATTGCCGTCGCTCGTGGTCGATCCGACGGCCACCGTTCGACTCGTTATTTCCGACGCGGAGACCGGCTTCGTGATCAGCGACGGACGAAACGAGCGCCAGATCGAGCCGCCCGCGACGATCGACGTCTCGGTCGCGGACGAGCCGATCACGCTGGTCGGGCCGCCAGGGAACTTTCTGGAGAGTCTCGAGAAGCTCGACTGACCGGCCGTAGTACCGTTCTGCGTCTTCGAGACACTCGGACACTCGATACGGGATCGACGGTTAGCGCCGCGACCCGCGCGTCTCGTCGCGTCCACCCTCGAGTAACCGCTCGAGCTGGGCCGGCGGCACGGCGCCGCGGGCGACGCGGTCGTTCGCGATGAACGTCGGTACGCCGGTAATTCCCCGCCGTTGCGCCATCGTGAACTGGTCCTCGAGTTCGGTCCGGAGCGTCTCGTCGTCGAGTGCGGATTCGATTTCGTCGATCGGGAGCCCGACGTCCGCGGCGACGTCGAGCAGGACGTCGGCGTCGCCGATGTCGCGTCCGTCCTGCCAGAGCGCCTCGTAGATACCTTCGTCGAACGCGTCCCACTGATCGGGGTACTCCCGTTTGACGTACCACGAGGCCTGCTGGGCCGGCAGCGAGTCGACCTCGACGGCGAGCTCCTGGGCCATCTCGACGTCGTACTCGGCCTGGAGCCGGCGAACGTTCTGTCGCGCCTGCTCGAAGTACTGCTCGTCCTTCCCGTCGTCGGCGTCGTGATCGATCGAGCCGTCCGGATTCCGCTTGTCGCTTCGGAGGTCGAACGGCTGCCAGTCGACCTCGAGGGGCGCGTCGCGGTCGGCGCGGTACTGTTCGAGCGACTGCGTGCCCAGATAACAGAACGGGCAGACGTAGTCGGCGTAGAGCGCGAGTCGATCGGCTGGCTCGGACATACTCGCGATAGGAAGCGAGACGGGAAAAATCGACGGCAACCGGAAGCTGCCGTCGGGTACGGGACTCGACTCGAGTACTGGCGCGATGGGGGAGCGGTCGCCCGCGGGTCAGGCGCCGTTGGCTTCGTCGCCGGCCGCGACGCCGCCTTCGGCGCCGTCGCTCGCGTCGGTCACGTCCGGCAGGTTGGGATCGCGGTACGGATTGCGCCCGTAGGCCGGCAGCTCGTCGTCGAGTTGGGATTTGAGGACGCGCCGAAGGCGGTTCAGACTCGTCGTGTCGAGGCCGTACTCGGCGGCCAGCCGCTCGAACGTCTCCTCGTCGGTGATATCGTGGGCGCGGTACCGGGCGAAGAGGTCGTCCATCCGATCGGCCGACAGCGCCTGCGCGTCGATGTCGTCGAGACCGAAGTACTGCTGGCGGTCGACGTCGACGACGTGGCGGATGACCACCAGCGCGACCTTCGGAATGGCTCGCTGGCTCCCGAACTCGGTGAGGTCGATCTCGTCCATGACGCCGAGGGCGAGGTCGCGCTGCCACGGCGTCACCTCGAGGGCGTTACACAGCGCCTGGGTCGTCCGCAGCCGGTCGAGCTGGTGGGCTCGCTCGCTGTAGCCCGGCGTCGCCGCGTGCTGTTCGTCGTGGAGGCGTCGCACGCTCTCCGAGAGGTCGGCGTCGGGCGACTCTGCACGGCCGATAACGGTCGCGCTCGGCGTGACGATGCCCCACTGGCGGACCGTCGAGTCGCGCTGTACGTCCGCCCGCGAGAGCGACCCGGATCCGGGCCGCGTCTCGAGGCGCCGGTCCTCGTCGTACTCGAGGGTCGGGCTGTCGCCGACGGCCGCGGATCGATCACCGCTCGGGCCGGGTTCAGCACCGTCGTCTCTCATTACCTCCCGGTCAGACCGGCAGACGGAAAAAGGCACCTCCTGGGCGAATCGTCGGCCATCGTGACTCCCAGCGTGGGTAACAGGTTCCGTCTCCGCGTCGAGGGAGTCGCCGAAATCACGACTGGAGTGTGACGGCGCCGTCGCTCTCGAGAAAACGGTTCGCGAAAATCCCTTCGTATCTTCACCTTGTGACCAGAACTACGTAAACGATATCGGGTCGGCGAGCGGCTTCAGTACCGACAACCGCGGCCGCCGCTGTCCGATCGTGAGTTCCGGAGAACGGCGGTCTCCCGTCATAGCTCTACCTTGTGACCAGAAGCACTTAAAGAAACGAGGACGGCATTCGATCGGATCGATCGCTCGGTAGTCACGCCGTCTCGTCGCATCGCTCGGGAGCGGGGGATGGGGGCTCTGCAGTGAGAACGACTCGAGAGGAGGGGTCGTCCAGCGCGAGCGAGATACCGGCGGCTGGCGATTCGTGAGTCCGTGAGAAGCGACGCGTTCCCGTCGTATCTCTACCTTGTGACCAGAAGCACTTAAGGACGAGGCGACCTCCCGATCGGTGAATCCCGCGGAGACGTGCGCGAACGGGACACCGTCGGCTGGTCGATTGTGAAATCCAGAGAACGACGTCCTCCCGTCATAGCTCTACCTTGTGACCAGAAGCACTTAAAGAGCGACGGCGCATTTGGTTCGGGCTCCGGTATCCGTGGTCCATCGGTCCGAGCGAATCGAGGAACGGGCTCGGAAACAACTCCGAGAGACGCGTCCCTCCGGAGTGAGTTCGACCCGAATAAGGAACCGCCCTCCCGTCGTATCTTCACCTTGTAACCAGAACTACGTAAAAGAAATCGCGCTCGAACGCCGTCCACCAACCGATTACTGCGCCGCCGCGATGAGTTCGTCGACGAAGTCGTCCAGACGCGTCGGGTCGGGCCCGCCGCGGGCGTGAACCGCCGGATCGATCTCCCGGGGCGGGTGCGCGAACTCGCGACCGACCGCGTCGCCGACGTCGACCGCGCCCTCGCCCCGTCGTTTCCGCTCGAGCAACTCCCGCGCGCGTTCGATTCGGTCGTCGTCGAAGACGGCGGGCGCCTGCTCGGTCAGGAAGCGAGCGAACGCGAGCGCGGGGAGGTCGTGATCGCCGCGTTCGCCGGTCGCCTTCAGATAGCGCGCCGACATCGCCGCGCGGATGATCGTCAGGTTTCGCTTCACCGTAGGCTTCGTTTGCGTCTCCGTGTAGCGCTCGTCGTCGGCCGCGACCGTCGTCGGGCCCGCCGAGCCCGGCGTCTCGACGACGTAGGCGTCCTCGCGGACCTCGAGAATGGGGTACAGCCGTGCATCGCCGTCGACCAGATGGTGTGAGACGTACTTGCGGTAGTTGCTCGTCGCGATGCCGCGCCAGGCGTGGTAGAGATCCATCGGGTTGTACGTCGACTCGAGGTACGCGCGGAGGGCGTCCGGATCGAACGCCGTTCGATAGCGGATCGGACTCCGGAGGAGATTGATCGCCCCGTCGTTGGAGTCGGCGAGCAGCCGCGCGAACGTGTGGACGTCCCAGCCCTGCAGTTCGATTTCGGGCCCGCCGTCGTCACCGCCGGAATCGACGATCGATCCCCCGTCCTCGTGGACGACCTCGACCGGCCCCTCGAGGTGGGCGTACGTCCGGAGGTCGGCCGGGACGAAGACGGCGCCGACGTCATAATCGCTGTCCGGGCCCGCCGCACCCCAGGCGTGGCTCCCGCGGGCGACCGCCAGCGCGATGCGAACGTTGTACTCGCGTTCGACTGCCGTCAGTAGCTCTTGGACAGCCTCGGCGACGGAGTTCGGGACGGACGACATAGCTGTGGCTCGAGTGTCGGTACCGATTTGCCAGAAAGCCCTTCGTAGCTTCACCTTGTGACCAGAGGCACTTAAAGAGACTCGCCGATCGGTCGTCGTCCGGCTACCGCTCGGATACTGACCGGAGCCGACGCTGGCCGATCGTGAGGTCCGAAGAACGGCAGTTTCCCGTCATAGCTTCACCTTGTGACCAGAGGCACTTAAAGAGGGGACGGGATCACGCGGATTCGCCGTTGTCTCGAGTCGGCGACGGCAGCGTGTACGTTCCGCACGTGACCGTCGCTCCGAGCATTCGAAAGCGGGACGGGAGCGACCGATATCGAGCGAGCACCGTCGCTACGGAATTCGACCTCTGAGAGAACCGTTCGTCCGTCGTATCTTCACCTTGTGACCAGAACTACTTAAACGGACGGCGACCGGCGGGAAGACAACCGACGGGGAGAAGCGACCGTGCTCTCGTCCCGTGCCGATTTCGGTCACGACGAGGAGGACCGGAGTCGCGACTGTCGAAACGAGTGGACGTCAGTGAGAACGACGGCTTCCCGTCGTATCTCCACCTTGTGACCAGAACTACTTAACGAACGAGCGATCGAACTCGAGTCACTGCGACTCGGATCGGGGGTCGGTCCGTTGCTTCCGTCCCCGAATTCGCCGTTCGAATCGCGGGCGGGCGAACGCCGACATCTGCGCCTTCCGAAAGGTTGAATCGGCCCCTGCCCTGAATGCGGACAATGAGTCACCAGCTTCCGGACGTGCAGGCGACGTCGCCCGACGTGACCGTCGGCCTGAGCCAGGTCGGTGTCACCGGCGTCGACAAACTCGTCAAAATCGCCCGCGAGGGCAAGCGCCCGATCGTTCTCACCGCCGAGTTCGAAGTCTTCGTCGACCTTCCCGCCTGGCGCAAGGGTGCCGACATGAGCCGCAACATGGAGGTTATCGACGAGATCCTCGAGGAGGCCACCCGCGAGGAGGCCTACCGCGTCGAGGACGTCTGCGGCGACGCCGCCGAGCGGCTGCTCGAGAAACACGACTACACCTCCACCGCCAAGGTCTCGATGGAAGCGGAGTTCATGCGCCGCGAGCAGACGCCGGCGAGCGACCGCGAGACCCAGCACACGGTCGACATCATCGCCTCCGCGACCGCGACGGAAGAGGGCACCCGCGAGGAGATCGGCGCCGAAGTGACGGGGATGACCGTCTGTCCCTGCTCGCAGGGGATGTCCGCCGCGCGGGCGAAACAGACCCTCGAGAACCTGGGCGTCGAGGGCGAGACGATCACCGAATTCCTCGAGGAAGTGCCCCAGCCGGGTCACTCCCAGCGCGGTCACGCGACGCTGACCGTCGAATCGAGCGGCGATCCCGAGGTCGATCTCAACGACGTCATCGACATCGCTCGCGACGCGATGAGCGCTCGGATTTACAACCTGGCGAAGCGCCCGGACGAGGACCACATGACCTACGCGGCCCACGCGGACGCGAAGTTCGTCGAAGACTGCGTGCGCGCGTTAGCCGAGGGCGTCGTCGACGAGTTCGGCCACTTGCCCGACGATGCGGTGATTACGATGAAACAGTCCAACGACGAGTCGATCCACCAGCACAACGCCCACGCCGAGCGAAAAGTCGAGATGGGAACGCTTCGCGATGAGGTCGACGGCGACGCAGCGCGATAAGCGTCCGCACTAACTGTCTTTCTCCGGGTTCGAACCGTCTCCCAGTCAGAACTGAAGCGGTTCGGCATCCTGCCAGCGCGGAACGAACTCCTCGTGGACGTTCGCGGCAAACTCCGGATCCTTGAGATCGATCATCCCGAACGCCTCGCTCGAGGAAAGCGGGTTTGGCACCTGAATGCAGACTTCGACGCCGTCGATGATGTTGAACGAGCCGGAGATATCGTCGTTCGTTCGAACGTCGAAGTCCTTGCGCTCCTGATGGGTTCCCCGATACCGTCGTCCGACGTCCTCCGAGAGCGAGGCGACCATGTCGCGAGTCATCAGGAGGTCAACCGACACGCCCCGGTCGAGGGCGTCTTCCAGTTGCGCGTTGACCTCCTCGCTGACCGCCTGGAGATCCCACTGCGGCGCCGGATCCGCAGACACCATGACGATGTGGTCGTCCGCGGCCGCCAGCCGCTCGAGCAACAGGTCGATCGTCTCCTCGGGTCCGACCGCAGCCGTCCAGAACTGGTCTTCGACCGGCTCGGCGGCGTCAAGTTCGTCGGCCAGATCGTCGACGATCGACTCGTACTGGTCCGCCTTCTCCTCGAGTTCGCGTTTTTTGTCCTCGAGCAAGCGATCAAGCGCCGTCGACGGCTCGACGGCGACGTACTTCTTCGGGCGACTCGCCGTCTGGCTCCTGACGAGGTTGTACTGCTCGATGCTGTTCAGGACGTCGTAGATCCGTCCCATCGGCACGTCGCTCGCGCGTGACAACTCCTTGGCCGTTGTGGGGCCGGTGTTGAGCAGCGCGCGGTACGCTCGGGCTTCGTATTCGGAAAGCCCGAGATCCCTGAGACTGGCCATATGATGAGGGATCCAACCGAAGAAACATAAACACTGTGGTGGTTTGACCGCTGAACGGTGTGATGGCCGGAGACCGCCTGTCGACGCTACTCGAGGATCGATTGGACGCGTTCGCTCAACTCATCAGGTGTTTCGGCAGTCTCCGAGATTCGGTTACCGCGCTCGACGCGCGCCGTTCCCGACTCGAGGGCGTCGGCCTCAGGGACGACGACCTTCTCGTGATCCGCCATCCGCAACGCTGCGCGGTGGAGGTCAGTCCCGGATTCAGTTCCGACCCGGATCACCAGGGGCCCCTCGAGCAGCCGCGAGACGGCCGTCGCGTATCGGGCCATCTGGACGCCGAGACGATCGCTCGCGCCCGCGAAGGCCTCGAGGGTCTCTCGCGCGATATCACGGTATCGGTCGTCGCCCGTCACCGCCGCAAGCTCGAGCAACGCGTCGGCGATGGCGACGTTCGTATCCAGCGGCCGAAGCGGTCGGTCGAGCAACCCGGCGCCCGCCTCCGGCCCGTCGACGAACGAATCCCCGTCGCGGAGCCGGTCGATCGTCGCGTCGGCGACCGCCGTCGCGTCCGCGAGCACGTCCGCTTCTACGCCGATACTGCTCGCAGCCGTCGTCAGCGCCGTCAGCACGCGCGCCTGATTCGCGAGCAACGGTATTGGCTCGCCGTCCTCGTCAGTGGCCGCCGACAGCGGCGCGGTCGGTTCGTCGTCGGTTCCCTCGAGTCCGTGGATCACGACGCCGTTTCTCAGCAGTTCCGTCCGCACCGTCTCGAGGGCCCGCTCGGCGTACCGACGAGCGCGTTCGTCGTCCGTGTACGCGTAGTACGTGAGCAGTCCCTCGATCACGAGTCCGTTCGGACCGGCGAGAACGCCCCGATCGACCGGCGGCTCGTCGGCCGTGGCGCGATCGGTGACGTCGATCGTGTGCGCGGCGTCCTCGCCCGGCGCCTGACTGTTCGCGACGGCGTCGACCGCGTCGTTCCACAGCGTCGTCGTGAGGAAATCGATCGTCCGCTCGGCCGGCTCGCGGTACTCGTCCTTACCGGTCAGCAGGTAGGCGTTCGCGAACGCGCGCACGAGCGCACCGTTGGAATCTGCGAGCTTCTCGTGTTGCAACCCGGCCCAGTCTCGCTCGGCCGCGAAGCGATAGAAACCGCCGTCGTACTCGTCCAGCAGGTTCGCACTGACCGCGTCGTACGACCGCAGCGCCATCTTCTGGTCGCGCTTCAGGGCGAACTCGAGGGCGTCGGGCAGCGGGAACTTCGGACGTTGTCCCCAGCCACCAGCGGCCTCGTCGTACGTTTCGTTCAGCTGGCCGAGCATCGCCGCCTCGACGTCGGCCGTGAGCTCGCCGGCGGGTGGGCTGTCCTCGCGCAGCGGCCGCGGGATCCGTCCGGCGCCGCTGCCTTTCGTCTGCCACATCGTCCGAACGCTGTCCAGGACCTGTCGCATTCCGTCCGGGCCGAGATAGCCCGCGCCGGTCAGTACCGACCCGTCCGGCGCCAGAAAGACCGTCGACGGAAATCCGCCCATATTGTACCGATCACGCACGCGCGGGTAGCGATCCACGTCGACTCGAATCGGCACGAAGCTGTCGTTGACGTTCGCCGCGATGCGGGGTTCTGCGTAGGTTTCCTCGTCCATCTCGTGGCAGTGGTCACACCACGTCGCCGTAAGCGAAAGCAAGACGGGACTGTCGGCCGACGCCGCCTCGTCGAAGGCCGCCTCGCCCCACTCGCGCCACTCGACACGCGTTGGGTCGTCCATACCGGAGTCTCGGCTGTCGCGTGGGTAAGGCCTTCGTTCGCTCCTAACCGCCACCAACCGACGCGTCCGTCCCCCCCTCGAGTCCGTCCAGACGGGCTTATCTCGACGGCTGCCGTCCAACGCTCAACGAGACAAGAGAGTAAAGCGTTTTCACCCTCCGCCGGCTAGGTCGTGGCATGCTCCGGTGGATTGCCGTTCTGTTGCTCATCCCGTTTCTCGACGCGATGCTCCTCGGCATCGTCGTCTGGGAGGTCGGACAAATTACCTGGGTCGGGATGGTGCTGCTCGTCGTCCTGACCGGACTCGTCGGCATGCTCCTCGTCCGTGCCGAGGGTCGCCGAACCGTACGGAAGATGCAACGGTCGCTGGCCCAGGGGAAGCCACCAACCAACGAACTCCTCGACGGCGGCCTCCTGATCGCGGCCGGCGCCTTCCTGCTCACGCCCGGGCTGGTGACCGACGCGATCGGGTTCCTGTTCGTCGTCCC
Source organism: Natronolimnohabitans innermongolicus JCM 12255 (assembly GCF_000337215.1). GTDB lineage: Archaea > Halobacteriota > Halobacteria > Halobacteriales > Natrialbaceae > Natronolimnohabitans > Natronolimnohabitans innermongolicus. Next base: position 1,121 of record NZ_AOHZ01000043.1, on the reverse strand, counting down.
GTTTACGCGAATGCCGATCCGCGCCGCGCTCAAACGGTACGTCATCGTCCCGTACGCGGACAAGAAAACCGGCGGCTTCGCCAGCGGCAACGTCTACACGATGGGGTTCCCGAACGGGGGGTCACAGGGCGGACAGGCCGACTCGAGTTCGGCCGACGGCACCTACGATCTCGGCGCCGACGACTACACGGTCGAGGGCGGCTCCGAGACGGACGGCTACACGATCGACTTCGGCGACGAACGCACGTCCGATGCCGACGACCTGGACGATTCGGACGACCCCTCCGCCCGGTAGCGGTTCCCACGGGACCAACAGAAAGAAACGCTTAAACATCCCAGCCGTCAACTACTGATTGCGAAGCGCAAAACGCGGGCCAATAGCTCAATCAGGTTGAGCGCCACTCTGATAAGGTGGAGGCTCTCGGTTCAAATCCGAGTTGGCCCACTTCTGCTGCGAACTAATTCGTGAGCCGCGAGCACGTGTTGCCGCGAGGATTTGAACCCTGGAAGTCACAGCCCGCGCAGCGAACCGGGCAGGGCTTTCACATTCGAGTTACCACACCTTTTCCGGCGACATCGAGCGAGCCACGTTGATCAACGTTTGCTTCGAATAGCGCAAACGAAACTGTGAGCGGCGAACGCACAGTTCCCTCGAGTTGAACGCCGAAAATGTCGTTTGCGAGTATCGTGAGTGGCCCCCTTCCAGCAGATTCTCCGAACTGGCTCACTTCTCTTGGCGGCCATACTCGTACGACGCTGATTGTGCCGTCGTTTCGTCGTTCCCCTCTCCCGAACTTCGCAGCGACCGGACCATGCGTTTCTGGTCGTCATCTCACGGCCGTCATTCACGCCGTTCATTCCGTACTGTTCTGTTATCATGCGATCCGATGCGGTGGTGTTCGGTAACTGCGATAACACCACACGACAACTAGCCGAACTGTACATTCGAACAATCAGTGCCGTATGAGACTCCCTCTCGCTGAACGATTGGTTCGAAGGCCTTATGTACCAACCGGCGTTTACTGATTAATCCGAAGGAGATGAGGACCCTTCCCCTGCGGTCTTCCGTACAGAAGGGGTCTGATGTGAGCCTTGGTAGTTCGGTGACGCCTGATCGGTCA
>NZ_AOHZ01000042.1 GCF_000337215.1 Natronolimnohabitans innermongolicus JCM 12255 | reverse complement strand
GGGGAGTATAGAGCATTCCGGTTGATCCTGCCGGAGGTCATTGCTATTGGAGTCCGATTTAGCCATGCTAGTTGCACGAGTTTAGACTCGTAGCAGATAGCTCAGTAACACGTGGCCAAACTACCCTCTGGACGCGGATAACCTCGGGAAACTGAGGCTAATCCGTGATACGATTCTCAGCCTGGAAGTGGCGAGAATCCGAAACGCTCCGGCGCCAGAGGATGTGGCTGCGGCCGATTAGGTAGACGGTGGGGTAACGGCCCACCGTGCCGATAATCGGTACGGGTTGTGAGAGCAAGAGCCCGGAGACGGTATCTGAGACAAGATACCGGGCCCTACGGGGCGCAGCAGGCGCGAAACCTTTACACTGCACGACAGTGCGATAAGGGGACTCCGAGTGCGAGGGCATATCGTCCTCGCTTTTCACTACCGTAAGGTGGTAGTAGAATAAGTGCTGGGCAAGACCGGTGCCAGCCGCCGCGGTAATACCGGCAGCACGAGTGATGACCGCTCTTATTGGGCCTAAAGCGTCCGTAGCTGGCCTTGCAAGTCCATCGGGAAATCCGCGCGCTCAACGCGCGGGCGTCCGGTGGAAACTGNGGGCTTGGGACCGGAAGACCAGAGGGGTACGTCTGGGGTAGGAGTGAAATCCCGTAATCCTGGACGGACCACCGGTGGCGAAAGCGCCTCTGGAAGACGGATCCGACGGTGAGGGACGAAAGCTCGGGTCACGAACCGGATTAGATACCCGGGTAGTCCGAGCTGTAAACGATGTCTGCTAGGTGTGCCACAGGCTACGAGCCTGTGGTGTGCCGCAGGGAAGCCGTGAAGCAGACCGCCTGGGAAGTACGTCCGCAAGGATGAAACTTAAAGGAATTGGCGGGGGGGCACTACAACCGGAGGAGCCTGCGGTTTAATTGGACTCAACGCCGGACATCTCACCAGCATCGACAGTAGCTGTGACGGTCAGTGTGATGAGCTTACTAGAGCTACTGAGAGGAGGTGCATGGCCGCCGTCAGCTCGTACCGTGAGGCGTCCTGTTAAGTCAGGCAACGAGCGAGACCCACGTCCCTAATTGCCAGCAACNGGTGGTTGGGTACATTAGGGAGACTGCCAGTGCCAAACTGGAGGAAGGAATGGGCAACGGTAGGTCAGTATGCCCCGAATGTGCTGGGCGACACGCGGGCTACAATGGCCGAGACAGTGGGATGCTATCCCGAAAGGGAACGCTAATCTCCGAAACTCGGTCGTAGTTCGGATTGAGGGCTGAAACTCGCCCTCATGAAGCTGGATTCGGTAGTAATCGCGCCTCAGAAGGGCGCGGTGAATACGTCCCTGCTCCTTGCACACACCGCCCGTCAAAGCACCCGAGTGGGGTCCGGATGAGGCCACTGTATAGTGGTCGAATCTGGGCTCCGCAAGGGGGCTTAAGTCGTAACAAGGTAGCCGTAGGGGAATCTGCGGCTGGATCACCTCCACAGACCGAGACCAGGCCGTTGCGCCTGGCTCACCTAGCGGTTCCACGTTCGATCGCGCCGTCTGGCCGATCGGGCACCTTTGAACTACCAAGGCTCACACCTTACTCGCTCCCCTGGAGCCATATCGGCTCCAGCGG
>NZ_AOHZ01000041.1:205842-269912 GCF_000337215.1 Natronolimnohabitans innermongolicus JCM 12255 | reverse complement strand
TGCGATGAAGGCCGTTATCGGTCCGCGAAAGGAGCTCGGTATGCGGACGATCTTCAATATTCTCGGGCCGCTGACCAACCCAGCCGGTGCCAACGGTCAGGTCGTCGGCGTCTACGATCCGGACCTCGTCCCCGTTCTCGCGGATGCGCTCGCGCGGATGGACGTTGAGCGCGCGCTGGTCGTCCACGGTGCCGGTACGGACGAAATCGCCATCCACGGTGAGAGCGTCGTCGCGGAGGTTTCCGGCGAGAGCGTCGAGAAGTACACCCTCGAGCCGGCCGACCTCGGACTCGAGGAGTACGAGATTGAAGCCATCGCAGGCGGCTCTCCAGAGGAGAACGCGGCGGATATGCGCGGGATCGTCGAGGGGGATATCACGGGTGCAAAGCGCGACGTTATCCTCGCGAACGCGGGCGCGGCGGTCTACGTCGCCGGCGAGGTAGACTCGCTCAAGGAAGGTGCCGACGCCGCGCGCGAGGCGATCGAGTCGGGTGACGCGGCGGCGAAACTCGAGCGACTCTGCGGTGAAGTCGCCGAGCCGGGACCGGGAGGTCGATGAGATGACTCGCGTCAAGGTCTGTGGACTCACGCGCGAGGACGACCTCGAGGCAGCCGTCGACGCGGGCGCTGACGCGGTCGGGATCATCTGTGACGTGCCCGTCGAGACGCCCCGCGAAGTGTCGATCGATCGGGCGCGCGAGCTCGCTGCGAGTGTCCCGCCGTTCGTGACGAGCGTACTCGTGACGATGGGCGAGGATCCGACGAAGGTATCCGACCTCGAGGAGCGTGTCGAGCCGGACGCGATCCAGCATCACGGAACGCCTGCAGTCGACGAGGTCGCCGAACTCCATGCGTCGATCGACGCGCAGTTCCTGCTCGCCGTCGGCGCCGACGATGTCCCAGAACTCGAGCTCGCGGCCTACGACGAACTCGTCGACGGCGTGCTCGTCGATACGCCCGCAGCGGACGGCGGTGGAGGAACCGGTGAGACGCACGACTGGGATCGGACGAGAGACGTGGCGGCCGAACTCGAGTCGCCGTTGATCCTCGCCGGCGGGCTGACGCCCGAGAACGTCGCGAACGCCGTTCGGACGGTCGATCCCTTCGCCGTCGACGTCGCGAGCGGCGTCGAGGCGAGCGGGGGTGTGAAAGATCACGACGCCGTGTCCGCGTTCGTCGACCGTGCGAAAGCCGCACAGCGAACGGCGGACCACGAGACACCAGTCAACCTATGACGAACGCAGATAGCGCCGCCGACGAAGAGAGACGCGGAGACCGCGCGGCTGATTCCGCGTTCGACATCGACCGCGAGACGTTCCGAGAGTATGCGGAGACGGCGGGAGACGACCCCGTCGTCGTTCGGGCCGTTGCGACGCTGGACGTCGAGACGACTCCGCTGTCGGCCTACGCCGCACTCACCGGACGTTCGGCGTCGAGCGACTGCGAGCGCTCACCGTACGCGTTCCTCCTCGAGAGCGCGGAAAAGACGGCCTCGAGTGACCCCGACGGTGCCTTCCGTCCGAGTTCGGCGCAGGCGGATCGTCATGCGCGTTACTCGTACGTCGGCTACGATCCGGACGCCGTCGTGACGGTCGAACCCGACGGGACGACCGTCGACGCGCTGGATCCCGACGCGCCGCTCGAGTTGATCGAGACGACCGACGCCGACGAGGACGATACGGTCGACGCGTTGCGCGCGGCGATGCCCGACGTTCACTTCGCGAACGCGCCCGACCACGACCGTCAGCACCTGACCGGCGGACTCGTCGGGTTTCTCGCCTACGACGCCGTCTACGACCTCTGGCTCGAGGAGGTCGGACTCGAACGTCCCGATTCGCGGTTCCCGGACGCGCAGTTCGTCCTGACGACGAAGACGCTCGCGTTCGACGAGCGCGACGGGACGATTTCGTTCGACTGTACGCCGATTATCGAGGCCGACGACGATCCGGATGCGGTCTACGACGCACTGCTCGAGGAGGCCGCCGCGGTCGCCGAAACGCTTCGCGAAGCCGAGGCGCCCGAGACGGGCGGATTCGTTCGCGAGACGGAAGTCGCGGGGCCGAAAGACGAGTACGAAGAGAGCGTCCGCCGGGCCAAAGAGCACGTTCTGGACGGCGACATCTACCAGGGCGTCGTCTCCCGGACGCGAGAACTCTACGGCGATGTTGATCCGCTCGGTTTCTACGAGGCGATGCGGGAAGTCAACCCGTCGCCGTACATGTACCTACTTGAGCACGACGACCTAACTGTCGTCGGCGCGAGTCCCGAGACGCTGGTCTCCGTCCGCGGTCGCGAGGTCATGTCGAATCCGATCGCCGGGACCTGCGACCGCGGCACGAGTCCGGTCGAAGATCGGCGACTCGCCGGCGAGATGCTGGCTGACGAGAAGGAACGCGCCGAGCACACGATGCTCGTCGATCTGGCACGAAACGACGTTCGCCGAGTGTCGGAGGCGGGATCGGTCCGCGTCGACGAGTTCATGAACGTCCTCAAGTACAGCCACGTCCAGCACATCGAGTCGACGGTGACGGGCGAGTTAGCTGGGGACGCGGACGCCTTCGACGCGACCCGCGCCTCGTTCCCCGCGGGGACGCTCTCGGGCGCGCCGAAGGTCCGTGCGATGGAGATCATCGACGATCTCGAACTCGAGCCTCGCGGTCTCTACGGCGGCGGTGTCGGCTACTACTCCTGGTGTGGCGACGCGGACTTCGCGATCGTGATCCGGACCGCGACCGTCGAGGGCGGTGTGGCGCCACCCGAGACAGCCGAGCGGACGGACGGGAGCCGGCCGGGTGGCGAACTGGATCGGATCACCGTCCGGGCCGGCGCCGGCCTGGTCGCCGACAGCGATCCGACCGCCGAGTACGAGGAGACGGAACAGAAGATGGGCGGCGTACTGGCGGCGCTCGAGGCGATCGAACTGCCGGGCGGGAGTGGTGATAACGGGGACGACGCTGCCCACGAGTCCGAATCCGCGCCGGAGGTGGGTCGATGAGTCCGCCCGTCGAAACGGATGCTGGCGAGGCCGAATCGAGCGACGCGGAGCCACTTTCGGTTCTGTTCATCGACAACTACGACTCCTTTACGTACAACCTCGTCGAGTACGTCAGCCAGCAGGAGGGAACCGAGACCGAGGTGCTGAAAAACACCGCCTCGCTCAAGGCGGTTCGGGCCGTCGATCCGGACGCGATCATCATCAGTCCAGGGCCGGGCCATCCGAAGAACGACCGCGACGTGGGCGTCACGATGGACGTTCTCCGCGAGGTGAGCCCCGACGTCCCGACGCTTGGCGTCTGCCTCGGGCTCGAGGCGGCCGTCTACGAGTACGGCGGCACGATCGGTCGGGCGCCGGATCCGATCCACGGCAAGGCCTCCGCGGTCGACCACGACGGCGAGGGCGTCTTCGCTGGCCTCGAGCAGGGGCTGCGCGCAGGACGGTACCACTCGCTGGTCGCGACCGAGGTACCCGACTGTTTCGAGGTCACGGCGACGGCCGAACACAGCGCGGAACACAGTCCTTCGAGAGACAGCGACGCTGGCTCTGTGGCGGCGTCACAAAACGACGGGGAGACGCTCGTGATGGGCGTCCGCCACCGAGAGCATCCGATCGAGGCCGTGCAGTTCCACCCCGAGAGCGTCCTCACGGCCGCGGGCCACGACGTAATCGAAAATTTCCTCGCGTCCGTGAGTGCGTGTCACGACGCCACCATCGAATAGTCCGGTTTTGCTCTGATTTTGGCGATGGTAGCGCCGACTTCGAGTCGCAGCGCTCGAGTAGGGACGGCGAAAAAACGAATCGAGATAGTCGAGTCAGATCTATCGCGCGTTCGATGGCCGTCTGGCAGTTCAGACGCCGGGGAGCAACTCGAGGGTCCCGGTCGCCCACAGGGCGGCGAGGACGACGGCGGCGACGAGGCCGACGCGGATAGCCAGTTTGATCGCAATACGGATCGCGATAATCGCGACGGCGAAGGCGGCCAGGGCTGCGAGGACCAGCAGGGCGGTCGATGAAGTCAACGGATCGAGCATACGATACCCCCTGTCCTACAGCTACGTAATCTTTCTGGATGTGATGAGTGATCAGTCACAAACACAGTTCTACTGGGGAAGGTATCGTCACCATCGAGACGAGTACGCATCGATCGCGACGTGATCCGACGATCGGTGTGCAGTGACGTTCAGCGGCCACTACATCCGACGAGAGAGCGCCGACACGATGAAACTGTGACTACCAGAACGAGTCACGTATCTGGCGGTTGGGACTACTTTCAGTTCGCTCTGAAAATCGTTAAGACCGTCCGCGTTGTAGTGGCGTACAACCACGGTCACGACCGAGTCGGACGTCACGGTCGGACTCGAAACGTCAGGACAACAGAGTCATCTATACAACCAGAATTGTCCTAATACAAGAAAAGCAGGACAACAACACCCGGTTTTAAGATGGCTCGATGACTACCGAACCTTCGTCACGAACAATGAGACCCAGGACCCGGATTCACGCCAGAATCGCCACCCTCCGGCGGGGCAACGCCGAGGTGACCCGCGCATGAGCGGCTCGGAACTCTCCGCGGAAGAACTGACCCTCCCGATCAAGCGCACCGAGGGCGAGACGCTCGAGGAGCGCCTGACCGACAACGCCTACCAGAACATTCTGCCGGCGCGGTATCTCCGCAAGGACGCGGACGGCGAACTCATCGAAGAGCAGGAAGATCTCTTCGATCGCGTCGGCAAGAATATCGCCCTCGCGGAGGCCGTCTACGAGGCCGAAAAACGCGACCTCGAGATCACGGTCACGCCCGACCAGCTCAAACCCGACCACCCGCGACGAGACGAACTCGCCGAGGAGGTCTTCGGTACCGGCGTAACGGCCGACTCGGACGCGGAGACGACACTGACCGAGTACAACGTCAACAAGTTCGCCTACGACACCGTCGTCCCCGAACTCCCCGACGAGGTTCGCGAACACGTCGAGGACGTCGCCGACACGTTCACCGAGGGAATGGAGAGTCTCTCCTTTATGCCGAACTCGCCGACCCTGATGAACGCGGGCGACGAGCTTCAGCAGCTCTCTGCCTGTTTCGTCATGAGCCCCGACGACGACCTCTCGGACATCCACGAGACGGCAAAGAAGGCCGCGGAGGTCTTCCAGTCCGGCGGCGGCGTCGGCTACGGTTTCTGGCAGCTTCGTCCCTACGGCGACGCGGTCGGTTCGACGGGCGGCATCGCCTCGGGACCGATCACGTTCATGCGGACCTACGACCAGCTCTGTGAGACCATCGCCCAGGGAGGCACCCGACGCGGCGCCCAGATGGGCATCATGCGTATCTCCCACCCCGACGTCATCGAGTTCATCCACGCCAAGAACAAGGACGTCTCGCTGGCTCACTGTCTGCGACTCAACGACCCCGACGACTACACCTACACCTCCTTCAGCGAAGCCTTAGAGGAGGCCCGCAGCCTCATCGACGAGGACGGTCGGGTGCCAAAGCACCTGCGAAACGCCGTCGAGGGCCACCTCTCGAATTTCAACATCTCCGTCGGCGTCACCGACGACTTCATGGAGGCCGTCCTCAACGACGAGGAGTACACCTTCACCAACCCGCGAACCGAAGAGCCCCACATCGCGACGGAAGAGACCAAGGAAATGTACAGCCGCTACGACCTCGGCGAACACGTCGAGGTCGGCGAGCCGCTGTCGATCCCCGCCGAACTCGTCTGGGAGCGCATCGTCGAAGGCGCCCACGAAAACGGCGAACCGGGAGTGATCTATCTCGAGCGAGTGAACAAGGAACACTCCTTCGACGTCGAGAAACAGGACGACCACCGAATTCTCGCGACCAATCCGTGTGTCACTGGTGATACGCTCATAAGCACCGAGCGTGGTCTCGTCCCTGCAGAAGAGCTGTACGAGCAGGGTGTCGCAACTGATGTCGTTGTCGACGGCCGGCTCAGCGAGGATTCGGTCAAAGAAGCCAGTAGCGTCTACAAAACCGGCGAGAAAGACGTCTACAAACTGACGACCGAAGAAGGGTACGAGCTTCGACTTACTGCAGACCACCGCGTCATGACTGACGACGGCTGGGTCGAAGCACAGGACCTCGATGCTGGTGATACGGTTCATATACAGAACCGGAAAGGCGGATTCGGTCAGCACGGAACCGCTAAAGAAGGTCGAACACTCGGCTGGCTCGTCGGCGATGGCCACCTCAAACACGGTGAAGAGCGGGCCGTCTTGAACTTCTACGACGACGATGCCGAAATATCCGAAGCGCTCGCTGATGACGTTAATGAAGTCGTTCGTGAGCCGCTCGGTAACGCGAACTACGAGATTGGAGTCAACTCGATTTCCCGCGACGACGGTTACCGCGGTGCGCAGGCAATCGAGCAGCGAATTCGGTCGACTCGTCTGTACGAGTACGCCGAAGAAGTCGGTCTGACGGAAAACAAGCTTCAGGTTCCCGATGAAGTGATGCGCGGCAGCGAGGAGATGGCGCGCGGTTTCCTTCAGTCGCTGTTCACTGCGGATGGTTGCGTTCAGGGCAACGTCGAAAAGGGCGTCTCGGTTCGTCTGTGGAGTTCCGATTCCGATCTTCTCGGCGAAGTTCAGCAGTTACTCCTCAACTTCGGCATCGCAAGCAAGATCTACAAAGACCGTAAGGAAGCTGGCAGTCGGGAGCTCTCCGATGGCCGTGGCGGGACAAAAGAGTACGAGACGAAAGCACAACACGAACTCGTTATCGTCAAAGACAACCTCGAGCGGTTCGCCGACGAGATTGGGTTCCTGCTCGATTACAAGAGCGAAGCGCTCGAGCAGCGTCTCTCGGAGTACGACCGTGGCCCGTACAGCGAGCGATTCGAGGCCACTGTTCACACCGTCGAGCACGATGGACACGAATCCGTTTACGACCTAACAGAGCCAGATACGCACTCGTTCGTCGCGAACGGTCTCATCGTTCACAACTGCGGGGAACAGCCCCTCGAGGAGCACGAGGCCTGTAACCTCGGCCACATCAACCTCTCGACGCTCGCCGACCGGAGCGCACCCGACTGGCGCGTCTGGTCCGAGGAGCACGCCGACGAGTACGATTCCTTCGAAGACGCCGTCGACGCCTTCTTAGCGGAGGCTATCGACTACGAGGAATTCGACGATCGCATCGAGTACGGCACGCGCTTCCTCGAGAACGTCGTCACGATGAGCGACTTCCCGGTCCCCGAGATCGAGCAGAAGGTCCGGGAGATGCGCAAGATCGGCCTCGGCGTCATGGGTCTCGCACAGCTGTACATCCAGCTGGGCATCAAGTACGGCAGCGAGGAGGGCAACGAGGTCGCCCGCCAGCTGATGACCCACATCAACAACGGTGCGAAAGCAAAGAGCCACGAGCTCGCGACGGAGCGAGGCTCGTTCGCCGACTGGGAGGACTCGAAGTACGCCGAGCCGACGGAGTACCGCGAGTGGTTCGAGAAACAGACCGGCGAGGACGCCGACGACTGGGCGGACGGCTACCCGATTCGCAACCACAACGTGACGACCATCGCCCCGACCGGCACGACGTCGATGGTCGGCAACACCACGGGCGGCTGCGAACCCATCTACAACGTCGCCTACTACAAGAACGTCACCGACGACGTTCAGGGCGACGAGATGTTAGTCGAGTTCGACGACTACTTCCTGCGCGTCCTGGAGGACAACGACATCGACGTCGACGCCGTCAAGGAGGAGGCCCAAGAGCAGATGGCGACCAACCAGTTCGACGGCGTCGAGGGGCTCTCGACGGTCCCCGACTCGATCGGCGAACTGTTCGTCATCACGTCGGATCTCTCGGCGAAACAACACGCCGCCGTCCAGTGTGCCTGCCAGGAGGGCGTCGACTCCGCCATCTCGAAGACGGTCAACGCGCCCAACGACTCCACGCTCGAGGACGCCAAGGAAGTCTTCGAGTGGGTCTACGAGCACGGTGGCAAGGGCGTCACCTACTACCGCGACGGCACCCGCTCGAAGCAGGTGCTGACCACCCGCGCCGACAACGCCGACTTCGCCGACGAGACCGAAGCCGCGGAAGCGCTCGCCGACCAGATCGACGAGATCTTCGGCGGTCTCGAGGCCTTCCTCGAGAGCGAGGAGGTCCAGGACGTCCTCGAGGCGGATGTCGGTTCGCTGGTCGCCGAGGACGACGTCACCGAGCCCGTTCAGGTCGACTTCACCGAGAAGCGCGAGCGACCCGACGCCTTGCAGGGCGTTAGCCAGCGCATCGATACCGGCTACGGCAAGGTCTACGTGACGATCAACGAGGACCCCGAGACCGGCCAGCCGTTCGAACTGTTCGCGAACATCGGCCACTCCGGTGGCTTCACGAACTCCTTTACCGAGGCGCTCGCGAAGGTCATCTCGACCTCGCTGCGCTCGGGCGTCGATCCCGAGGAGATCGTCGACGAACTCTGTGGCACGCGCAGTCCGAAGGTCGCCTGGGACAAAGGCGAACAGATCCAGTCCATCCCGGACGCCATCGGCACCGCGATGCGTCGCTACCTCGAAGGCGAGATCGACAAGCCGTACCCGAAACAGCAGACGCTCGAGGAGTCGGCTGAGACCGAGGCAGACGCCGAGGTCGAGTACGACGGCCCGCAGACAGACGGCGGCGCGGCAGCCCAGAGCGGGGGCGCCACCGACGCCGACAGCGACGCGACGCAGGACCTCATCGACGCCGGCGAGTCGCCGGAGTGTCCCGACTGCGGTTCGATGTCGCTGTACTTCTCGGAAGGGTGCAAAACCTGTGAGTCCTGTGGCTGGAGCGAATGTTGAGCGACGGTAGAAGCGCGTAGTCTCCCGTTTTGGGACTTTTCGATTTCATTTCTCGATTCGCGACGACCGACGTGACACTCGAGTCCGACCACCAGAACTTAGCCGCGGTCGGCCGATAGCAGTCCCATGGCCGCTGACGACGAGGACAGTGGGACGGGAGCGAGCGAATCGACAGTGGACACCGCCTCGAGTGGTGCCCCGACCTGTCCGCACTGCGAGGCACCGCTGTACAAACGCCACTGCAAGTACGTCTGTCCGCAACACGGACCGATAATCGATTGTAGCGATCCGTTCCGCTAGCGGCGACTCACCGCCCGACTCAGCCCGTGAGTCTCCCGGTACTGATACAACCCGATAGCGTCTGTTTTCGGCCAGCAATCGCATGTCTTCGAAACCGACGATCCTCGTCGTCGACGACGAGCGTCAACTCACTGATCTCTATGCGACGTGGGTCGACGAGGATTACGACGTACTGACCGCCTACGACGGCCGCTCGGCGCTCGAGCAAATGAGCGCCGCGGTCGACGTCGTCCTGCTCGATCGCCACATGCCGGACCTCAACGGCGACGAGGTGCTCGAGCGGATTCGAGCGGCGGGTCACGACTGTTGGGTAATCATGGTGACGGCGGTCGATCCCGGGCTCGATATCGTCGAACTGGACATCGACGACTACGTGACGAAGCCGGTCTCGAGGGCGCAACTGACCCGTATCATCGAAAACCTTCGCGTCCAGTCGCGGTACGCCGGCGACGGCCGCCGGGAGCTGGCCGCGCTCTCGAACAAGATGGAGACGCTGGAAGACGAGGCGCCCCTCGAGAACGTCGAGGAGTCGGCGGCCTACCAGGAACTCGAGGACGATCTCACGGAACTGAGCGATTCGCTGGTCGACGCCGAGCCGGCGCCACATCGGCCTCGCTGAGCGCATCTTGTTGCTCGGCGGTCCGCGGTCGGCGTTTACCGTCCGGCAGCTGGTGTTCGACGTGCGACGTTCTCTCCGCGCTATCGGTCCGTCATCTGTCCACCCGCTCGAGCGCCGCGTCGCGTTCGAACGAGTCGGTAGGCCGGTCCGGCCAGGAGGACGGCGGCGGCGAACAGACACGCGGCGGTGAGCGCGAATCCGAGGTCTCCCAGGCCGTCGGTTCGGATCGTCGCGGCCGACGCGCCGACGACGACGCCGGCGACCGTCCACGGCAGTTCGCCGATCGCCGTTCCGAGAACGAGATGGCGCAGACGAACGCCGCTGGCCGTCGCGGCCGCACACGTTGAGACGTCCGAGGGGATCGGTGCCAGCCGCGAGGCGACGACGCCGCGGGTCGGCCCCGCCGTCTCGTAGTATCGGTCGACGGCGTCGCTCGCCTGCTCGAGAACGGTATCGAGCGGCCCGAGCGATGTACGCGGTGTAGACGCTGCGGACGCGGAACTCGAGGCGCGTGACGTCGCGCCCGGGTCGCGTTCTGCCGTCGGCTGGGGTTCGGCCCCCGCGATCCAGCGAGCGGCGAGGAAGACGGGGATCACGGTGACGACGACGCCGAGCAACGCGATCGGAACGCCGAGTGCGACGCCGAAGCCGTAGCCGACGACGACGGCGAGCGGCGTCGTCGGAAGCGCGAACAGCGGCCGGGCGAGATAGAGGCCGGCGACGACAAGCGCGAACAGCGCGGGATCGGCCGCCGTCGCCTCCAGTCGGCCCAGCAGCGACGACGGCGAGATGAGCGCGCCCGCAGCGAGGATCGCGCCGATCACGGTGACGGCGAGCAGCGCTCGCGTTCGCGCCGACGGAAGCGACATCGGTTTCGATCGCCGTTTCCCCTCCAGCGTTGAAACTTTTCTGTCTCGACTGAATCGGGACGGAACGTTTATTCGGCCGGAACGGGCACCACTCACCGATGGACCGCGAGGAGCGACGAATGGCGACGGCCGTCGACGCCGACGACGACCGAGTTGCGCTCGGTCTGGCGCTGCTCGAGCGCCTGGAACACGAGTCACTCGAACTGCCCGACGTCGTCGATCGGATCGAGACGGTGACGAGCGATCCCGCCGTGACGCGGACGATTCTCGACGAGGCGGAACTCCGCGGGATCATCGACCGCGAGGACGGGATTATCCGCCCGAAGAGTCGCCAGTACGTCAGCTTCGAACAGGACGTGATCACCAAGGAAGGCGAGTTTACCTGCCGGCGCTGTGGCTCGAGTCTCTCGACGGGTCACTTCATCAATCTCGACGCCGGCGAACTGGGGCCGTTCGGCTCGTCGTGTATTCGGAAGGTGACGGGGCGGGACGACTGATCGGACGGGAACGAGAGCGGCGTCGACGCCGGGGCGGTCGAAGACGAGACGTGGGCAATCGGTGGTGGTCGTCCGTTTGTCGCGCGTCAGCGGTTCGAACGGAGTTCGGACACTAACTGCTCGATCGTCGCCTGCTGTTTTTCGATGAGTTCGGTCTGCCTGTCGACGGCGGCCTCGAGGGATTCGACCCGCTCGAGGAGTTCGGAATCGGTCGGCGTTGCCTCCCGATCAACGTCTTCATCACTACCTGGCTCGAGGGCGCCGGACTCGTCGGTGACCGGCGCAGCGCCGGCAGCTCCGTAGTCGAGGGCGTCGTCTTCCGGTGTTGTCTCGGGCGTCTTACTCGTCGCTCCCGTCGACTCCGCCGCCGCTTGTGTTTCGTCGAGCGCGGTTTCGACGTCGTCGACCGCAGTAGACGCCGCGTCGCCGCCGGCTTCCGTATCGAGCGTCTCTGTTGTCGCGCTCGAGTGCGAGTTCCCGTCACGGCGGTTGTGAGCGGTAGATTGCGACCCGCCTTGTTGTGCCGTCTGCTGTGTGTCCCGCGTAGCTGACTGTCGAGACTGAGACTGAGAGTGGGTGTGAGACTGCGACTGCGGCTGGGACCGTGACTGGGCCGACTGCTGGTCGGCTTCGGATCGATGAGTCGACCGAGCGGAGGACTGCTCGAGGTCCTGTTTCTGTTCGATGTTCTGTTTTCGTTCCCCTTCCCGTTCGGACTGTGCGACCTCGGCCTCGGCCTCGGTCCCGGCCGACGGATCGGTCGCCGTTCGGTCTCCGTTCGCGTTCGCTGGACGCGAGTCGGTCGGTTCTCCGGCAGCCAGCGGATCGCCTCCGTGCCCGGGCGTCCGGGTCGTATCGCCGGTTGCGTCGGATTCGGATGTCTCGTCGGCGTCCAGCTCCGGCGGGTTAGCGTCGAGCGGGTCGACGCCGTCGCCGAAGTCGACGGCGCCGCGGCTGCGGCCGTCGTCCTCGTCAGTTCCGAGCGTGCGGTTGAGTTCCTCGAGCGAGGCGACGTCGTGATAGGAACAGAGCGCGCGCTTGAGTCGTTCGCGGAGGTCGTTCGCCTCCTCGTTAGGGGCTTTGATCCGCTGCGGGCGGCCGTCGACCGTGAGGACGATCTGGGTGGCGACGCTGCCGTCCTCGAAGGCGAGTTGCGTCACGTCCTCGAAGTGGTACTCCTCGTAGTCGCCGTCCCAGACCGCCGCGCCGATGTGCTTGACCAGACGGTCGCTCGTGACGATCAGCGTCAGCTCGCTGAAGCGGTAGGTCTTGACGACGGTTTCTCCGGGGTCGGTGATCCCGTTGCCGTTGAGGACGCCGGCCAGCACGGGGTGGAGGACGTCGTCGGTCTTGTCGCCGGGGATCGAGAACTGTTTCGTCCCCTCGAGCGGATACTCGAGGGTGAGTTTGGTCTTCCGTCGCCCTTCCGAGAGGGTCAGCCGCTCGGCTTCGTGGGGGAACTCGTCGACCGATTCGTCGCTCAAGAGCCCGTCCGAGCGATAGACGAGTGTGGCTGACGGGGTGATGAAAAGTTCGTCGTCGCCGCCCAGAGAGACTCGAGCCGCGATTTCGTCGCCGTCGAGAGTAGAGTGGACGATGCCGGGAACGCTCATGCGCGGGTGTTGGGAAGGCCGTATGATAAATCCGTGGGTCGGGATTACACGCCCGTCGGGAATGAGAAGGTTAAAGAAAGACAGGCGACTACCGGAGAGTGAGCCCGGGTGGCTTAGCTGGACATAGCGCCGCACTCATAGGGTTCAGAGATTCGGTGCGGTTTCGCCTTGGAAGCCTCCGTGTCCCCTCGAGGACTCTGCCGAGCCTCGGACCTGGGACATGCGGAGATCGAGGGTTCGGAGCCCTCCCCGGGCATTTTCGAAGACGCCACGAGTCGAAGACGAGTGGCAACGCCGAAAATACCCAGGGAGGCGGAGAACCCGGTAGGTCTCACGCGAGCGCCAGCGAGCGTGAGGCAGGAAATCCCGGAGGGATTTCCGTGGTTCGGAGGCCTCCCTGCAAGTTCTCGAGTCCGGTCCATCGCGCCTCGAGTCTCCGCTCCGGTCGCGATGGCTATCGCGCGCCAGAGGACGGAACGGCGAGTACCGACGACGAACCGAGCGGCGAGTTCATCGTTCGGGCGGTCCACTCGTGAGGGCTGTGCTGGTTGGGATCGTCGCCCATCGTCGCCACTGGAAGCCGACGTACTCCTGGTCGCAGGGCGGCGTCGCGATCGGCTGGAAATCGGTTCAGTGGCTACTATCGCTATCGAGGACGATCCAAGAAAGAACGTAGTATGACGCGTCCAGTTAGGCCGATTCGACCCGGATCTGCCCGTCGGCAGAGACGGTTATCAGGCACTCGGTGTACTCGAAGGTAACCGAACCGCCGGCTCGAACGCCGTCCGCACGCGGCTCGAACAGTCGCTCGAGCGCGTCGGTATCGATGGTGTAGTGAAGCGGCTCGAGATCGGTCACAGGTTCGTCGCTGAACGTCGCAACGGCGTTGACGACGGCGACGCTCAGTGGTTCGGCATCGAGGCGATCGTACTGCACAACGTGTGTGTCCGCCGTTTGTGCGGACGAAGATCGTGAAGTCATTTCTGTCATGTCTTTTGCGCCCCCCCAGTGCTATCCGTTGAAAGACAAGTGCCTTTCACGGTTCCGAGTAAAGAAGCTGATTGTTAACGTGTTAACTATACCGCTTGGAAACGGTTATACAGTTAACCCCGATCCGAAGTTCCGCCGAACAGCGCTGTGAAAAGCTTGTTCTCGGCCGCTCTCACGTGCTTGTGGAAGGCTGGCGACGAAATCCCCAGCGTTTCGGCGATCGATTCCCCGGTCGCCCGTCGGGGCCACTCGAAGAAGCCGCCGTGGTAGGCGGTTCGAACGACCTCCCGCTGTCTCTCCGTCAGCTCCTCGAGGAGGCCGTTGCGGGTGGCGACGTCGATCGTCGGTTCGGTGTCGGTCGTCCGCTCGCGACGGGCGACGAGCGACACCGCGAATCCGCGACGGTCGAGTTCCTCCAGCAGTTCGCGCACTTCGACCGTTTCCGGGACGGCGGCGATCGCTCGCGTCTCGTCGCCGTCGCCGATCAGCGACCGAAGCACGCCGCCGTGGGCATCGATGACGCTCCCGAGGAACTGCGCCGTATACCGGAGTTGGAGCAGCGTCTCGTCGTCGCCCCCTCGAGTTCGACGCGCGCGTCGAGGTGGTCGGCGAGCCGAGCGAGCGGCGTCGCCGCCTCGAGTCCGAACTCGAGTTCGACCATCGATCGGTCGTTCTCCATCGCTCCCTTTCGCTTGACCGCGTCGATGGCGTAGCCGACGGTTTCGCCGAGTTCCGACAGCATCGAGCGGAGTGGATCGTCGAACGCGTCTCGATCGTCGCTGTAGAGGGTCAAGACGCCGTAGAGGAACCCCTCGTAGACCAGGGGAACGGCGTAGACCGACTGAAAGTTTCGCGA
Organism: Natronolimnohabitans innermongolicus JCM 12255; assembly: GCF_000337215.1. Classification (GTDB taxonomy): domain Archaea; phylum Halobacteriota; class Halobacteria; order Halobacteriales; family Natrialbaceae; genus Natronolimnohabitans; species Natronolimnohabitans innermongolicus. The sequence goes on along the minus strand of NZ_AOHZ01000041.1, from coordinate 255,368 downwards.
GAGGGCGGCGCCGCGCCACGCGCCGTCGCGGATCGACTCGCCGACGTTCGCGACCGAAACCGGGTCGCTGGTGTGTGCGGCTCGTCCGGCGGGTTCCGCGGCGGAGTCGTCGACGGCCGTCACCGTGACCGCGTCCAGATATCCCCGTTCCTGGCCGGCAGTAGCCTGCGGACGGAGCTGACTCCCGCCCGGATCCGGTTCGCCCAGCCAGGCGAACGAACAGACCTCGAGATCGGTGAGCAACTCGCAGATGCCGCGCTCGATTTCGTCGCGGGAGTCGGCCATCAGCAGTAACTCCTCGACGTTCTGGCGCACCTGGCTGGCCTCGTGGAGCTGCTCGAGGTGGGCGTTCTGTCGTTCGAGTTCCCATTCGTGGCCGTGGAGTCGTCGCGTCCGAGAGATTCGGTCGAGGGCGGCTTCGGCGGTTCGGGCGAACAGGGTCGCCAACTCGAGTGTCTCGTCGTCGTACCGACCCGGTTCGGGATCGTACGCGGCTAGCAATCCGTGTTCTCCGATCGGGACGTACAGCGCGCTCTCGGCGTTCGCGGGTCGATCGAACGCCCGCGAGACCGCTTGGACGTTGTCGAATCGAACGGCCGTTTCGTCGACGAACGCCCGCCAGACAGTGTTTCCGTCCGGCTGGAGGCGCGAGGGGTGCCCGACGATCGACTCGAGCGCCGGCGAGTAGGCCGTCGGCACGAGTTCGTTCCGGCGTTCGTCGTAGCGATAGACGACCGCCTCGAGGTCCAGGACGTCGGCTGCGACGTCGACCATGTACTCGCAGGCGGCCTGCTCGGACTCGACGGTCAGTAGGTGGCTCGTCGCCTCGTGGAGCGTGTTCAGCGTCTCCTGGTACTGGGCGCGCTCGGTGACGTCGACGGCGATGCCGATCACGCGCTCGACCGCGCCGTCTTCGACGATCGGACGGTACCAGGATTCGAAGACGCGATCCGCGAGCGTTACCGAGGAGTGAATCCGCTGGCCGGCCAGTGCCGCCCTCGAGTCCGCGCGGATCGGCCGGTGGTCGGCGAAGACGTCGAACACCGACTCGCCGACGACGCCGTCGGCGAACCGATCGATCCGATCGAGGACGTGTCCTTCGGCGAGCGTGATCGTCCCGTCGCCGTCGAGGACGAAGAGGGCGACGGGGACGTTCCGTACCAGCGTCTCCAGTCGTTCGGTTCGTTTCTCGAGCGCTCGTTCGCGGTCGACGCGCTCGGTGACGTCCCGAAAGTACACCGAGAGCCCCGAGTCGGACGGATACAGGCGGACGTGATACCAGCGGTCGGTCGGTTCGTAGTAGTGTTCGACCGTCCTCGGGTCGCCGGTTCGCAACGCCTCCAGCGCCGCGTCGTGGAAGGGCGTTTCCCGAAGAGCCGGGAAGAGGTCGACGATGCGGCGACCGAGGGCAGCCGAGGGATCGATATCGAGACGGTCGGCCGCCTGTTCGTTGACGTAGGTAAACCGACCGTCCGAATCGAGCGCGTAGAACGCGTCGCTGATCCGTTCGAGCGACGATTCGAGTTTCTGCTCGGCCCGATGGGAGGCCGTCACGTCGCGAATCGACGCGACGATGCCGCCGATCCCGTCGGCAGACCGTTCGGTTCCGTCGGCGAGTCGATTAGTGAGGACGGCTCGGTGGACGTACCAGGCTCCGTCAGCGTGGCGACACCGGTATTCGACCGTCGCGGTCGTACCGGGGCCGTCGGCGCGGAGGGTCTCGAACGTCGTCCGGACCGTCGCCACGTCGTCGGGGTGGACGTACTCGAGGACGTGCGTTCCGAGCAGCGCCTCGTCGTCGTACCCGCCGGTCGGCCCGGTCGATGGCCCGACGAACGTGATCGTGCCGTCGGCGTCGACGACGAGCACCAGATCCGAGGTGTGCTCGAGCAGCGTTCGGTACCACTCGTCCCGTTGCCGGGTCGTCCGCCGCTCGCGCTCCGCTCGAACGGTTCGTTGCAGTCGGTGGGCGAGCAACGACGGACGTTCGGCCGGTGGCTGACCGACGACGTCGAGCGCCCCGGCGTCACAGAGGTCCTCGACGCGGTCACAGTCGGACGAAGCGGCGTCGATCGCGACGACGACCGGACACGCGTCGATCGCGTCGATCGCGTCGAGCGCCGCGCAGTCGTCGGCGAGTACGCAGTCGAACGAATCGAGGTCGATCGGTTCGAGTTCGGTCGTCGGATCGATCGGTCCGCGGAGTGCGACGTCGCCGTCGTCGAACTCCGTTACCGTCGTCTGCAACCACGCCGACGAACCGACGGCGAGCGCTCGAATCGCCGTGGTATCAGGAACTTCGAGACCGCGATGCATACCCCTCGGTGAACGGGTACGGATAAAAATGTCGTGCAAAAAAGTCGAAACGTCCCGTCGTTTCGGACGGAATCCGTTCTACGACGGCAACGGGCAAAGACTCGCCGTAAACACGACTCGCTCGTCGGTCTCGTTTCGCGCCCCGTGGACGTCTCCGCGCTCGTGGTGGACGACTCCCGGCGCCTCGACCGACTCGCTGTCGTCGCCTCGGACGACCGTGACGGTCCCCTCGAGGACGTGGAAGACGTTCGTGCTGTTCGGATGGTCGTGGGGCTCGAGTTCGGCGTCCGGACCAAGCGCGAACGCTTTGACGAGCACGTCGTCGGTGACGACTAACTCCGCCGTTTCGACCGCGCCTTCCGCGGGATCCAGGTCGTCGACCGCTGCGGGATATTCGTCGAGCGTCATGGGCGCCGTTTCGTCGCGCGACGTCATAAATCTCGAGTCGATGGTCGTCTCTCGAATCACTCGGGCGCCAGCGGCTCGTGGGTCGTCCGATAGGCGTACTCGGTGTCTTCGGTCGCGTCGGCGTAGTCGACGTCGGCGCCGACGTCCGCGACGTCGGTTACCTCGCGCAGGCGGAGGTCACGTTCCATCTTCGTTACGACGGGCGTATCGTAGTGGGCGGCCTCGTAGTCGAAGGACTTCCCCTCCTCGCGGCGACGGCTGACGAACTCCCGGTGGCGCTCGAGTCGCCGCCGGCCGATCGATCGAGACAGCCCGGGAACCTCGTCGGTCCGGTCGTCGAACACCTCGACGAACGAGGGCTCGAGTTCCGCCCCGACGGAGTCTCGGCCGGCACACATCGCGGCGAGCGACGTGGTTCCGGTCCCCCAGAAGGGGTCGAGGACGGTGTCGCCGTAGGCGGAGTACATACAGATCAGTCGGTAGGGAATCTCGAGAGGGTAGGCCGCGGATCGATCCCGCAGGTCGTCGCCGGCGAGCGCCTGTAGCTCACCCTGCACGTCGGTCCAGACGTCAGAGAACCAGCGGTTGCGTTCCTCCCAGAAGTAGGCGGCCTCGTAGCGGTGGTCGGCCCCCGGCTCGAACGACCGGCTGTCCGCGCCCTTCCGGAAGACGAGCACGTACTCGTGTTCTAAGGTGACGTAGGCGTTGGGCGGGATCATCCCGCTGCCCATGAACTTCGCGGCGCTGTTGGCCGGCTTGCGCCAGAGGATATCGGGCAGCGGGTCGAACCCGCGGGACTCGAAGGCCTCGAGGACGCGGGCGTGGTTGGCGTACACCCGGAAGCTGTCGTCGACGGACCGGGTCGCGTCGCCGACGTTGATACAGGCGATGCCGCCGTCGACGAGCACGCGCTGGATCTCGTCCCAGACCTGCTCGAGCTGGGCGTGCATCGCGTCGAAGGCCTCGCGACCGTCGCCCGACTCGAGCGCGTCGCCGATCGCGGGGTCGAGACGGGTAAAGAGGTCGTCCCACATCTCGATCATGGGATACGGCGGGGACGTGACGACGAGTTCGACTGACGCGTCGTCGACCGCCCCGAGGTCTCGGGAGTCGCCGACGAAGACGCGGTGGGTCGTCTCCATTGGATGACTGTGGCGGCGACGACCCCTTAGCTCCTTCGTCGGGAGCGCCCGCGATGGGTGACCCGTCCGCTCCCCGTCGCCGCCGAGTCGATCGAATCGGTAGCGCAGTCGCTCGCGGTCGTCGTCACAACCGATCCGAAACTGATCGACGGGGTCCGAGATCGAAACGTACGGCGTCCGTCCCGTTACTCGCCTTTCGCTTCCGCGTCCGCATCAGCTTCGTCGCTCTCGTCGTCCTCGTCGTCCTCGTCGTCCGTCTCCGCTTCGGCGCCGCCGGTCGTCAACTCGTCCGTCTCGCTGTCCTCGAGGTCGTCGGTCGCCGCTGGTTCGAACTCTTCGATCGGCTCCCACTCCTCTTCTTCGCCGCCGGCGAAGCGGCGCCGGGCGACCGCGATCGCGGCGACGGCACCAACCAGCAACAGGAGCTTCGGGAGTCGACTCGAGCCGCCCTCGTCCTCGACGTCGACTTCCGGCTCGGCTTCGGACTCGGCGGCCGTGCCGGCGTCGGCGTCGGTCTCGCTGTCGTCGTCCCCGGTGACCGACGAGACGGCCTCCTCGGCGGTCGACCCGATCTCCTCGCCGCGACCGTCCATGACGTCTTCGATGATCTCCGGTTCCTCGACGTCGTCGAGCGACGTGTCCTCGAGCGCCTCGGATTGCCGTCCCGCGAGGAAGCCGACCGCGGCGCCGATTCCGAAGAGCGCGCCGGCAAGCGGCAGGCGCGACCCGCTCGAGGCGGTCCCTTCGGACTCCTCGACGGCCTCGAGGATGGAGTCGCGCAGCGGCGATTCCATCCCGATTCCGACCGCTTCCTTGACGACCAGCTCCGACAACGTCTGCTCCTGTTGCTCGCTTTCGGCCATAATCGGCCACGTCCACACCCGCGTAAATAATTCTGTCCAACGTTTCCAGTATTCGAATCGGTCTCTCGACAGTTACGGACTGACTACGAGCCATCGAACGGTCTTGTAGCCACCACTTACGACGCGACCGACCGCTCGAGGCCCTCGAGACGGACGATTGTCGCGCTCTGATCGCTCGTTTTCGAATCGGCCGCCGTCGTCTCTCGCACTGAAACTGACCGCGTGTCGACTCGTTCGGCAGTGAACGCTCGAGACACACGTCTCGGTTCCGTACTGAACGAGAACGACCTACAATCTATTGAGAGATCGACCGTTCTTCACGTCTCTGGGCGGCGAAAAACGGTCGCTGAAACAGAATATTAGCTGTTTCCGCCCACCGACTCGAAGAATCGGCGCTGTACGCGACCGTTACCGTGTGAGATAATGACTTCCATAACGAAGCCCCTTGCGTGTGAGGGGGTGTGGTATGAGCGTCATTCGGCAACCCGGCATCCTCGGCCGCACGGCTCGGCGGCGGGTGGTCGGCGTGACCGCGGCGCTCTCGGCCGCCACCGTCGAAGCCGTCGCCGTCGGCGTCTGGTTTTCCCTCGTCGCCGGCTCTCGGACGACTTCGACGGCGCTGGCCGGACTCGGTATCCTCTTCTGTGGCGCGTTGGTGCGCGCGATCGTCTTCGGCGCGACGGTCAACGAGGTCGGCGACCTCCTCAAGCCCGAGCGGCTCTCGGCGGCGCTGCTCCTGACGGGCAGCTGGCTCGTCTGGCTGCTGGTCGCCGAACTGATCGGCGGCGTCGGCGGCATCGTCGTCGCCGGCGTGGTGCTCGCCGGCGCGCTCACCGCACAGCTGTTCGTCGAACGCCGCGTCTTCTGTCTCCGCTCGACGTATCTGACGACCCGCACGCCCCTCGTCCCCGGCTGCCTGCTGGCAGCCGGCGCGTCGGCGCTGCTGGCCGCCGTCTGGTTCGTCGACGTCACCCTCGCGACGCCGCCGATCCCCCTCGAGGCGACGACGGTCGTCCTCCGGGTCGACGCCCTCCACGTCGGACTCGTCCTGTTCGGACTGTTCGCCTTCCTCGCCCATCAGCGGCGGTTCGAACGGCTGCTCGAGCCCTGAGCGTGAGCGACCGGCCGTGACCGACCGTGACAACGGATCGTGGTCGCCTCTCAGTCGCTACTTCCCTTCGGCGCCGACGTTCTGGTCGCTCTCGAAGGAGTCCGGATCCGGCTCGATCGTCGCGTACTGCACCGCGCGCCGGCCGAGCGTCGCGACGCGCTCCTCGAGTTTGTCGTCGACGAACTCGCCGTCCGCGACGGCAGAGCCGGCGTTCGGAACCGCGGCCTCGTGGGGGATCACCCACGCGTTCAGCGCGCGACAGACCGAGCGCATGTGCTCGAGGGTGGTCACCGGGAAGGCGCCGCCCGAAACCGCGAGCAAGCCGACCGTCTTGTCGCGGAACTCGTCGAACCCGCAGTAGTCGATGGCGGTCTTCAGCGGCGAGGAGTAAGAGCCGTGGTACATCGGCGAGCCGAGGACGATCGAGTCGGCTCCGCGCAGACGGGCCGCCAACGCTTCGGCGTCGCCGGCGTCCTCGCGGTCGCGGTCGGCGTCGAAGGTCGGTAACTCGAACTCGCGCAGGTCGAGCAACTCGGTTTCGGCGCCGGCGCGGTCGGCGGCCTCGAGGACGCGCTCCAGCCCGACGCACGTCGTGCTCTCTTCCCGGAGGCTGCCACAGACGGCGACGACGCGGACGGGGTCCGCGGCGACACCGGCGTCGGTATCGACGTCGCCGCCGGCGGAGTCGGAACCGCTGTCGGAGTCTGCCATGCCCACACCGACGACAGCGGGCGTCAAATAAGCGGGCCAAGCGCCACGGCCGGCGCTTCGTCGCGCGGACTCGAGCGCTCGAGTCGACCGTTACCGACGGAGTCGGGCGACGAGTTCGTCCTCGGCGCCCGATTCGGGGTCGTCGATATCGACGAGTCCGTCGTCCTCGAGGTCGGTGAGCAAGCCGGTGAGCCACTCGCGGCCGTACTCGCCGCCGGGCGCGTAGTCGACGCGGATCCGGTGACCGAGGGTGTCCAGTTCGAGTTCGTCGTACTCCCGCAGGGTACCGATCACGCGGCCGCGAAACTGGCGGCGGCTGCCCTCGAAGCTCGGCTGCGTGGGGACGTCGGGCGCGGTGAAATCGCCGCTGGCGTAGGCGCCACACCACTCGCGCCAGGGGCAGCCGACCTCGTCGCAGCGGGGCGTCTGCGTACAGGCGACGCCGCCCAGTTCCATGATCGCGTTGTTCCAGACGCGCGACTCGCCGTCGGGCATGAGGTCGTTCGCGGCCGACTCGAAGGCCGCATCGTCGTCCGGGATCGAGAACGTGCGGTAGGTGACGCGTTTGACGTTCGTGTCGACGACCGCGTCGCCGTTGTTGAACGCGAAGCTCGCGACGGCGTTTGCGGTGTAGGGGCCGACGCCCATGAGCTCCTGTAGTTCGTCGGGTTCGGTCGGGAACTCGCCGTCGTACTCCGTTTCCACCTGCGCGGCCGCTTCGTGCAGGTACTTCGCCCGATTGTTGTACCCGAGGCTGTGGTCGGTCCAGAACCCGACGACGTCCGCCCGGTCCGCGTCGGCGAGCTCGGCCGTGGTGGGCCAGCGCTCGAGGAATGCTTCCCAGGCCGAGACGACGCGATCCAGCTGGGTCTGCTGGCTCATCACTTCGCTGACGAGGATCTCGTAGGGATCGTCCGTCCGACGCCACGGGAACTCGCGGTGGTCGCCCTCGTACCACGCGATCAGGGCCTCCTGGACCGACTCGAGGTCGTCGGGGAGCGTCCACTCCTCGCCCCCGTCGGTGTCGGCGCCGGCGCCGCCGTCGCCATCGCTCTCACTCATCGGTCGTCCTAGCGAACGGGGCGTCTTACTGGTGGCGGTTCGCGACCGGCCGACGACGTCAGCGACGAAGCGCGCATTTCTGCGATGCAGTTGGCGCGGTTCCGCGATGCAGTTGCCGAGTCATGCGCTGTGGCGCGCGCTGTCGGTCGGCCGAGCGGAAGCGAGGACGTCCGATTCCGACGCGCGAGGGATGAGCGAGGGAAGCGAGCGAATCGGCTGGGGAGGATGTGGAAACCCTCGCTGCCAGCGTCAGCGCACAACCATTTCGACCAGCGTGCGTTGTACGACCATCTCAATCGCCACGCAGATCTCCAATTTCAATCGCCACGCGTCTCTCCAACGCGCTCGTCTCAGAATCGAACGCCGTAGCATCGACGAGCGACGGGCGACGAGCGACGAGTCGACCACGAAAGCCCTATCCCCTCGGCTCGAGTCCCCTCCCGTATGAGTCTCGACGATCTCAACGACGACCTGACGGACGCCTACGGCGACCTGGACGACGAACTCTCGATCTCGCTCGATCGGGAGACCAGAAACGAACTCGCCCTGCTCGATGCCGCCCTCGAGCCCGAGGAGACGGACGAACTCGTTCGGCGGGCGATCCACATGCTGTTCCAGTCGACGGTCGACACCGGCAAGCTCGACTTCCAGTTGCGCTCGGGCTACGACGTCACCTACGACGAGTATCTCTCGGGGATGACCTTCGAGGAGATGACCGGCGCCGACCAGTACCCGACGATGGACGACGAGCGACGCTACCAGTTCTGAGCCCGCGACTCGAACCGGGGACTCGAGTCCGAAGCCTCGAGAATCACGGTCAATCCGTGTTGTTGTCGAAATCTTCGAGCCGTACCCGTTCTACCCGCCGAAAAAGCGCTTGATCCGACCGAGCAGCCCCGGCGAGTCGGCGTCGGTCTCGTCCTCGTCCGAGTCGTCGCCAGCGCCCGCGTCGGCGTCAGCGCCGATCGACCCCGCCAGCGGGCCGGCGTCGTCGCCGACCCCCGTGCTACCGTCGGGACCGCTGCTCGATTGTGTTGCCTCGAGGTCGTCCATCGAGAGCTCGATCTCGTCGACCTCGGGCGTCGACTCGCGGCCCGTGCCGGCCTCGGCGGCCCGAACGTCGGCGCCGGTGACGGCGCCGTCTTCGACGCGCGCGGCGAGGTCCTCGAGGGAGGCGTCGTCGTCCACGTCGGGGAGCGACGACGCGGCGTCGTCGATTGTCGGGGTCGTGTCGCCGTCCCTGATACCCTCGCTATTCTCGCCACCGTCTCCGTCGCTGCCCCCGACACCGACCCCGTCGCTACCATCGTCACTGTCGGCGTTGGTCTCGGCGTCGTCCAGGCCGTCGCTCGAGGGCACGTCGCGCTCGTCGAACTCGGTCGTCACGCCGTCGGTGTCGGCTGACGGTTCGGCGCCGGATTCGGCGTCGGCACCGGTCTCCGAATTCGACCGCGATCGTGTCTGTGCCCGTGGTTGCGAATCGTCCGCACCCGAATCCGCGTTCGCTTCGGCCGCGGCCTTCGTCTCCCCCAGCGAGTCGAGAATGTCGTCGACGCTCTGCTCGGAGACGACGCGTCGGGGCCCGCCACCCGGTTCGGATGGACCACTCGAGTCGCCGGTGTCGGCGTCGGCGTCAGTCGCGTCCGTCGACTCGCCGGCGCCCGGCGCGGTTTGGTTCGAAGACTCGTCGCTCATTGTGGAGGGCTGGCCGTGCCGAGAACATAATCTTTCTCCAATGTGTGCAGGCTACGGTCGTGGGGCGGGTAACGAGAGCAGCGAGCAACTGGTCGCACGGGTCCCCCTACTCGGCCAGCGACTCGGCCGAGAGAACGACGTTGAGTACCGCGCCGAAGCAGATGAGCATCCCGGCGAAGTAGAGCCAGGTGACGAACAGAATAACGGCGCCGACGGCGCCGTAGGCCTCGTACTGACCGGCGTTGGCGGCGTAGATCTGGAAGCCGATCTGCAGCACGGTCCAGCCGACGGCAGCGAACGCAGCGCCGGGGAGGATCTCGGCGACGGTGACCGGAATCGGCGGCAACACGTAGTAAATCGGCAGGAAGACGAGAACGAGGCCGATCAACAGCGTGATCCAGCTCAGGAGGCCGGCGAACGGAACGACGTCGGCAGCGAGTCCGAGAATCGTCCCGACGACGACCATCAGCACGATCGCCACCACGCCGGCGACGATGACGACGACGCCGTTTCGAAGCTCGCCGACGAGCGTCGTTTCGGCGACCTCGTCGTAGACCTTGTCGAAGGCGAGGCTGAGGCCGCGAAAGACCTTCAGCGCGCCCCACGCCGAGACGGCGAGTGCGACGGCGGTCGCCTGCGTTCGCCCTGATTCGGTCGTCAGCGCCTCGGCGACGAGGTCTTCGCCGGCTTCCGGCAGGAAATCGCCGGCGACCAGCACCAACCGTTCGGCGACGTCTTCGCCGCCGAGCAGGGAGCCGACGACGAGCGCGAGCAACACCAGCGGGATCAGCGAGACGAACGCGTAGTAGGCGAAGGCGGCCGCCAGAAAGGAGATATCACGGTCGCTCGCCGTTCGGTAGACCGAGACGAGCGTCTCGCGAGCGTCCATACGATCACGCACACGAGCCTCGCCTAAATGGCTATCAATTTCTCTCATCGTCTGGATACCGAACCAGTCGTGAACCGAGCACGGTTTCGGACTCGAGTCGTCGAACCGAGCGTCAGCGTCGAACCGAGCGTCAGAACAGCCCCGTTCGCTCCTGACAGAAATTGTGCGACGCGTAGACCGAACCGTCGTCGGTGAGGTAGACGCCGACGCCGCCGCGATCCCAGTCGGGAACGCTGCCTTCCTCGAGGATCGCCTCGCGGTGTGACGTCGAGTTCATCCACTGGTTGACGAGCCCCTCCGCGAGTTCTTCCGCGGTCTGATAGTGGACGGTGCCGTCCGACGCCGAGTCCTGGACGGTCCGGTCGACGTAGGTCAGAGCGATGTTCTCGCCGTACCCCCGGCAGTAGTCGTCGACGTCCTGGAATCGCTCCATCGGGGCGTCGCCCTCCTGGTTGACGTGATCGAAGTAGTCCTGCTCGGCCATGTCGCCACTGTGGGCTCGAGCGACCGACGCGACCGTGCCGTCCCACTCGAGGGCCTCGAGGTCGTCGTCGTGGTCGGCCCGGCGGTCGTTGACTTCGGCGTGGACGAACTCCTCGACCGTCTCGGAGTCGATCGTCTCGACGTCGGTCTCGTACCTCGAGGCGCCGGGATCGTCTGGATCGGTGACGTTCGGCTCGCGGTCGCCGACCGACGGCGACTCGGAACTCGGGGGCGGACTCGAGCCGCCGTCGATGCCGCCCGGTCCTTCGAATCCGTCGCCGTCGATGCCGGCGTCTTCGAGGATCGACGGGGCGATCATCGCGGTGCCGAACGCGAGGACGCCGATCAGGGCGACGATGGTGAGCAGACGCAAGAGCGACCGCAACACGGCACGATCGGTACGGTCGGTACGATCGTCGCGCGCTGCGGCGCTGGAGCGGCGGTCGTCCATCGTCCCGACGAACGGGCGTGAGAAATAAGACGCTCGTGGTCGATTGCAGCAGCTGACACCCCTCAAATCGGCTGATACTCACTCTCCAAAGATAGTTTCGTGAAAGCCAATGACGAGTCCGGGGACGACCGCCATGAAGAGGTGTTCCTCGAGCGGGATGCCCGCGATTTCGATGCCGGTCCGGAGTTTGATATCGAAGACGCCGACGGCGAGGGTGTAGCGGTCCCAGACGTAGGCGATCGGGTACAGCGCGAGGATCGTGACGGCGGCCTTTCGAAGGGCGCCGGCCCGATGGAGGAGAACGGCGGCGACGGTGCCCCAGAACAGTTCGGTGAGGAGGTACGTGTATCGCCCGAAGACGCTGATGTCGGGTCGCATATCGCGCGATACCACGCCCGCACCCTAAAGGCCGCCCCTGCACCCACCCGGCTAAAACGTGCGGTATGTTCAAAAGCCCGGCCGCAGTATACAGCCATAGAAGGATGAATATCGCTGATATCGCCACCAAGGAGTTCATCGAAGTCGACGTCGGTCAGCGCATGGGGAAGGTCCGTTCTACGTTCGAGGACGGTAACCCGAAGGGAATTATCGTCATGGACGACGGGGAGTACGAGGGCGTCATCAGCGAGCGGGAGGTCCTCCAGTCCCACGTCGAGGACGACGCCAAGGTGTCGGCGCTGATCAAACCCAGTCGGAGCTCGCCGGCCCCGAAGATCGATCGCGACGAGGACGTCCGCGAGACCGCACGAATGCTCATCGAGAGCAACGCGAAGGTCGCGCCGGTCTTCGAACACGGCGATCTCTGGGGAGTCATCAGCGACGACGCGATCCTCGAGGCCGTCCTCGAGAACCTCGATACGCTCACCGTCGAGGACGTCTACTCGGACGATCCCGTCACGGTGCAGGAAGACGACGGGATCGGGCGGGTGATCAACAAGCTTCGCGAGAACGGTATCTCCCGTCTCCCGGTCTTGAACGAGAACGGCTACCTCACGGGTGTCGTCACCACGCACGACATCGCGGACTTCGTCATCCGCGAGAACGAGCGGATGACCACCGGCGACCGCGTCGGCGACAACGAGCGGATGCTCGACGTGCCCGTCTACGACATCATGAACAGCCCCGTCGAGACGACGACGCTCGGGGCCACGGCCCAGGACGCCGTCGAGCAGATGCTCGACCTCGACTACGCCGGGCTGATGGTCACGCCCGAGGACGACGACCGCGTCGTCATCGGCGTCGTCACCAAAACCGACGTGCTGCGGGCGCTGACGTTTACCGAAGAAGAGCACATGGACGTCCAGATTACCAACATCTCGATGCTCGATACGATCACCCGGGAGTCGATCGTCGAGAGCATCCAGAGCGTCTCCGATAAGTACCAGGACATGCAGGTGATGCACGCTCACGTCCGGTTCAAAGAACACCAGGAGAAACTCCGCGGAACGCCGCTGGTTCACTGCCAGATCCGCCTCCGGACGAACAAAGGCCAGGTCGCCGGCACCGGCGAGGGCTACGGCGCCGAGAACGCCTTCCGCGTCGCCGTCGACAAACTCGAGCGCAACGTCTTAGAGGTCAAGGGCGTCACCAGCGACGAGGAGTACCGCGGCCAGCTCCTGCGGAAGCTGAACGAACTGTAGCGAGCGTCGCCGTCCGTTTTCGTTTCACCCGTACTGCGTCGTCTCATTCGGATTGCTGTACCGATGTCCCGGCGCAACCGCCGCCCGGGTCGCGGTTGCGCCGGAACTGACGTACAGTAAATCGTCTCAGGGTCTCGGCCCGTCTTCGCCCCCCTCGAGCCCGCGGTCCGTGATCCGGAACTGGACCGAGTCCCCGGCCGGCTTCGAGCGGTGTTTCTCGAGGGTCGCCCGACGGTTGCCGCCACGAAAGCGCTCGAGGCGGAGCACGACGCCGGTCCAGTGCTCCAGGGTATTGCCGCCGAGCGCGCGCGTGCGGTCGGCGTCCGGATCCGAGAACACCTGGTTCGTCAGGACGACCGCGAGGTCGTGTTTGCGGGCCAGCGAGAGCAGGTGGGTCACCTGCCGGGTGACGCGTCGCAGGGCTTCGCCGCCGTCGGAGTCGCCCGTTCGCTCGAGGCGATAGAAGCCGGTCGCGCTGTCGAGGACGATCAGATCCGCCCGTTCGGCGAACTCCTCGGCGTCGCGGACGGCTTCGGCCTGTTCCTCGAAGTCGAGCGCGTCCTCGATGACGATTCGAGAGGCGACGGCCTCGACGTCGTCCTCCTCGACGCGAGCCGAGAGCAGTTGTTGAAAGCGGTCGACCGAGACGCCCTCGGTGTCGATGTAGACCGCGGTACCGCCGCCGACGGCCGCCTCGACGGCCGCCGAGAGCGCGAGGTTCGTCTTGCCGGCCGCCGGCGGACCGTACAGCTGCGTGACGGTCCCGCGGTCGAACCCCCCGCCGAGTAACTCGTCGACCGGGCTACAGCCGGTCGGGATCGCCTCGTCGTTCACGCTCGGAGTTGGCAGGTTGCGGGCAAAAAGGCCCCGGAACCGGTTCGGACGGTCGAAGCGGGCCGGCGAGACCGAGTCTCTGGTGAGCGTCTACCCTGGGTTCAGCTATCGATTTTCAGCGTGACTCCCGCTCAGCTGGAGGGCTGGACGCCGATCCCGGTCGTTCCGACCCGGCCGCAGGTCGGACAGTCGTAGTAGGTTTCGGGGCCTCGAGTCACCGTTTCGGCCCGCTCTATTTCGTCGCTCCCGCAGAAGGGACAGTACTCGATCTCGCGCGGAATCATCGATACCGGAGACTTCCCGATCGACCGCCGTATAGCTTGAGTCGATTTCGGGCGCTGAGTGACGACGGTTTCGGACGCCGAGTCACGACGAGTGCCCGAGCGACGTCCTGCGAGTTCGCGTACCGTTTATTCCGCCCGGGAACGAACGTCGACGCGTGATCGTCGTCGCCACGTCAGACTTCGAGGTGTACCACGGCGTCGTCAACGAGCTTCGCGACCGGGGAACGGAGTTTACCACCGTCGAACCCGACGCGACGCTTCCCGAACGAACCGCGGTCGTCGTTACCGACGCCGACCACGCCGACGACTTCGCGAGCGCGACGACGATCGTCGCCGATCCCGACGCCCCCCGACGAGCGGTCGATCAGGCGCTGGCGGCCGTCCGCGGCGACGGCGGCCGAACTGTCATCGGCGTCGATCCGGGACACAAACCCGGCATCGCCGTTCTCGCGGGCGAGATGATCGTCGCCGCGTTTCAGGTCCCGCTCACGGACGCCGTCGAGGCGATCCAGCGCGAGGCCGACGAAGCCGCGAACCCGGTGGTTCGGATCGGCGACGGCTCCCGACTCGAGGGCGCGACGCTGGTCAACGACCTCGAGGACGTCACGGTCGAACTCGTCGACGAGACGGGGACGACGCCCTATCTGGGCACGGGCTCTCGAGGGATGGGCGACGTGCTCGCGGCCGTAAACATCGCCCGACTCGAGGGCGAGGTCGTCGACTCCCGCGACATCGAGCCGACCGCGGGCGAGTTACAGGTGATCAAGGACCGCTCGCGCGAGCGAAGCGAGAAAAATCGGGCCATCGACGAGGTGCTGGCTCGCCGCGTCGCGGCGGGAGAGTTGACGATCGACGAGGCGCTGTCGGCGCATCGAAACGACGGGTCGACGGACGAAGACGACGGCGCGACACGACAGCGTCGAAACGACGATCCGGAGTAGTTCGGTCCACTCGTGGGTCGTGGTCGTTGGTACTGTGCTCTCGACGTAGTGGTTCGTCCACTGTACGAATTCACGAGCGTATCAATCCACGGAGAATCTATCCACGGACGCAGTCCGTTGTCGAGTGCGCGCTGAACTGACGCTACTTCTTGACCCACACCTAATCGACGATGCGACCGTCACCGCGGACGAAGAGAAAAAGCGATCGGTTATGAAACAGCGTTACGCATCGATCCAGACGTTCGTCGCCGCGACGGCGCTGATCTGGACGTTCTCGTTCTCCTGCATGGAGACCTGCGTCGCGCTCGCGTCGCCGCCGTCTTCGGCGATGGCGATCGCGGAGTGCTGTTCGTTGACGTTGTTCTGGGTCACGAACTGCGACTGCTCGAGTGCGGCCGTCGCATCCTGGGTCACGTCGCTGGTCTGCTCGGCGTTCGTGTCGTAGTCGTAGGAGACGCCCGGTGCGTCCTCGAGGTCGTCGCCGCCGATAGTGACGGTCGTACTCGACGTCATGGCCTCGCTGTCGAAGTCGAGGCTCGGTCCTGCGTAGACGTTGAGCGCGGCAGCGGAGCCGATCTGGGCGTTGTAGTTGTGCTGGTGGGCCAGCTGGACCGCGCTGGCCTCGCTGCCGTTGTCGGCGAGTGCGACCGCGCTGTTTTGCAGGTTGACGTTGAGCTGTTCGACGGACTGCTCCTGGTCGACGCTCGAGGTCGCCGTCTGCCCCTCGTCCTTGTCGTCTTTCTTGTCGTCGCTCGGCACCTGCGTCTCGACGGTGCTGCTCTCGACGTCGTCGCCCGCGGTTGCGACGTTCATGCCGGGCATGCCGGCGTAGACGTTCGCGGCTTCGGCGGCGCCGAGTTGCTCGTTGACGTTCGTCTGGTCGGTGACCTGAATCGCCGTTGCGACCGAGTCCTCGCCGACGGCGATGGCGACCGCTGCACCCTGTTCGTTGACGTTCGTCTGTTCGACGACCTGCTCCTGTCCGAGGAAGGCGCTCGCGCTCTGTTCGACGTAGTCGCCGCCGCCGGCGTAGACGTTGGTCGACTCGGCGGCACCTTCCTGGCGGTTCTCGTTGTACTGGTCGGTTTGCTGGATGGCCGTCGCCTCGCTGCCGTTGTTCGCGATCGCGAGGGCCGTGCTCTGTTCGTTGACGTTCGCCTGTGCGACGTCCTGACTCTGCGTCACGACGGCTTCGGCCGACTGCGTCACCGTCTCTTTGTCGCCTTTCTCGTCGGTGACGCCCCAGCCGTCGTACTGCTGGCTGTCGCCGTTGCCGACGATGAGGTAGACGTTACCGACGTCCTCGAACTGCGTCTCGTAGGCGGTCGCGACTTCGTTTTCTGCGGAGACCGTTCCGGTCTGATCGTTGGCGTTGAGCTGGTTCGACTCCTGGACAGCGGTCGCTTCACCGCCATCGATCGAGATCGAGACCGCATCCCCTTGCTCGTTGATGTTGACCTGATCGACGTCCTGGTGTTGGACGACTTCGGCGTTGCTCTCTTGCTCGATGTCACCGTGTGCGTGGGCCTCGATGAATTCATCGAGTGACTGGTCCTCGAGGTCGGCACCGAACGCCAGGTAGAGGTCCTCGCCGTTCTCGAGCGCGTGGACTGAGTCTGCCTGGACGTCGTCGGCGCCGCCGGCCATCGCCGCTGGCGCGCCGGCGAGCATTGATATGGAAACGATACAGGCCACTAAGAGTGTCGTATAGCGTGATCGTCTGCTGGCTGTGTCTGTCATGTATCTCTGATTTCGTGTGCTGACTGTGTTTGTTGTTGAACGGTTCAACGCGAACGACTCTATCTCGATTATCACCTTTGTTATCAACAGGTTGAATGAAGTATGAAAGCGGCTACTCAGCGGAATGCAGCCACTTCGGGAGAGAAATCACCTACTACCATGCCCAGGGAGGCTTGAAAGCCTCGCCCGAGTGCGTCGACCGGCTGGCCTGTTTGAGATATTGTTTTGTTGCCAAAACAACAACTGGATAGAACAAGATAAGGTCCTCTCTCTCGGATAGTTTTCCGTTATACCTCAATAAATAATCTGGCTAGTGCTGATAGGGGGTCCCTCAACCAGCCTAGTGCCGTAATTCGGTATGAAACGGATTCATGGGTTGAAATGGGCAACCAGTGACAGGAACGACCGGGCAAGACGCCGCGGAGATGATGAGCTACTGGCGGGGCGACGACACAGTGTGGGTCGTCCGTGGCGTTCGTGGGTGCCCACACGCGAATATCAAACCATGAACCGTGCACTCTCGATGCTACTGACGATTGCAATGGTCGGCAGCCTCATGTTTATGGGGTTTGCCGGAACAGCAGCTGCAGCGGACCACAAAGACGACGGACAGTCGAACACCGCGATAGTTGACCAGACACAGAAGGTTGAACAGGGCGCCTCCGCTTCCAGTGACGGCAGCGTCGCGCTAGCGTTTGGCGACGATGCCACTGCTAACACTGGTAATTCGGTCGAACAAACCAGCGAGAACACCCAGGACGCGACTGTTGACCAGGATAACACCAACATCGCGGACTCCATCTTCCTGGACCTCGGCATCTAGGTGATACGATGAATCGTACACTCTCAGTACTGTTGACCGTCGCATTGGTCGGTAGCCTCGTGTTTATGGGGTTTGCCGGAACAGCAGCAGCGAGCGATCAGTCGAACCACGCCGAACTCGATCAGGATCAGTCAACCACTCAAGTCGCCGAAGCGTCGAGCGACGATAGCTTCGCGATAGCGCTCGATTTCGACGACAACGATAACGACAACGACGATGGTCCCGTCGCTAACACCGGCAACTCGGTGACCCAGAACGCCACGAACGAACAGACCGGAGAAGTCACCCAAACTAACGAGAACGTCGAAGACTCGCTGTTCCTCGACTTCGGAGGGATCTAAGCGATGAATCGAGCGTTCTCGATGCTGTTGACAGTTGCGCTGGTCGGTAGCCTCATGTTCATGGGGTTCGCCGGAACGGCCGCCGCTGGCGTGGCCGACAACGGTGACGAGCAGTCGAACACTGCCGGCGTGAGCCAGAGCCAAACCGTCACGCAAGAAGCAACGTCCTCGAGCGACGGGAGCTTCGCGGTAGCCGTCGGTGACGATGCCGAGGCCAACACCGGGAGCTCCGTAACGCAGGACACCACGAATACGCAGAACACAACGGTCGAGCAAACGAACACTAACTTCGAGGACCTGTTCGTCCTCGGTGTCGGCACCTAACGGGGCCGCTCCCACGGATTTTTTATCAGACTTGGCGTTCGTTACCCGCAAACGAATCAGCGACACTCGTTTCTGCTCGCTGGAGAACCTCGCGAACCGGAAGGGCCGTCGACCGAGCCACCGCCAGCGCGTCGTCGTACTCCGCGCTCACGTCGTAGACCACGCCGTCGCTGTCGCTGGCGACTTTCACCGTCACCTCGTAGGTGTCGCCCTCGAGGTCCAGTTCGACGGTCTCGAACTCCCGGCGGGCGATCCAGCGACGCGTCGTTCCCGTATCGCGAACGCCCAGCGTTCCCGTCTCCTCGATCAGCGCTCGAGCCACCCGTTCTCGATCCGCGGGCTTGCAGATCACCTTCACGAGGTGGCCCGGCCGGGACTTCTTCATCGTGGCCGGGAGAATCGAAACGTCACGCGCGCCCGCGTGTGAGAGCGTTTCCTGCAGGCTGCCGAGCACCTCCGGCGTGGCGTCGTCGAGGTTCGTCTCGAGGACGGCGATATCGTCTGTCGCGAGCGCGCTGCGGTCGCCATCGTCGCCGACCAGCACTCGGAGGACGTTCGGGTGGGGATCGAGGTCGTAGCCGCCGGCCCCGTAGCCGGAGCACTCGAGGGAGAGCGACGGCAGGGATTCCGCGCCGTCCGCGAAGTGCCCGAGAACGGCCGCACCCGTCGGCGTCAGCAGTTCGGCGTCGACGGGGCCGCCGCGAAGCGACCAGTCGGCGCGTTCGGCGATCTCGACGACCGCCGGCGTCGGAACGGGGTACTCGCCGTGGCTCATCGAGACCGATCCGCCGCCGGTCGACAGCGGCGTGGTGACGATCTCGTCGGGCTCGAGGTCGTGGATCAGCAGGGCGGCTCCGACGACGTCGGCGATGGCGTCGTCGGCGCCGACCTCGTGGAAGTGAATGTCCTCGAGTGACTTGCCGTGGACGCTCGCCTCGGCCTCGCCGAGCAGGTCGAAAATAGCGAGCGCGTCGGCTTCGACGGGCGGCTCGAGGGCCATCGATTCGACGATGTCGCGGACCTCGAGGTAGCTGCGGTGGGGGCCGTGGCCCTCGGCGTGGACGGCGTCTGCATTGGGGTCGCGGCCGTGATCGTGGTCATGGTCATGGTCGTGATCGTGATCGTGGTCGTGGTCGTGGCTGTGGTCGTCGTGGCCGTGACCGTGCGGACTGTCTCGGGCGTGACGATAGTCACGTGCGTCGCCACCAGTCAGGAAGACGTCGACCGTCGTCGCCGAGATGCCGCTCTTGACCGTCTCGTCGATTCGGTACTCCACCTCGAGGGCGTCGGTGACGGGCTCGAGGGCGTCGGGGTCGGCGCCGGCATCGAGCAGGGCGGCGAGGATCATGTCGCCGCTGGCACCCATCCGGCCGTCGAACGCGAGTGTACGCATGACCGTACGGACGGGCGGTTCTCACTGAAGGGTTTCGACCGAGCGAGTGCCTCGAGCGGTGGGATCGGCTCGAATTGTCGCTCGGTCTAGTCCCGTTCCAACCGTCGACTGATGGGACGAATCGGATCACACCACGTGATTCGCCCCATCAGTTCAGGCTTGGACCGCCACTAGCGCCGCCGGCCGAGTATCGATTCTGAGATTCGGTGTCGGTACCACCAAAACCGACCGATGCCGGTACAGCTATGTGTCCGCCTCACGGAGATTGATGTGGTAGCACCTAGCACAGGTAACGATGAGGGCTAGCAAAAAAACTATCCGCTCACGTAGCGGAGTGACAGACATCGCCGTCCATTCCGAATCATGAACGAAGTTCAACTGGAGGTTGCGAAGGCATACCCGAACGACTCGGGTCGTGGTATCGCCCGACTCGACCCGGACACGCTGTTGCATCTGAAGCTGAGTCCGGGCGACATCATCGAAATCGAAGGCGCGGACACCACCGCCGCGAAGGTCTGGCGGGCCGACCGGCAGGACTGGAACACGGATACGGTCCGCATCGACGGTTTCACCCGACAGAACGCCGACGTGGGGATCGGCGAGCGGGTAACGATCAGGAAAGCCGAGGCCACGAAGGCCGATTCGCTCACCCTGGCGCCGCCGGAGGAGGCGTCGGTTCAGTTCGGTTCCGACGCCGCCGGCATGGTCAAACGCCAGATTCTCAAGCGGCCGGTCGTCGGACGCGACATCGTCCCCGTCATGTCCTCGACGAACCATCCCTTCATGCGCTCGCCGGGACAGGCGATCCCCCTGATCGCCGTCGAAACCGAGCCTGAGGGCGTCGTTCTCGTCACCGAGGACACCGACGTCGAACTGCGCGAGGAGCCGATCAGCGGCTTCGAAAAGACCGGCGGCGGAATTACGTACGAAGACATCGGCGGCCTTCAAGGCGAGATCCAGCGGGTCCGCGAGATGGTCGAACTGCCGATGAAACACCCCCAGATCTTCAAGAAACTGGGGATCGAGCCCCCACAGGGCGTCTTGCTCCACGGCCCGCCGGGCACCGGGAAGACGCTACTCGCCAAGGCGGTCGCCAACGAGACCTCCGCGAGTTTCTTCTCTATCGCGGGGCCGGAGATCATCTCGAAGTACTACGGCGAGTCCGAACAACAACTCAGGGAGATCTTCGAGGACGCAAGCGAGGAGTCGCCGGCGATCATCTTCATCGACGAACTCGACTCCATCGCCCCCAAACGCGAGGACGTCACCGGCGAGGTCGAACGCCGCGTCGTCGCCCAGTTGCTGACCATGATGGACGGCCTCGAGGCCCGGGGGCAGGTCATCGTCATCGCGGCGACGAACCGCGTCGATTCCGTCGACCCTGCGCTCCGACGTCCCGGCCGCTTCGACCGCGAGATCGAGATCGGCGTGCCGGACGAGGTCGGCCGCGAGGAGATCCTGCAGATTCACACCCGCGGGATGCCCCTCTCCGACGACGTCGATCTCTCCCACCTGGCCGACGAGACCCACGGCTTCGTCGGCGCTGACATCGAGAGCCTGACGAAAGAGGCCGCGATGAAGGCCCTGCGACGGTACCTCCCCGAGATCGATCTCGACGAGGAGGACATCCCGCCGAGCCTGATCGATCGGATGATCGTCAAGCGCGAGGACTTCCGTGGCGCTCTGAACGAGGTCGAACCGTCGGCGATGCGGGAGGTCCTCGTCGAACTGCCGAAGATCTCCTGGGACGACGTCGGCGGCCTCCACACCGCCAAAGAGCAGGTCCAGGAGTCCGTCGAGTGGCCGCTGAACAATCCCGAGCGGTTCGACCGGCTCGGCGTCGACCCGCCGGCCGGCGTCTTGCTGTACGGACCGCCGGGGACCGGGAAGACGTTGATGGCGAAAGCCGTCGCCAACGAGACCAACGCGAACTTCATCTCGGTGCGTGGCCCGCAACTGCTCAGCAAGTGGGTCGGCGAGTCCGAGAAGGCCATCCGTCAGACCTTCCGCAAGGCACGGCAGGTCTCGCCGACGGTGATATTCTTCGACGAACTCGACGCGCTCGCACCGGGTCGCGGCGGCGAGACCGGCTCGAACGTCTCCGAGCGGGTCGTCAACCAGCTGCTGACCGAACTGGACGGGCTCGAGGAGATGGAGAACGTGATGGTCATCGGCGCCACGAACCGACCGGACATGATCGACCCCGCACTGTTGCGCTCGGGTCGATTCGACCGGCTCGTCATGATCGGCGAACCCGACGTCGAGGGTCGCGAACGGATCCTCGATATCCACACGCAGGATACGCCGCTGGCCGCGGACGTCACGCTGCGCGAGATCGCCGAGATCACGGACGGCTACGTCGGCAGCGACCTCGAGTCGATCGCCCGCGAGGCGGCCATCGAAGCCCTCCGTGAGGACCACGAGGCCGACGTCGTCGAGATGCGCCACTTCCGGCAGGCGATGGAGAACGTCCGGCCGACGATCACCGACGACATCCTGGACTACTACGAGCAGATCGAAGAGGAGTTCCAGGGCGGTGGCTCGGGCGGCCCCGGTCCGACGGGCCGTCGCGACAGCCGGATCGGCTTCCAGTAACGCTCGCACTTCGCTCGCAACCCTCCAGTTTCCTTTCCGTTTTCGCATCGGTCGTTCGGAGCTAATCCGTAACTCGACACACCGGTTATCCGTCCCGAACTCGTTCGGTGCCAACGACTCGAATCCCCAGATTGAACGCGCCGTAAGATGTGGTTAGCAACGGTACCAGGCACTTGACTCGCCGTTCTCTCTCGAGCAATCGGCAGTATGCTCGAGTGAATCGATCGTCGCGTCGTTCGCCGAGCTAGAATCCGACATAACTCGCCCCATCTGTTCGAAACGCTCGAGCCACTATATGTAGTGGCGGTCGAACGTATCTTCCAGACTTCGAACCGATGTCGAATCCATCTCCCGCTGGTGAGCAGACCAAGGGCGATCAGCACGACGAAGCGCCTCCCGAACCGCCCGCCGAACAGCGAGAGCGCGACGTCGGACTCGGGTACACGCTCGAGCAGGTCCTGCCCCAGCACGCGGCGGGAATTCGCAAGACCGGATTCTGGGGAGCGATCGTGTTGCCGATCGCGTAT
This sequence comes from Natronolimnohabitans innermongolicus JCM 12255, assembly GCF_000337215.1. Taxonomy (GTDB): domain Archaea; phylum Halobacteriota; class Halobacteria; order Halobacteriales; family Natrialbaceae; genus Natronolimnohabitans; species Natronolimnohabitans innermongolicus. The sequence continues at coordinate 232,795 of NZ_AOHZ01000041.1, read as the reverse complement.
CTGCCGCTTCTAGCCTACGGGCTCTCCTCGTCGTTCCTGCTCGTCGTCTTCCTCGTCCTCGTCACGGTCCACCTCCTCGCGCTGTACGTGGGTCACGCACACCGTCGAGACGACCGGACGTAACGGTCGGCGGTCGGCGATCGACGATCGACGACCAGCGTTTTCCGTTCGGACGGATCGACGCCGCAGACCGAATCAATCGCTCGAGAGTCGACGCCAGCCGTGGCGCAGTTCGCGCGACAGCGCCCGGCGTTTGACGAGGACGAAGCCGACGGCGATGAGGGCGAAGCCGACGACGGTTGCCGCGTCGATCACCTCGCCGAGATAGAGCCAGCCCGTGATCGCGGTAAACACCGGCGCGACGTACGAGACCATGTTGATCTCGACGGCGCCCAGCCGCTCGAGCAGGTCGAAGTAGAGCAGAAAGCCGATCGCGCTCGCACCGAGTGCCAGGTAGGCGAGCGCGCCGACGGCCTCGGGGTGGATCCACGCCGACGGCTCGAGCGGTTCGCCGAGCGCGATGCTGACGACGTGGAGGAGCGCCGCCCCGCCGAGCATCGACCACGCTTCGAGCGTTTCGATCGGCAGCGAGGCCTCGAGGGTCCGCGTGAGGACGCTCCCGAGCGCGAACGCGACGGCGGCACAGAAGACGAGCAAGATGGCGACGCTGTCGGTCGCCAACAGATTCGACGGATCGGGGCGGGCGATGACGGCGACGCCGGCCAATCCGACGAGCAATCCGGCCACGCCTACCGGAGAGAGCGCGTCGGCGGGGAGCAACGCTCGCGCAAACCCGGTCGTGAGGACGGGCGAGAGGCTCACGACGATGGCTGCCGCGGCCGCCGTCGCGTGTTGCTGGCCGACGAAGAGAAACGCGTGGTAGGCGGCGATCAACAGCGTGGCGCCGACGGCGACCAGCAGCAACTCGCCGCGGTCTCGCGGCCGCCAGCGGTCGACGGTGGCGACGGCGTACGCGAGCATGAGTACGCCCGCGACGTCGTAGCGCAGGGCGGCGAACAGGACGGGCGGGAAGTACTCGAGGCCGGCCCTGATCGCGACGAACGCCGATCCCCAGAGGGCCGCGAGGACGAGAAACAGCCCGACGTTCCGAAAGCGGGTCACAGCGACGTGTTCGCCGGCGAGACCCTGCGTCTTTCGATTTGCCGGCGAGACGGCGCGCTATGTGGAACGAATCAGCCGAGAAGCGAGAACGGGAACAGCCCCGATGTGCGGACGACGCGATCAGCGGACGAAACTATCGATGACTCGCGCTCACAGCGACGGAAGCTTGCGAATTTCGGATTCTTCTTCGGTCTGCCTGAACTGCTCTAACAGCGGCTTGATATCCTCGAATCCGTCGTCGAGCACGATGTCGCCGCTTCGGAGATCGTACTCGATGATACCGTAGTCCTGAAGCCGCGGCAGGTGGTTGTGTACTAGCGAGACGTAGACGCGCTGGCGAACCTCCTTGTCGATCTCGATCGGGTGAGCGTCGTGCTCCCAGGCGGCGATCTGAGTGACGACGTCCTCGAGGTTCGCGTCGCGGCGCTCGGCGAGTTGATAGAGCAAGAACCGCCGTTCGGACTCGGAAAGCAGCGAGCAGGCGTCCGCCATCCGGGCTGCGGTCGCGTCGGTCATATCCCAGTCAAGGAACCTGCCGATATTACACCTGCTGCCAATACAGATTGGCCAACTCGAGCGGACAGTCACGGCTCTAGATACCCGAATTCGACCGATAGTGGCGTATTCTTCAGTGGTACCACCGAGAATACTACCGGGTGATGAACGCGATCACGGTGACGGTCGTATTCGGTGGCGAGTACGAAGTGGTCAGGGGTCCGAACGCGGCGTCTCGGTTCGTTCGCTCGCCTCCCCGTACAGGTGACAGGCGACCGGATGATGACCGTTCCCGAGGTGCGGCTGTTTCCGTTCGCAGACGCTCTCGTAGTGCTCCCGAAGACGCGCCGCGGCGGCGTCCCAATCTTCGGTAGCCAGTTCGGCGAGAGCCGTCTCGACGATTTCGTCGTGGCGCGCCGGAAGGTCGCGCTCGAGCAACCGATCTTTCAACGCCGCGACAAACGCCGGGCGCTTCTCGTCCGAAACGCCGTCTTCGAGGTCGAACTGTCCGTCGTCGCCGACCGACTCGAGCGAGACGTCGCGTCGCTCGACGCGTTCGCGCAGGCTCATCAGGTCGCGGTAGGTCTCCTGTTCGATCTCGAGGTCCTCGGGTGGAATCACCTTCGGACACCGCGTCCGGAACCGACAGCCGCTGGGCGGGTCCCGCGGCGAGGGAACGTCGCCGCTCAGGGTCTCCCGGTCGCGGTCGCGCTCGTCGGTTGAGGCGCGGGGGACGCTCTCGAGCAACGCGTTCGTGTAGGGATGTTTCGGGTCCTCGAACAGGTCGTCGACGGGGCCGACCTCGACGATTTCGCCGAGGTACATCACGGCGACGCGGTCACAGACGTGGCGGATGACCGAGAGGTCGTGACTGATCAGCAGGTAGGTGAGGTCGAACTCGGCTTGCAGGTCGTCGAGCAAGTTCAACACCTGGGCCTGCACCGAGACGTCGAGCGCCGAGGTTGGCTCGTCGAGGACGACGAACTCCGGTTCCAGTGCCAGCGCGCGGGCGATGCCGATCCGCTGGCGCTGCCCGCCGGAGAACTCGTGGGGGTACCGATCGAGCTGGTCGGCCGAGAGTCCGACGCGCTCTACGAGATCGGTCACGCGGTCCCGTCGAAGCTGCGCCGTCGAGCGGTCGACGGAGACGCGAACGACGATTCCGTCGTCGCGGTCGACCGCGACGGCGAGGTCCTCCTCGACTTCGGCGACGACGCCGCTCGCGAGGTCGACGGACCGGCCGTCCGCGTCGACGTCGGCCGCGCTTTCGTCGTCGATCGCTCGCACCGTCACGTGAGCCGTCGCGACGCCGTCGACCGGATCGACGACCGTGTCGATGTCGTCGGCCGCGGTGGCGGTGACGATGTCCCTCGAGATGCCGTCGGTTCGGACGTCGACTGTCGTCTCGACGTCGCCGTCGGTCCACGGCCAGTCGTGAATCGAGAGCGGTTGGGTGACGATGTCGCCGATCGTCATCCGCGGGTCGAGACTCGAGAACGGGTCCTGAAAGACCACCTGCGCGCTGCGCCGGAAGTCGGTCAGATCGTCGCCCGAGAGGTCGTAGACGTTCTCGCCCTCGAACTCGACGCGGCCGTCGGTCGGATCCTGGAGTCCCAGCAGCGTCTCGCCGGTCGTCGACTTGCCACAGCCGGACTCGCCGACCAGCCCGAGCGTCTCGCCCTCGCGAATGTCGAAGCTCACGCCGTCGACGGCCCGCACCGGGACTGGATCGTCACCGAACAGGCGGTCGAGCAGCGAGTCGTTCTCCCAGAAGTACTTCTGGAGGCCGTCGACGCGAACGAGGGGGTCGTCGGCGCTCACTGGTGTTCACCTCCGGTAGTCTCGGCCGGCGGATGTTGCCGGTCCTCGTCGAGCGTCTCGTCGCGCTCGTCCGGACCGACGTGCTTGTCGCCGGCGGGACGGTCCGCCTCGTCGAAGTACCCGTCGGCCAGCGCCCTCGCTTCGTCGTACTCCGTCCGGGTGAGCACGCAGCGAGCGGCGTGGTGATCGCTGCCGCGAGCCGAATGCTCCGATGGATGCTCGAGACACGCCTCCATGGCCTTCGGACAGCGGTCGGCGAAGTGACAGCGACGGTTCATCTCGTGGTCGAGCAGGCTCGGGACGTTCCCCGGAATCGGCTGGAGGCGGTCGCTCGCCCCCTCGAGATCGGGAACGGAGCCGAGGAGTCCCCGGGTGTACGGATGGACGTGATCGTCGAAGACGTCCTCGAGGGTCCCCCGTTCGACGATTTCACCGGCGTACATCACGCCGACGCGATCGCACATCCGGGCGACGACGCCGAGGTTATGGGTGATCAGGAGGATCGTCATTCCCAGTTCCTCCTGCAGATCGTCGAGCAGATCCAGAATCTGGGCCTGGATCGTCACGTCGAGGGCCGTCGTCGGCTCGTCGGCGACCAGCACGTCCGGCTCGCCGGCGAGCGCTTGCGCGATCATCGCCCGCTGGAGCATCCCGCCGGAGTACTCGTGGGGATACTCGTCGGCGCGCTCGACGGGGTCGGGGATGCCGACTAACTCGAGCAGTTCGATCGCGCGCTCGCGACTGGCCGGCGTGACGTACCGTTTCGACGGGAGGATGGTCCCGAGAGCCAGCGAGGTCAGCGTGTACTCCTTCGAGCGGGCTCGCGTCGACCGCGGGTTCGCGCTCGCGCGGCGCTGAACCTCCACGGCCTCCGCGATCTGCTCGCCGACGGTGATCGTCGGGTTGAAGCTGCTCTGTGGATCCTGGAAGATCATGCTGAAGTTCGATCCGCGGAGCGAGCGTCGGACCGACGACGAGACGCCGCGGAGATCGACCCACGCACCGTCGACCGCATCCGGGTTGTCGTCCCGGATTCCGTCGGCGAACTCCTGGTTTCGATACAAGATCCGGCCGTCGGTGATCTCGCCGGGTGACTCGATCAGATCGATGATCGAGCGAGCGGTGACGCTCTTTCCGCTCCCGCTCTCGCCGACGATACCGTACGTGTCGCCGCGCTCGATGGCGATATCGACGCCGTCTACTGCGTTCACCTGCCCTTCGTCGGTGAAGAACCTGGTCTTCAGCCCCTCGACTCGAAGAATCTCTTCAGTCATGTCAGCCAGCACCTCCGCCGCCTTCGCCCTCGATGTTCGGGTCGAGAGCATCCCGTAGCCAGTCGCCGATCAGGTTGACGCCGATCACGGCGAGGACGATGCCAATTCCCGGAATGGTGGCAATCCACCACTGGTTGGGCAGATAATCGTACCCGCGCTGAATCTCGTACCCCCACGAGAGCGTCGTTCCCGAGAATCCGAGATACGAGAGCGAACTCTCGAGGAGGATAATCGCCGCCACCTGGATCGTCGCGAGCACGATGATCGGCGTGAGACTGTTCGGTAGGACGTGCCTTCGCATGATCGTGGCGTGGCTCGCACCGAGCGACCGCGCCGCTTTGACGTACTCTTCGTTGCGTATCGCCATCGCCTCGCCGCGGGCGACGCGTGCGAACCAGACCCAGGTAACGAGCGCGACCACCACCACGACCATCCCCGGGAACGTCGCTGTTTCGGGCATTCCATCGGCAAACCCTGCCAGTACGATCGGATCGGGAATGCCGATCGTTCCGCGGCCGAACGCGCCCATCAACGCCAGTGCGAGGACGAGCGACGGGAACGCCAGCATGACGTCCGCAACCCGCATGAGACCGTCGTCGACGCGGCCACCGAAGTAGCCCGCTACCAGTCCGACGGGAACGCCCATCGCAGTCGCGAGAAGGGTCCCGGAGAGACCGACGAGCAGCGACGTCCGGGCGCCGTAGAGGAACCGGGAGTAGATATCCTGTCCGATATCGTTCGTCCCGAGGAGGTGTTCGCTGGTTCCGTCGACGGAGTGGTACGTGATGTCACCGTCCTCGAACATCGGTACTTCGTCGGAGAGACCATACGGCGGGTACGAAGCGCCAGCGTCGTTGGTGTGGCCCTGCTCGTGGGGGTTGTGCGTCGCTAACACCGGCGCGAACAGTCCCATGAGCAGGATCGAAAGGAGGAGCACGACCCCCAGTTTCGCGAGCACGCTCTGTCGAAACTCGCTCGTCAGATTTGCCTTGATTCGATCGGAAATCATTCGTCACTCACCTGCGGATTCAGCCGCGCGTAGAGCGCGTCGACGAAGATGTTGATCACCACGAACGCGACCGCGATGAACAGGACGATACCCTGGACGACCGGCCAGTCACCGTTTCTGAGCGCCGTGATGAACGTCTGGCCTAATCCGGGCCAGTTGAACACCTCTTCGGTAATCACCGCGCCGCCCATCAACGTTCCGAGCTGGAGCCCCAGCACCGTGATAATCGGGATCAGCGTGTTCCGAAGGACGTGTTTGTACCGGACCAGCGTTTTCGGCAGCCCCTTCGCTTCCGTCGCCGTCACGTACGGTTTCCCGAGTTCGTCGACCATGCCGCTTCGGGTCAGCCGCGTGATCAGCGCCGTGAAGTACGTTCCGAGCGTGATCGCCGGCAGGATGATATAGGTGAACCACTCGAAGAGGTGGCCGACGTATCCGTACCGGAAGATCGAGTACACCGCCTCGTGGAACGCGATTCCGCGGCCCGACGTGGGAATGAAGCCGACCTGCGTGGCCACGATCAGGATCAGCATGATCCCGAGCCAGAAGTTCGGGGTGCTGATCCCGATGAGCGATCCAAACGTTGCGCCGTAATCCGCTGGTTGATTGCGGCGCGTCGCGCTGACGACGCCCAGTGGAATCGCGATAACGAGCGCGACGACCGTCGCCGCCACGGCGAGTTCGACGGTCGCCGCGAAGTGTTGGGCGACGATATCCGAGACCGCTCGTCGCTGGTTGTACGAATAGCCCAGGCTCCCCGTCAGCAGATCACCCAGATAGTCGAAATACTGGACGTATATCGGTTGATCGAGCCCGAGATCCTGTTCGATCTGATCTCGCGTCGCCTGGTCGGGAACCTGTCCCGCGATCAGATTTACCGGATCGCCCGGGGAGAGCGCCCGCAAAGCGAAGGTGATGGTGACTACACCCCACACGACGAACACTCCCTGAAGGAGCCGTCGTACGAAGAATTTTCCAGAAGACATTCAACTCACGTATCGCAGTTACGTCGTTCTCCTCTGTCGATTACGAGTGTCATCGTCTCTCACGTTCGAATCTCGCGTTCAAAGTTAAGTTAGTTCCGTGTCTCTCCGGAGGTTAGCTCATCTCCCAGACGAAAACGCTCTCGTCCTCGCGGGGCTCCCACTCGATGTCGGCGTCGATCCCGTAGACGTTCTCCTGTTGATGGAGGAACACCCAGGGCGCTTTCTCTCGTGCGAGTTCGTTGAGATCCTGGAGCATTTCCTCTCGGGTCTCGGGATCCTCTTCGACCTGTGACTCCTCGAGCGCGGTCTGAAGCTCATCGTCGCGGATGTTCTGGACGCCGCCGTCGTCGTGGAAGAAGCCGAACATGCCGTAGTCCGCGTCGCCGGTGATCACGCCCCATCCGATGAGGAAGAACGGAATGTCGTCCGTGTCGGGCCCGGTGGAGTTCGCATCGGAGACCACGTCGAACGGGACGGCCTCGAAGTCACACTCGACGTTGGGGAGTTCGTCGATCTGGCTGGCCGCGCGTTCGCCGACCTGTGTGTCATTTAAGTATCGCCCTTCGGGCGCAGTAAGCGTGATTTCGGCTGGATCGTCCTCGGTGTAGCCGGCGTCCTCGACGAGCGACTCCGCCTCGTCCAGGTCGTGGTCGTACGGCTCGAGATCTGGGTTGTGACCGTTGACTTCGGGTGGCGTCGGCTGTGACATCGGTGATCCCAGCCCGTTGAGGATCTCGTCGATGATATTCTCGTTATCGACGGCGTAGTTCATCGCCTGCCGGAACTCCTGGCTGTCGAACGGTTCGATCTCGCTTTTCATCGCGAGGAAGATGTTGCGGAACGAGACCACCCGCTCGACTCGATAGTCGTCCTCTTCGTCGACGTTTCCGACCTGATTGGGCTGGATGTTGTCGATGAAGTTCGTTTCGTCGGCTAACAGCGAGTTCACGCGACCGCCGTCGTCGGATTCGCCTTCGAAGATAACCTCGTTGACGTTCGGCACCTCGCCCCAGTAATCGTCGAACGGTTCCATGACGATTTGGTTCTGTCCAGGGTTGTACTCGACGACCTGGAGCGGACCGGTGCCGTTGAAGGCCTCCTCGTCGTCTCCGGAGATGACGCCGTCGACCGTCGGGGCGTCGTTTTCGAACCACCCCTGGCTGACCGCCCGGAGGTAGTTGCCGAACTCGAATTCGGCGAGCTGTGGCGCACCGGCGTACGACAGCTCGAGGGTCGTGTCGTCGATCGCTTCGGCGCCTTCGATGGAGCCGAGCCCCGCAACCTGATCCGAGGCCGGCGGGACGTCGCCATCGATCTGGCGCTCGAGGGTAAACGCGATGTCGTCGGCAGTCAGCTCCTGTCCCTGGTGGAACACGACGTCGTCGCGGATCGAGAGTTCGACCGTCCGCTCGTCTTCGTCGTGTTCCCAGTCTTCGACGATGCGTCCCTCGGGTTCTTCGCCCGGCGTAACGTCGAAGAGGGGTTCGTAAACGTGGTCGTAGACGTTGAAGTACGGTCCCGTAATGTGGTCGTTCGGGTCCTCGACGTCCGGGAACTCGCCCTGCGTGATCGTCAGCGTATCCAGGTCGAGTTCGTCGCCGTTATCATCGTCGTCGCCGTCGGGATCGCTGAGACAGCCGGCAAGCGCACCGAGCCCTGCCGTCGCTCCCGCCCCACCAGTAAGCCGTAGGAGCGTTCGTCGATCGATCCGTCCGCTGGTAACACCCTTCATACCACATAGAAAATAATCCAGTATGTTATAAAACTAGTGGATCACATTTTCCATGCGAACACCAATCTAAAGGATGTAAACCATTCTGGCCAGTAATGTGTTGGTTGTTATCACGGACAGAATAGTTAAGTTGGACAATCACTTAGTCGGCCGTATGGCCGCTCACGGCCGGTCCGCACTGCGGGATCTGTTCGACGAGTCGCCCACCCCACACATCGCTCATCCCCCGCGAACTCATCATCGGGACTTCTACGTCGCTACCGACGGGTCCTTTCGGGAGTCGGGCGGTGGACTGGGCGCCGTGATCGAAACGCGCGACGGGACGCGCGTCGCCCGCGTCGCGACTACAGACACGCCGCCGGACAACAACGTTGCCGAGTACCGGGCGCTGCACCTCGGGCTCGACGTACTGGCAGCCCGCGCACCGCGAGACGCCCGCGTCGGGGTCCTCATCGACCACGACGCGCTCGCCAGCAACGTCAACAGCACCATTCTCGCGGCGAACCACCCGGACGGAACGCCGCCTCGCCCCGTCTCGATCCCGCAAGCGTCGCGGTATCACTGGCGCGGCATTCAGGCCCGGCTCAGCGGCTTCGGCGCCGTCAGAGCCGCGCGGATCGACAGCAGCCAGAATCCGGCCCACCCGCTCGCGAACGAACCCGAGCGCTACCGCCACGTCAACCGCGAAGCCCCACGGTGTGTCCTTCCCGAGCGGCCGGAGCCGGACCCGACCCCCGCGGAGTTCCCGCCGCCGTCTCGAGCCGACCGAAACGGCGGTAGCGGCCGCGCCTCGGACTGACGCTGGTCCGGGCGTCGGTTTCGTGGACCCCCGACGGCGAGCGAACCGCCACCGTTATCTCGCCGTCGTCGGTCATCCACATTCGATGAGCCTCCGCGTCGCCGTCGCCGCCCCGTTCATCCAGAGTGGAACCCGCCAGCTACAGGAAAACGAGTTCGTCGTCGCGCTCTCGCTCGACCGGGACTGGTTCTCGCCCGACCAGGCGAAACGCCTGATCGACGTCGCGACCCGCGAGGGGCTCCTCGAGCGGTCCGACGGCGCCCTGGCGGCGACGTTCGACCCGGCCGACGTGACGGTTCCCGAGGAGTTCGTCCCGGACGAAGACCTCTTGCGGGAGCGGTCGGCGTTCGAACGGGTGCTCGACGCGCTCGTCGCGGAGGGTATGGAGAAACACGAGGCGGTCGGCGCGATCAACGCGTTGCAGGGCGAACTCGGCGTCACGATCGAGACGGCCGCGGTCGTCTACGCCCGCCGGCAGGGACTCGAGGTGGACGACCTCGCTCCCGTCGCTCGCTCGGCGATCGTCGACGGCGACGGCGACGGCGACGACGGTAACCCGGCGTAGTCCGCCTTCTGACGCGGTCCGAGTCGAAGCGCGTTAGGCCCCGGCGACTCGAGTGAGCGTATGGTCGAATCTCGGATCACCGACGGTCGACGGATCGCCGAACTGCTGGCCTCGGAACTCGACGGCCGCGAGGACGGCGGCCTCGCGTCGATCGCCGTCACGAACGCCGACCGCGACGTCGAGCCGACCGTCGACGGCTCGCGCGCGTACGATGTACAATACGATGGTGACGTCGTCGCGCAGGTGTTCGTCCACGAGGAACGCGCCCGACTCGAGGTCACCGCCGCGGAAGACGTCGCCGCGGAGACCGCAGCGGACGGCGAGTTGCGCGTTCGTCCGACGGCGACCGAGCCGCCACGGACGCTCGTTTTCGTCGAGAGCGGTGCCGCGGTCAAACGGGCCTCGGACGTCGTCGCAGCCGTCGCTCGGTCGCTCGAGGCGCGGACGGACTGACCCGATCGGTGAAAAGCGAACGCAGAATCGAACCCGAAACGGTGGCGCGATCGAGCGACCGGTCGACGTTAGTAGTCGTCGGGATCGAGGCGCTCGCGGTCGGCGTACACCGACGGCGAGCCGTTCTCGAACGAGAGTTCCGTGATCGAGCCGCTGTAGCGGAACCGCTGGTAGCCGGATTCGATCGAGCCGACCGCCGTCTGATCGCCTTCGATCGAGGCGTTACGGAAGGAAGCGTCCCAGGCGATCGTCTCGATGTGTCCGTCGACGCTGATCTCGTAGTCCGTCTCCGAGCCGTCGCCGACGAGCGTCAGGACGTGGTCGTGTTCGTCGCCGTACTCGCTGGGGTCGATCTCCTCGCCGTTGACGGAGACGCTCGCCTCGCCGTCGACCGTGACCGACTCGAGGTCGCCGCTGAACGCGAAGGCGTCTCGCCAGCCCTTGAGGTAGCCACTGGCGGTGTCGCCGTTGATCTCGGTGTCGCCGTCGATCGAGGCGCCCTGTTTCGACGTCGACTCGATGGAGCCGCTGACGCGGAACTCGTATTTCGTTTCGCCGCGGGCGCCGACGCCGTCGATCAGGATCGTGTTCTCGCGGTCGGGTTCCTCAAGTAGTTCGTCGAGATCCTTCCAGCCGTCGCCGGAGGCGTCCGGACGCGGGTACCAGCCGAGAGCTGACTCCTCGCCGTCGACGTAGCCGGCGCCGTCGCCGCGGATGGTCACGTCGAGCATCGCGGGCGCGTCGACGTTGTTACCGGTGAATTCGTGCGTTTCACCCTCCCGGAGGAGGCCGGCGGCGCGGGTGCCGTCCTCGGAGACGTAGCGTCGTTCGCAGTCCTCGTCGTGGCGGAAGTCAGCGCCTTCCTTGGCCTCGAGGAAGTATTCGACGTCGTCCTCGTTGGCCTCGACGGCGTAGGTAAACTTCGGCTGATCGTCGAGGTCGAGCAGTTCGTCGAGGTCCTTCCAGTCGTCGCCGGAGGCGTCCGGACGCGGATACCAGCCGAGGGCAGACTCCTCGTCGTTGACGTAGCCGGCGCCGTCGCCGCGGATGGTCACGTCGAGCATCGCGGGCGCGTCGACGTTGTAGCCCGTGAACGCGTGCGTTTCACCCTCCTCGAGGAGGCCGGCGGCGCGGGTGCCGTCCTCGGAGACGTAGATCAGTTCGGAGTTTTCGTCGTGGCGGAAATCGGCGCCCTCCTTGGCCTCGAGGAAGTATTCGACGTCGTCCTCGTTAGCCTCGACTTCGTACGTGAACTCCGGCGGTTTCTCTTCGTCTTCGTCCTCGTCTTCGTCCGTCTCTTCCTCGAGGCCGAGTAACGCTTCGAGGTTCTTCCACTCGTCGCCGTCCGCGCCGTCGCGGGGGTACCACTCGAGGCTGGACGCGGACTCGTTGACGCGGGCGTCCGCGTTCGCCGCGTCCTCGATCGTCACGTCGACGAGCCACTCGTCGAGCCCCCAGCAGTGGGTGTCGCCGGGTTCGACGCGGCCGGCGGCCTTGTCGTCGCCGGTCCACGTCAGGTCCTCGTCGACGACCGCGCCCTCGTAGTCGAGACGCTGGAAGCCGCCTTCGCTGACCTGGAGGTAGTAGTCGACGGGTTCGTCGCTGGTGTTTTCGACCTCGTAGATGTACTCGACGCCGTACTGGTCGGTCCACGGCTCGACGTAGGGTTCGCCGCCGGCGGCCTCCTCGGCCGACGTCGGGACGCCCTCGGGAACCGAGAGGTCGGGGTTGGAGCCGACGCCGTTCTGGCGGACGCTGCCCTGGGTGCCGCCGGAGACGGCGCCGCCGTTGAGCGTGACCGACCCGCCGCTGTGCGTGATGACCGCACTCGGGTACGAGCCGGCGTCGAAGTGACAGTCCTCGACGTTCGTCGTCCCGGGCGACCAGACCCACAGCGGACGGCCGTGGGATTCGCTGTAGTTACCCCAGCTGCCGTTGCTCGTCGAGTAGTCGGTGCCGTCGTTGTACGCAACACAGTTTTTCAGGCTGTCGTTGCGACCGGCACACCGGAACGTCGAGACGCCGTTGTTCTTGCCGTAACAGTCCTCCCAGTGGACGCTGCCGCCGTGGGCGGTGTTGGAACAGTAGAAGCCGTTGTTCGGGAAGCCCTGGACGTTCATCCGCTTGAACTCGACGCGGCAGTTCGCCGAGCGGTGGTAGAACACCGCACCCGGGCCGTGGACGAAGCTCTCGCCGGACTTGTTGGCTCCGTCGCCGAGGTAGACGTTCTCGAACGTGACCGTGCCGCCGGTGTTCGTAATCGAGAAGATGAAGCTCCCACCACGGAAGAGCCCCTTCAGGCCGACGTTTCGGATGGTCGCCGCTCCCTCGACGACGATCGTGATTCCGCGACCGTTCCGGCAGTCGATGAGTTTGTTCTCCCAGGTCTCGTTGCCGAGTCTGATCGTCTGTCCGCGGGTCGTGATCACGTCGTAGCCGTCGCCGCCGGCGCTTGCGACGCCGACCGCGCTGGCCGCCGCCGCGGTCGTCGCACCCGCTAGCTTCAGGTACGACCGACGGTCAATTATCGTGTTATTATCCGCGTTATCCCCTGCTCGAGGGCTGTTCCCACCGCTTTTGCCATCATCCGGTACCGCAGTATCGCGTGCCATACGATCCTGTAATTCCCTGTTTCCGATATAAGCTTTCCCCTATAAAATGAATAAAATAAACAGATGTTCTGTATTTCGTGACTATACGTATAATTTTGAGTGGTAAAATAGCCACTATAATTTATACGTCGCCTGGCGTTCGGCGGCACAGCACTGCGAGCGAGACGGGAGAGTGTGTCTCAAACCAGAACAGTCCAGAAGCGGCTCAGCCCGGTCTCGACGGCCCGCCAACAGCGGGCGCTACGGGTCGTCGCGCTCGAGTCCGGCGACGATCGCCGGCAGTTCGGCTGCGATCGCCGACTGCTCGACGTGGTCGACGGCCCGCGGATCGGGAGCTGGGCCGTCCTCGAGGAGGACCTGGACGGCGTCAATCCCCGTGTTGGTCGCTCCGCGGACGTCCGCTTCGACCTCGTCGCCGACGTAGACGGCTTCCTCGGCCGGGACGTTCAGCTCCGCGAGAATCGCCTCGAAGGCGCGACGGTCCGGCTTGCCGGCCTCGAGTTCGCCCGTCACGAGCGCGGCGTCGAAGGCGTCCTCCCAGCCGAGCGTCGCGAGTTTGTCTCGCTGGGCGCGGATGGGACCGTTGGTGAGCAGGCCGACGCGGTACTCGCCTCTGAGCTCCGCGAGCATCGACTCGACGCCCGGCAACGGCTCGAGGGTCTCCGCGATCGTCTCGCGGTAGGCGTCGGCGACGGCCGACGGATCCGCGTCGGTCTCCCGATCGTCGAGGAGGTCGGCGAAAATCGGCTCGCGACTCTGTCGCGTGAGGTTTCGACGGTGTGCGTCGAGATACTCCTCGCGGGAGAGGGCGGGCGCGTCGGCGGCGGCCGTCGCCTCCCGGAGAATCGTCGCCCGGTCGCGCGTGGGTACGGCGAGGGTGTAATCGAGGTCGAAGACGACCGCCTGTGGCATACACGTCACGGGGGACTCGAGAAGATTGAAGGTATCCCTTTTCGTCGACCGACTGACTCGAGTCCGTCTCGGTCCGCCCGGTGGTCAATCGGTCTCGAGGAAGCCGTCCATCACCGCTTCGGCCGACGCTCCGGTGAGGGCGGATTTGACCAGCAGGTGGCCGCCGAGCGTGTTCGGGCTGATCACGACGTCGGCGCCGGCCCGCTCCAGTTTGGCGACGTTCTCGTCGTTGCTCGCGGCCGCGGCGATCCGAATCGAGGGGTTGGTCTTGCGGGCCGTCAGCACCGACATCGCGTCGCGCGCGTCGCTCTCGGCCGCGGCGATCGCGGCCGCCGCGTCGTGGATGCCCGCGCGCTCGAGCGTCTCTCGACTTCCCGGATCACCCGTCAGGACGGGTGCGGACGACTCGAGATCGATCGACTGTGCGCCGTCGTTCGCGACGATCAGAAACGGCGTCGTCGACTCGAGTTCGTCGGCGATAATGGTCGTCAACTCGCTGGTCCCAAGGAGGAGAACGTGATCGGTGAGGTCGGTCGTCCGAGCGTCTTCCATCGGTGTTCGTGTCGCTACGGCGGCCCGACGTAAATCTCGCTCGCTGCGGAGCGTCCCGTCCTGTCCTCGCCGATCGCGTAGCCGTGACCGTCCGGACAGCACCGACACGCGTTCGGACCTGGCAGTCACAGACGCGCCCCGTTCCCGCCGACTCCGATCCCCAGACCGGAACCGCTTTCGGTACCCTTAATCGAATTCGACAGAAGATTCGAACGAATGGTCTCCGAGATAGTGCTCACCGTCGACTTTGCGATTATTTTGCTGGGGGCGACCCTCGCCGGCTTCGTCGCGAAACAGACGGGCCAGCCGACGATTATCGCCTACATTCTGGCGGGGGTGGTGCTCGGCCCGGCGGCCCTCGGGGTCGTCGAAGTCAGCGAACTCACCGAATTGCTCTCCGAACTCGGTCTCGCGTTCTTGCTCTTCTTGCTCGGAATCAAGATGCGACTCGACGATATCCAGCACATTCTCGTGCCGATCGCCAAGATCTCGATTCCGCAGATGGCGGCGATCTTTCTTGCGGGTGCTGGTCTCTCGCTGGCGCTCGGTTTCGATCCCCTCGAGTCGTTTCTGATCGGTCTCGCCGTGATGTACAGCTCCACCGCCGTCGTTATCAAAATGCTCACCGACAAGGACGAGGCGACCTCGCTGCACGGCAAGATCGACGTCGGCGTCTTGCTCGTCCAGGACATCGTCGTCGTCATTATCCTGGCGGTGCTTGCCGCCGGACGACCTGACGGACTCGCCGACGTCGCGACGACGCTCGCCGTCGTGCTCGTTCTCGTCGCGCTCGTCACCGTCGCGGCGGTCGTCGCTTCACAGACCGTGTTGCCTGTCGTCTTCCGACGAATCGCCGACAACAAGGAGGTCTTTTTCCTCATCGCCATCTCCTGGGCGTTCCTGTTCGTCTTCGTCTCCGACAACATCAACCTCTTTCTGGCCCCGCTCGGCATCGAAGCCTACCTCTCGATCGAAATGGGGGCGTTCATGGCCGGGCTGGCCATCGCACAGTTGCCCTACAGCAAAGAACTCCAGGACCGGGTCAATCCGCTGACCGACCTGTTCGTCATGGTGTTTTTCGTCTCCGTCGCGCTCGACCTCGAGGCGACCCAGCTGTTGGAATACTGGCAGGAGGCAATGATCGCCGCGCTCGTGTTGATGCCGGTCAAGTTTCTCGTCTTCCTCTATCTGCTCGACTGGCAGGGCTTCGACACGGAGACGACGTTCCTCGGCAGCATCAACATGATCCAGGTCAGCGAGTTCGGCATCATCGTCGCCGCCGTCGCGTTCGAGGGCGGCTTCATCGACGCGGAGGTGCTCGGCTTCATGACGCTGCTCGCCATCTTCACGATGGCCGTCTCGGTGTACTTCATCGAGTTCAGCCACCCGCTGTTCGAGCGCGTCGAGCCGACGCTGTCGAAGTGGATGTCCGAAGGCGAATTCGAGGGCGGCAAGCGGGAGTACCGCGACCACGCGGTCGTCATCGGCTACGACGAGGTAACGCGAAACGCCCTGCCGTTGCTCGCGGATCACTACGAGGACGTCGTCGTCGTCGACCGGACGGTCGAGCACATCGACACCCTCGAGGAGGAAGGGTACGACGCCATCTACGGCGATTTCCGGAACTCGACGATCCGGAAGGATGCGGCCGTAAAGAAGGCGGACTTCGCGCTCTCGTCGTCGGTCGAACCCGCGGTGAACAAGGCGCTGCTCCGGGAGGTCGGCGAGGACGCGACCGTCTTCGTCGAGGCCGAGCGCGTCGACGACGCACACGACCTCTACGACAGGGGCGCCCACTGCGTGATCATGACCCCGTACCTCGCGGGCGACAGACTCGCGTCCTACCTCCGGGCGTACCTCGCGGAGGACGAACGGTTCGTGGACGCGATCAACGACGACGTCGAACTGCTCGAGAGTTCGGATCCGTTCCCGAACACGTACGAGCGACTTGGAGGTGATCTCGATGACTGAGCTGCTCACCACGATTTCGATCATGTTCATCGTGGCGGGGCCGTTCCTGCTGGTGGCCAACCGCTTCGATCTTCCGACGGTGCCGCTGTTGGTGATCGCGGGGACCATCGTCGGCTTTTTCATCGACGAAGCGCTCACGCTCGAACTCGCCCAGTACGGCATCGCGCTGCTCGTGTTCTCCTTCGGCGTCGACATCGACCTCTCGGCCGTTCGATCGGTGATCCGCGACAGCGAGGTCGCCGCGCTCGCCCAGATCGCCGTCGTCGGCTCGCTCGGCGTCGGGCTCGGCCTGGCTCTCGGGGTTCCGCTCGAGGAGGCGCTGTTCCTCGGCGTCGCGGCGGCGCTCTCGTCGACGCTCGTCGGGACCGCGCTGTTGCGGACGGAGATCACCATGAACCTCCTGCAGGGGCGGTTGGCTCAGTCGATCCACTTCATCCAGGACCTGCTCGCGATCCTGTTCGTGCTCGTTTTGAGCGCCGAAACCCTCGACGCCGGTCCCGTCACAACGATGCTCGGCTCCGGTCTGGCGTTGCTCGTCGCCGCCGTCCTCGTCAACCGGTACCTCTTCGACGCTATCGGTCGACTCGCCGGCGACTCGGACGAACTCATGATCCTCGGGGTCGTCTCGCTGCTCGCCGTGTTCGTCGGCGCGGCCGAGTACGCCGGCGTCTCGGTCGCCGTCGGCGCGTTCGCCGCCGGACTCGCGGTCCGTCACGATCCCGTCGAATATCTGGGTCTGTTCAACGGCCTCGAGTCGATCAAGGACTTCTTCGTCGCGATCTTCTTCCTGACGGTCGGCGCGCTCGTCGTCCTGCCGTTCGTCGAGATCGGCTGGTCCGAATCGGTCGAAAAGCTGGTCCTCGCGGGCGGACTCGCTCTCTTGACCGTCGTGGTGAAGCCGGCGATTACGACGGCGATCCTGCTCTACCGCGGCTACGAACCGCGGTCGGCGACGCTGGCAAGTCTCAGCAGCGACCAGGTCAGCGAGTTCGCGCTCATCATCGCGATCGAAGCGCTGGTGCTCGGCCTGCTGACCCAGTCCGTCTTCGACGCGATCATCCTCGCCGCCGCGGTGACGATGATCGTCTCGAGTCTCACGAAGCGCTACGACGAACGGATCTACCGCGTGCTGGCCGACCGCGGGTTGCTCCCGGCCAACCACGGGAAGGTCGACGAACTGAGCGACGTGACGGGACCGCTCGTGGATCACGTCATCATCGTTGGCTACGGTCGACACGGGCAGAAGCTGGTCGAGGCCTGCGACGCGGACGACACGCCGTACGTCGTCATCGAGAACGACCCGGCCCGTCGAGAGGCCGTCGTCGCGGAGTGTGACGCCTACGTCTTCGGCGACGCGATGGAGCAATACACCTGGGAGAAGGCGAACGTCGACGACGCGAGCCTCGTCGTCTCGACGATCGATTCCGATCCCGTCTCGCGACGGCTCCTGTCGTTCGAGTTCGACGCGGATCTCACGCTGCGAGCGAGCGACCGGACGATCGCCCTCGAACTGCTCGAGGCGGGCGCGCTGTACGTCAGTCAGCCGGACGTCCTCGCCGGGAAGCAGCTGGTCTCCCGGATTCGTCGCGTGCTCGACGACGAACTGACGCCGGAAGCCCTCCGCGAGGAGCAACTGACCGAACTGAACTCGATCGACCACCCCGAGTTCCAGCACCGGCGCTGAGCGGCGACGGGTGCTCGAAGCAGCAGTTCTTTGCGCTCGCTCGAGAAAGACGTAGACGTATCCGTGTTCGAAACCGAACGAGTTCTTCGCGTCGGACGGAACCTCGCGATCTACGCCGTCGGTGTCGGTTTGCTCGTCGTCGCCGCGCTCGGTCTCGCGGACGCGATCGAGCTTTCGACGGCCGTCGCCGCGCCGCTGTTCGTCGCCGGACTGCTCCTCGTACTGATCGTCCACGAGTACTTCGGCGGCCCGGTGTGAACGACGCGTTCTGGCTCGCTGCCAGCAATTCCGGATTCGCGACGCAGCTGTGAGGCGGTCACCGTCTGTAGGCGGCGAACTATTTTGGCACCGCTCCCGGTTGTTCCGATATGGACGGATCAGCTCCCGAATCCAGCGACCTCCTCGAGAAGGTCCTCCTCCCGGTCGCACACGAGGATGACGCCGCGAAAACTGCCCGTGCGCTCGAACCGTACGATCCGACTGGCGTGACCGCGCTGCACGTCGTCGAGAAAGGCGGCGGGGCTCCGGACAAGACGCCGGTCGAGCAATCCGAGGAGATCGCTGCGGAATCGTTCGCCGCCGTTCGCAGGGTGTTTCCGGACGCCGACGATCACACGGCCTACGCCAGGAACGTCGTCGAAGCGATCTTCGAGGCGGCCGACGAGGTCGACGCCACCGCCATCGCGTACCGATCTCGTGGTGGGAACCGGCTGCTCCAGTTCCTCTCGGGCGATCGGTCACTCAAGCTCGTGACTCGGGCTCGGCGGCCCGTCATCGCCCTGCCGGTCGAGGAGCGAAAAGAGAGCCCGTAGGCCATTCACCGGTCAGACCCGCTCGTCCCGCGTCGCGAACCCGTACCGCTCGAGCGTCTGGAAGTACGCCAGTTGTTCGCGCTCGAGTGTCTCCGGGGTCGTCTCGCCCGCGGCGAGTTCTTCGACGGTTCCGACCAGTTGCTCGCCGGCGAGAACGTTCGGAACGGCGACGTGGGTCGATCCTGCCTCGAGTAACTCGCTCGCTTCGTCGGCCGATTCGGATCGAAGCATGACGTCGGCGTCGGTCTCGAGGGCGAGGATCGTCTCCGAAACCGGCCGGTGGTCGACGGTCGCACAGACGAGCGCCGCATCTCCGACCTGCGCTTTCTCCCAGGGATAGTCGGCCAGCGCGTCGCCGAGGATGTAATTGCGACACTCGACGTCGAGTTCGCCCCACAGGACCGGATCGTTCTCGATGACGACGTACGGCGTGTCGTGTTCCTCGAGTTTCTCGACGATCCGGCGGCCGATCCGGCCGTAGCCGACCACGACGACGTGATCGGCGAGGTCGTCGACTGAACTGCGCTCGTCGACCTTTCGCGTTCGCTGGCCCCGGAACAGCCTGGCGACGACGGTCTCGTAGACGACGTCTTCGGTCCGCCGACCGAGGAACGTCAGGACCATCGTCACGGCGGCGGCGAGGATGATCGCGTCGAAGAGCTGGTCGGCGATCGTCCCCATCAACAGCGCCTGGATGGCGATGATGAGCGCGAACTCGCTGACCTGGTTGAGACTCGAGCCCGCCAGGAACGCGGTTCGGGCGTCGTATCCCTCGTAGACGAACGAGAGAACGTGAACGAGCGGGTTCACGAAGAGTACGAGTCCGATCAGCGCGCTCGCAATGACGAGCACTTCGGGCTCGGGAATCGCGACGAGCGCGCCGACCGTCACGAAGAAGATCGCGACGAAGAAGTCCGTGATCGAGCTGATACCGTTTTGCACCTCGAGGGCTTGCGTCCCGTCGCTTCGGACGGCGACGCCGGCCGCGAACGCGCCGACGACGATCGAGAGGCCGACGTACTCCGCGGCCGCGATAAAGGCGATCAGGATCGAGATGCTGCCCACGAGGACGAGTTCGCCGTCACCGTCGGCCAGGCGGACGAGCAGCGGGAACCCGTGCCGGTAGAGAAACAGGCCGGCGACGACGAACAGGACGCCGTAGCCGATCTGGGCGGCGATGGCGTCCGCGGTGACGACCTCGGTGCTGAGGATCAACAGTAGCGCGATCGCGACGAGGTCGTCGAAGAAGTGGACCGACGACGCCAGCCGTCCGTGAACGAGGTTCTGTCGGATTTCGCTTCCGAGGAGGACGCCGCCGACCAGCGAGGAGCTCAAGACGACGGCTGCGCTGAAGTAGACGGCGTTGCGCGCCGGATCGGCGAAGCCAAAGAGGTCACCGAACAGGTAGCCGACGCCGAACGCGACCGGCGCGACGACGATCAGTTGCGTAAGCGCCGCGACTTCGGCGTCCCGAAGCACGGTTTCGAAGTCGCTGAAGTCGATCCGAATCGCGAAGGCGAAGACGAGGAAAGCGATCCCCCACTGTGCGAGGATGATGATCTCGTCTTCGGTGACGAATCGCCCGGCGATCAGACCGGCGATGATGTAAAACGGAATCGGCGAGAGACCGAACTGATTCGCGATTAGCGATAGCACGCCGGCCGTCACGAAGACGACGGCCAGCGCGATGACCAGATCCTCAGTCACGGGACTCACCTCCGGACGATCGGTCGGCGTCCGTGCCGGTTTCGGTATCGACGCCGAAATCGCGCTCGAGGCCGAAATCGCTTTCGGCGGCCGTTTCGGTCCCCCCGGATCGCTCGTCGTCGCCCCGTTTCCGCGCCCGGATCCCCTCGACGTCGCGAGCGACCGCGTCGTCGAACGACGCCCGATCCGAGACGTACAGTTCGATGTACTCGCTTAGCTTCTCGGCGGCCAGGTGTGAAGTCATGATGACGTAGGTCGCACCGCGGTCGTAGAGCGTTCGCGCGTCGCCGATCCGCTCGGCCTCGACGAAGACGGTCGCGTCCTCGCCGACCTCCCGGAGCAGCGCCTCGTTCACCTCGCGCTCGACGCTCGAGCTGAGCACGAAGTCGGCGCCTTTCAGGTTCGCCTCCTTGCGGACTTCGGTGTGGCGGAAGTCGCCGAAGACGTACTCGTAGCGCCCCTCGCGCTCGAGTTCCTCGATGTGATCGGTCTGGCGGTCGATGATGACGACCTCGCCGTACAGCTCCTCGAGCAGCGGGAGCGCGCGTTCGGTGATCTCGTCGTAGCCGATGGCGATGGCGTGGTTCTCGTGCGTGCTGATCTCGGCGTCTTTCTCGTCGCCGGACTCGAACCGACTGAACCACGGCTCGAGGCGCTCGTAGATGGCGTGGTTGTACGCGATGAGGTACGTCGAGACGCTCATCGTCAGCAGCGCCATCAGGCTCAGGTAGCCGAGCACGTCGGGACCGATGTAGCCCTGGTCGATGGCGAGCGCGCCGACGATCAGCGAGAACTCGCTGACCTGGACCATGTTGAGCGAGCCGAGGAAGGAGGTCTCGACGTCGAACCCCTCCCGGTCGATGAGGTAAAACATGATCCAGAAGTTCCCGACCATCAGGACGATCGAGGCGACGATTGCCTCCCACCAGTAGGCAAGCAGGCTCGAGAGCCCGTCGATCTGGAGGCCGATGGTGGCGAAGAACACGAGGATGAAGAAGTCCGTGATCGGCGTGATTCGATCCTCGAGTTCCTTGCTGTAGGGCAGTTGCGCGATGCTGATGCCCGCGAGGAAGGCGCCGACTTTCGGATCGAGGTCGGCGCCTTCGGCGATGGCGACGAAGAGGAATGCCCAGGCGATGGCGACGATGAGGAAGACGTCCTTGTTGTCGGCGATGCGACGGAACAGTTTCGGGAGGATGTACCGAGAGGAGAGCAGCGAGAAGATGCCGATAAAGGACATCATGACGAGGATGACGCCGAGCGTCGAGGCGATGTCGCCCGCGCCGCCGAGGTCGTCGGCCGCAAAGAGCGCGAGAACGATCACGAGGTAGATGTCCTGGACGATGAGGACGCCGACGTCGATCTTTCCGGGGAGGCTGGTGATCTCGTCTTTGTCGGTGAGGATCTTGACGATGATCGGCGTCGCGCCGAAAACGGTCGCAAGCGAGATGACGAGAATCTCGGTGGTGCCGAAGCCGAGCGCCCACGCTACCAGAAAGGCCAGCGCCGTCTGCATGACCGTCTGTCCGAACGCGACGTTCGTGACCGCGGGGAGGATCTCGCGGATATCCTCGAAGCGCATCTTCAGTCCGAGCAAGAAGAGGAGAAATGCGAAACCGAGATCGGCCATCAGTTCGACGAGTCCCTCTTCGGTGACGATATCGAACGCGACCGGGCCGAGGATAATCCCCGTGAGGATGTACGCGATGATCGTCGGCTGGCCGGTCTGACGGGCGATCAGACCGATGAGCGTCGCCACGACGACGATGATCGCGAAGTCGGCCGCGAGGGCGATTTCGCTCATGGAGAAACGGGTTCCTCTTCGTGTTCGGGCAACCGTCGGTTATACGTTGTCTTCTCGGAATCGGTTGTTCGGCGTTGTCATCCGATGGTTCGAGCGGCGACGTTCGCTCTCGATTTCCGGTCCACCGCGCGATCAAGAGCCGTGTTGTTGGAACAGGGGCGACGCCGCGCCGCGCTCGAGTTCCTCGGGTGGAAGCTGGTCGGTGTCGTTCGCGCTCGCGAGGTAGATCGCGCTGTTGAGCAGCCCGATGTGGCTGAACGCCTGCGGGTAGTTTCCGAGGAGGGTGCCGTCGTCGGCGTGGACCATCTCGGAGAGGAGGCCGAGCGGCGACGTGTGCTCGAGGAGGCTCTCGAAGATCTCGTTTGCCTCCTCTATCCGTCCCGAGAGGACCAGCGCGTCGACGAGCCAGCACGAACAGAGGACGAACCCGCCGGGCTCTCGCGGCCGCGCGGGGCTGTCCGCGAACCGGAACACGAGCCCGTCGTCGGTCGTCAGCTCCTCGAGGATCGTATCGATCGTGTTCTGGACGCGCTCGTCGTCGGCCGGGAGGAAGTCGTAGATCGGAATCAGGAGAGCGGTCGCGTCCAGCGCCTCGTCCGCGCCGAAGAACTGGACGAAGCTCTCGCGGTCCTCGTCGTACCCCCGCTGTTCGATCGCGTCCCGGATCTCGCCGCGCTCTCGCTGCCAGCGCTCGAGGGGCGCCTCGCGGTCGTACTCGTCGGCCAGCCGGATCGCGCGGTCGAGGGCGACCCAGCACAGCAGCTTCGAGTGGACGAAGTGTTCGTTGAGGTCTCGGAACTCCCAGATGCCCTCGCCGCGTTCGTCCCAGTGGTCACAGACGTACTCGGCTAACGCGCGGACCGACTCCCAGTCGTAGTCGGTGAGCCCGTTCTCGTAGCGGATCGTCTCGTAGATCCCCTGGACGATCGTCCCGTAGATGTCGAGTTGTTTCTGTTCCGCGGCGGCGTTACCGATCCGGACCGGCGTCGAGTCGCGGTACCCCGAGAGGTGCTCGAGGTACTCTTCCTCGAGGTCGGACTCGCCGTGGAGGCCGTACAGCGGCTGGATCTCCGCGGGCGTCTCGTGGCCGATCTCTCGGAACCACTCGAAGTAGCGCTCGGCCTCCGTCGTCTGGCCGACGCTGTGGAGCGCCTGAATGGTGAACTTCGCGTCCCGGATCCAGTTGTACCGGTAGTCCCAGTTGAGTTCGCCGCCGATCTCCTCGGGGAGCGACGTCGTCGGCGCGGCCGGAATGGAGCCGGTCTCGTCGTGGATCAACAGCTTGAGCACGAGCGCCGAGCGGACGAGGACGTCCCGCCACTTCTCCTCGAACTCGAAGATGTCCGTCGCCGACTCCTCGCAGTTGTCGAGCCACATTCGCCAGAACTCGATCGTCTCCTCGCGCAGCGTCTCGTACTCGTCCGGAGACCGCCGGTTCGGCGCGCCGTACTGGAGACAGAGCCACTCGGTCGCTCCGTCCTCGACGGTCACCGTCGCCGTGGCGACCCCGTCGCCGCGCTCGGTTCGCGCCTCGCCCTCGTCGTCTTCGTTTTCGGATTCGGTCCCGCCCTCGCCGCCGGACTCGATCTCGAGGTCGAGGGCGGGAGTCGAGTGGAGGTAGAGCACGCCGCGTTCGTGATCTTGCGTCCGGTCGTCTTCGGGCGTCGGCGCCCAGTCGCCCTCGTCGCCGTTTCTCGGCACGTCCACCCTATCTTCGCGATCGTCCACGTCCTCGAGGGCCACGAGGTCGCCGTCGTCGGTGCGATCGAGGAGGGTCGTCGACCGTCCGTAGCCGAACCGCGGTTCGAAAACGACGTCCAGTTCGACGGCACCCGAGACGGCCTCGACCTTGCGATAGATCGCGTGCTGGAACCGTTCGTCGGTCGATTCGGCCTCGCCGCCGTCGCCGTTGGAATCGTGCTTCGAGTGGCGCACGGCCTCGGCTCCCGCCATCGGCATGAAGTCCGTCACCGTCACCGCACCGTCGTCGGTCTCGAACGTCGTCTCGAGGACGTTCGTCCGCTCGACGTACTCGTGGCTCGCCTCGTACTCGCCGGCGGGGCGAACGGCGAATCGGCCGCCGGCCTCGGGATCGAGGATCGCCGCGAACACGCTCGGCGACTCGACGTGCGGGAAGCAACACCAGTCGATCGATCCGTTGCGCCCGACGAGGGCACAGCGGTCGTCGTTTCCGATAACGCCGTAGGAATCGATGGGAAGGAATTCGTCGTCCATGGATGCGAAACGGATGCGTGATTCGGCGTCGTCACCGTACTGTCGGCCAGTAGGTCTCGTTCCACGCGGATCGGCAAAAGAGTGGACCCGGAGAGCACACGGTCTGTCGGTTCGATCGCGCTACTCCGACGCCCTCTCGAGGTGTCGCCGACCGCGCTCCGCGAACTCCTCGCGGGAGATCTCGCCCGCGAGCAGCGCCTCGAGGTCGTCGCCGACGCGTTCGGCCGCGATCGCGTCGGGGTAGATGGCGCCGGCGGCGCCGCGTTCTACGAACTCCTCGGCCGCGTCGGTCTCCTCGACGCGGACGATCCGCGGGACGTCCGTCTCGAGGTCGAGAATCGCCTCGGCTCGGTCGCGTTCGGGCGTCAGCGAGACGACGGCCGCGGCCTCCTCGAGGCGCGCCAGCTCCCAGACGCGCTCGTCGGCGACGTCGCCGTAGACGTAGTTGTCGCACTCGTCCTGGATCGTCTCGAACGTGGCGGGGTTGTCCTCGATGACGACGACCGGTCGGTCGAGCGCGTCGCAGGCCTCGAGGGCGCTCCAGCCGCCGTGTTCGACGTCGACGACGATCACGTGGTCGGTAATCCCGTCGGCGACCTGCGCGCGGTCGTCGACGGACTCGCCGAGCGCGTCGACGACGCCGCGGTCGCGAAGCCGGCGGGCGATCACGTCGGCGTGACGACCGGTGTAGGTCGCGACGACCATCGTCGCCGCGGCGGCGAGGACGATCGCGTCGAACACCGGTCTTGCGATCGTCTCGGCCGCGAGCGCCTCGATCGCGACGAACAGCGAGAAGACGCTGAGCTGATCGAGGGTCAGCCCGGTGAGAATCGCCGTTCGTCCGTCGAAGCCGCTCCGGACGAGGATCGCGGCGACGAACAGGGGGTTCACGACGAGCACCGCCGCGAGCAACACGGCCGTGTAGCCGAGCGACTCGGGGGAGGGGACGGTGAGCAACGCGCCCACGGTGACGAAGAGGATGGGCGTAAAGAAGTCCTCCAGGTCGTCGACGGTGTCGACTAGCTCGAGGGAGTGGGGGTAGTCGTCGGCGACGGCGATCCCCGCGGCGAACGCACCCACGATGATCGAGAGGTTCGCGAGTTCGGCGAGGGCGATGAAGCCGACGACGAAGGAGATGCCGACGAGCATCAACACCTCGGAGTCGCCGCGGAGCTTCGCCGTCAGGCGGTGGAAGACGACGTACCGAATCAGCAACGCGAGCGCGAGGAGGCCGGCCGCGACGCCGAACTGCTCGACGGCCGGCGTCTCGGCGTAGACGAACGCGCTCAGGCCGAGGATGACGAGGACGCCGATGACGTCCTCGGTGAAGTGGATGGACTCGGCGAGGCGTTCGTAGGTCGGGCGGGCGGACCGAATTCCGTCGAGGTAGCTGGTCGCCACGAGCGACGAACTCAATGCGGCGGCGATCGCGACGTACGCCGCGTTCAGCGCGTCCAGGCCGAGCAGCGTTCCGACGCCGAACGTGAGCGCGCCGACGAGAAGCGCCTGTGCGGTCCCGACCGCGACGCTGATGCGACCGCGTTCGCGAACCGATTCGAAATCGACGTGAACCCCGAAGAGGAACACGAGGAACGCGATCCCCCACTGGGCCAGGTCGAGCAGTTCGGTCTCGTCGATCACCGCACCGGCGACGATCCCCGCGAGCAGGTAAAAGGGGATCACCGGGAGCCCTTTCTGGGCCGCGACGATCAGCAGGATCGACGCGAGAACGAAAATCAACGTCAGCGCGAACAGGATCTCATACATCGGTCTCACCTCCGTCTCTCTCACGCTCGTCCTCGATTCCGCGATCGCCCGCCGCCTCGTCGGCGAGCCGCGGCGACCCGCTTCGGGCGCGGTCGTTCAGCGCCGCGAGCCGCGACTCGAGGGCGTCCGGATCGTCGAGGTCGGCGAGCAGGTCGGCGAGTTCCGCGCCGACGAGGCCGCGGCCGACGACGACGTAGTCGGCGCCCTCTTCGGCGAGTCGCGTCGCCGCCGCTTCCGTCGGCGCCGTGACGATCGTGAGGGCGTCTTCGGCGTCCTCGAGCAGCCGGCGGTTGACGTCCGTCCGCTCGGCGGCGCTGACGACGACGTCGGCGCCGGAGAGGTTCGCGTCCTGTCTGACGTCACCGTGTCTGGCGTTGCCGAAGATGAAGCCGGCGTCGGCGTCGTTCAGTTCCTCGACGTACTCGGCGCGGTCCTCGACGAAGACGATCTCGTCGACGGCGTCCGCTCGCTCGAGGACGTCCGCGAGTTCGCCGGTCAACCGGCTGTAGCCGACGACGACGGCGTGATCCTCGTACTCAACGGGCTGGGCGTCGATGGTATCCTCGCGCTCGAATCGCTCGAGATAGGGCTTTACGCGCGCGTAGATCTGTCGGTTGTAGATGACGTAATACGTCGAGATC